>URWA01000009.1 GCA_900551445.1 uncultured Bacteroides sp. | reverse complement strand
GACTATATTTCAATTATTTCAAAGACCAATTTCCATTTTTAACGGGACAGTAATGATTCCGGTTTATAAAAACATGGCAGAAGAGCCTTCCTGTCGCAGTTATTACCATGAAGAATACATTCAAACAAGTGCTTCAGGTAATCCTGAGGATCTATGTCATTAAGTTTGCAGCTTTCTATCAGAGAGAAGATGAATGCCGAGTTTTCTGCGGCTGCCTCACTTCCTATATTCATACAGTTCTTGAGCAGCAGCTTTACAGGTTTCATTCTTTGCTCACAGAGATTGTTGGATATTTCCGCTGAACCGTCCTTGAGGATATTTCTCAAGGACTTCCACTGGTTTAACGTATAGTTCACGGCCTTTCTCATCAGTTCGTTTGCCATGATTTTGGTATCCTGCATCATCACGACCACCTTATGATGGATACGCTCAAGAATCGGTCCCGTAAGCTTAAGTCTTTTTTCCTTAATCTGCTCGCCGCTGAGTTTCATCATACGGAACAGGTCTTCATTTCTGAACATATCACCGATAGGATTTATTATGTCCATCGCCGTCCTGTCTGAAGGCAAGGCATCAACCCACAACCTCCTGCAGTGCGTCCAGCATCCTATGTGAAGCACCTTTGAGGCTTCTCCGTCAAACATCCTGTAAACCGTATATCCGTCAGTGGATATGGTTCCCATAAAATATTCCAGGAACGACTTTGCCGTATCGGAAGACCTGCTGCCGTTGTTATAGTGATAATAGACCATCTTTATATGCTTTGCAAAGAAAGCCCATAAGTACTTTCTCCTGTAAGCCTTACCTTCCGGTGTTTCAACTCCAACGAGTTCGGTAGTCTCATCAACCATAAGGTATTTTGCCCTCTGTACAAACTCCTTGAATGCATCTCCGATAAATTCCTTTAGTTTGGCGATTCCGTTATGGATATAGCTGTTCAGCGTGGTGTTGCTTATATGGATACCTTCTCTTGCAAGCAGCCTTATCTGTCTATTTTCAGGCATGCTGAAGTCATATTTCAGACAAAGCAGGCGGGCAAGCAGTTCAGGAGAGAAGATTCCTCCAAGGTTTTTCAGCGGATGCTCCATCGTGCTTGTGAAAGTGCCGTCGGCAAGCTTTACCCTCGCCACCTTGTACACATGCTCCACATTATGAGCCCTTACATGTTCTATGACCCTGTATTCCCACACATCAGCCATTCCGTTACGGTTCATAAGCCTTGCACCATCCGGGAGTTGGTAATAATCTTCTATTTCATGAACAACTACCTTATCCACCTTCAGCCTGGTCTTTTCTGCACGGGGAGCTGTTTCCTTTTTCCTTGAAGGCCTGCAGTTCTGTGCAGGTACGTTACCGGAAGAGGTATTGCTGCCAGTACCGTTACCATCTGCCTTATTATTATCATCTTTCTTATCAGAGCCGTCATACTCGGACTTCTCCATCGCAGACTTGTCAATGTTACGGTTGTTCAGCAGCCTTCTTTGCCCGGAGGTACGGCCGAAACGATGTTTCCTGCTGTCCTCAAGCTGAAGCCTGAGATTGGAAACCTCATTTGCCAGCATCATGTTCACCTCGTCTTTTGCCTCAAGCTGCTTTCTCATAAGTTCCATTTCCTTTCGATAGTTTTCGACTGTTGCGGACAACTCATTGATTGTATCAACCAGAGCCTTGGAGTTCTCTTTGTTTGATTCTTCAATAGCCTTAAGCCTCGCAATCAGTTCGTTTACCTGTTTGCGAAGCCCAGCCTTTTCCTCATTTGCCAGACCCAGCTGGCAGCAAAGTAACTCGTATGCTCTTTCATCAATCATGATATAAAGGTACGAAAAATCAGGCAGTTACGCAAACTTTTTACCGTTTATTTTTATATTATTTTATTGATAATCAGTGTATTAATATTAATATTTCGGACTAACGTACATCTTGTCAACCACTATGCTTTCCGTAAGATAGGCCATATCCGACCATTGTATCCGGTAGCATTTGGAGACCTCATCAAATACAGGTTTCTTGAATCTACCCATGACTGGACGTTTCTCATAAAGCACATAAAAACCGCGTTCGTAATGAAGTATCTTCACGACCTTGCGGTTACGGGACATGAACATATATACATTGGATGTATCACTCGGATCGAGTGACATCTCTTCCCTTATACTCTCACACAGACGGAAGATACCTTTCCGTAAATCCACATTACCGTTGAACAGGTAATAGTTCAGGTTAGCACTCAGTCCAAGCATATCATCCTATCATTTTATTAAGCAACAGACTCAGGTCAAGAACGGTGGTATTTCTTAGAAACAGTGTTGCGCCGGATGTCAGTTGTAACTTAACCCATTTTATTGGCGGTTCGCCTTCAGGCTGTTTCACTTCCATCTTCACGGTTGGACTGTTGCAAGGCTTGCCGGTTATCTGGACTTTGGCAACCTTGGGTTGTTCAGTCTGAACTGTCTTACCCAACTTCTCGCTCCACAGCTGGTGACGCTGCCAGTTCATGAACTTGTCGTAGTTTACTCCATAATCAGCACAGAACTCCCGAAGATCCTTGGTCTCGCTGCATAACTGGTAGAGGTCATATACCTCCTGATAGTTTACTTTTTCTTTCGCCATAATCATTGTTGTTATTTGGTTATGGCGCAAAGGTAGGTTTGTGAATAATGTGCGTCAAGGCGGAAAATAGAATGCTTACCCGGCGTTTTTGAATTTCAATTCCATAAGGTACGATTAAAACATTTATCAAAAATGGAGAATATATAGTTGAGATACATAATTTCAATTCCATAAGGTACGATTAAAACGGATGTACACCTTTCCGGGTTCCGGCTTGTAGTAGGATTTCAATTCCATAAGGTACGATTAAAACATTTGGAAGTGAATCTGAATGTAAGGATTTCAGAAAAATTTCAATTCCATAAGGTACGATTAAAACTCCTATTGTGGCTGTTTGACGCTTTCTCCGAATCCATTTCAATTCCATAAGGTACGATTAAAACCTGCCCATGTACGCCGCCCCAATCTGCTCTATCAATTTCAATTCCATAAGGTACGATTAAAACTCAAACGACCGTTAACTAACTGGTTTAAAAAATCGATTTCAATTCCATAAGGTACGATTAAAACAATACATTATTTTTATCATACCTAGTTAAATCCTCAATTTCAATTCCATAAGGTACGATTAAACTTCCTTTTGATTTGTATTTAGCCAAACAAATTCAATTTCAATTCCATAAGGTACGATTAAACCAGTAGTAGAAGTTAGTAAATATGATATTCTCAGTACAATTTCAATTCCATAAGGTACGATTAAACCCATAGGTCTTTTCAAAAAAGCCTACACCACGTATTAATTTCAATTCCATAAGGTACGATTAAACCTAACAGAACAACAACTTGAAAAATTCTCAGAACAAAATTTCAATTCCATAAGGTACGATTAAACCGATCAACGCACGATTCAAGGAAATGGCCGACACCCATTTCAATTCCATAAGGTACGATTAAAACTTCGTAGATGCGTATGCCACTCCGGCTGTGACAAATTTCAATTCCATAAGGTACGATTAAACCAAGGTAGAAAGAATGCTGCGCATTCGTCAGGAGAATTTCAATTCCATAAGGTACGATTAAACCCTTCAGCAGACAGGCAGCTCCGCCCGTCTGTTGTATTTCAATTCCATAAGGTACGATTAAACCTATAAGGACTTAGGAGGAGTGCGAGTAGACATCTTATTTCAATTCCATAAGGTACGATTAAACCAACGGTTGACGTGTATGTATTCTCCGACAACTATAATTTCAATTCCATAAGGTACGATTAAACCGGTTCTCTCTCTGCACGGTCTGCTCCGTGCGAGGCATTTCAATTCCATAAGGTACGATTAAACCCTGTGGGATGAATCGGAAGTGACCGGATTCAACTGGGATTTCAATTCCATAAGGTACGATTAAACCTGATTTTACTGAGAATTATTTAAATATAAAAAATTAATTTCAATTCCATAAGGTACGATTAAACCTAAAGACTTTATGGTCTTCGCAGACGGGAAAGCCGATTTCAATTCCATAAGGTACGATTAAACCTATTGACCCGACAATCTTTGAAGGCTTCATGGAACATTTCAATTCCATAAGGTACGATTAAACCAATTCCATAACAGCTAATAAGGTTGACAAGATTTAATTTCAATTCCATAAGGTACGATTAAACCCGCCAGAAGTTCGTTCTGCTTGCGCACATCGGCAAATTTCAATTCCATAAGGTACGATTAAACCGATGATGAAGGATGTGAGGACGTATCGGATGAATGATTTCAATTCCATAAGGTACGATTAAACCTGGATTTTCTGAAAAGAATGATACGCCGATAGATTATTTCAATTCCATAAGGTACGATTAAACCATCAAGGACAGTGACTTGAAGTCGGTAATGAAAAATTTCAATTCCATAAGGTACGATTAAACCATTGTTATCGTATGTAGTACAGCAATATTCGGTAATTTCAATTCCATAAGGTACGATTAAACCCCCCTCATTTTCATTTCTATTATATCTTGAAAATAAAGTCATTACAGGATGCAAATATATTAAAATTACAAGAAAAAAATGTCGATGCCTAATCCTAAAAATTTCCTTAGGCATCGACATTTCTATAAATACCTGTGTTTCAATAAGTCAAAGAACTATTAGGCTAAAAAATTGCCAGGAAACAAGAACAGATGTCACATCGACAATCTTGATTTAAAGAAAGACGTCTATACTAGAACGTTCTTTTCCCACAATTCGCTTATCCATCGTATATTGGGAAGAACCACTAAATATGATTATACTGTCTTCTTCTTTTTCCATAAATTTATCACATAACATCAGCAATTCTTTTAAACGGGCCTCTGAAATTTCACCTTCAAAAACAGAATTCTGAATCCAGTTCAGATACCTTCGGCACAATTTCAACATTTTTCCTACTCTCCGCTCTCCAAAATCATATACTAAAATAACATACATATCACCAATACATTTTAAAAGGTTTATATTCTTCCATTCCCAACAAATGTTTGGCTAATTTATAACATTCCAGTTTCACAAGATGCTTGTAACTGACTGAACGTTTTAAAGAGCGATGTTGAATGGTTTCCTGCAACCGATCTTCCAAAGCCTTTACAAATATCTTCTTTCCCGTAGAATTAAGCAAACATTTGTTCAACTTCCAATCAAAATGTTTTTCCTGAATCTCCTTTCGGTTTAAGACCTTAAAGATCACTCGGTCTACGATAATGGGTTTAAAGATTTCCGCAATATCCAAAGCCAAAGAGTAACGACGCTCACCCGGTGTATGCAAATAACTGATAGTGGGATTCAGCTGGGTTTGATGAATGGCACGCAAACAAAGCGTATAGCACACCATATTACCAAAGGAAATCAGCGCATTTACCTCATTCTGTGGAGGACGTTTGGTACGAGTACCCATTTCAAAGTCATTCAGTATCAAATTAAATGCCGTATAATAATATTGTCTTATCTGACCTTCTACTCCCATCAGTTCTTCCGTGCTACCGGTTTGAGGTATCTGAGCAGAAAGTTTTTTCATCAGAGCTATTAATTCTTCCATATCCTTCCCTCGCCGATTGTAATATTGAAGGTTCTTAATCATATTATAAGCCGCTCCTTCAATAAACTTCTGAGCAATACACATTCTTTTCTTGAGGTTCTGATAATGGGAGGTCTGTGCCAACAACATTCTCCCGGAAAGCAAGCTGTCTCTAGGCATGAAGGATCCCGTGTAGTTCTCATAATAATCGAAAAAGTGGACAGCAATATCTTTCTGCCCTAGAAAATTAAACAATGCACTATTCGCACGCAATGAACCAAACACATAAAACTCACTGATATCTTCCACTGGCAAATAACGGGGCTGGGAAGAAACAGGAGTATCTTCTCCCTCTTCTGTGCAAGGAGTAAACTTTAATGTGTTATCTTTTCTCTCTAAAATACCAGGATTAAACAAATAAAAGGTTTTCTTCATTCTTCCACCTCCTTACAATAACAAAATTCATAATAACTGCAATTACGACACAATGACTTTTGTACCAAAGGTGGACATTGCACACCTGAAATAATATTCTCGATGTCCGCCTTCATTTCTTCTATTTTTTCTCGATCTGAATCTGTTAGATTGACTGGTTGAGTCTTTCTTAAAACCGGATATTCAAGCAAGCCAGTCACTCCTTCAATCCCATTCTTCTCAAACACATACAAGTAATACTTTACCTGCCATTCATGGGCCTTTTCTATCTTATTCGATTTTTTGATTTCATGAATCACCTTATTCTTGGTATCATAATAATCAACCTTTATTCCATCCAACTCAATCTCTTCATATTTCGCCGAACGCTGAGGATAAGAATCCTCATGAATCAGCTTACCCTCAAACACAAGGTCGGAGGTATGTTCAAAATTAATGCCATTTGCAAACAGCCAAAGCTTACGTTTGCATACCTGATAATAATTAAAGTGTGTACCAGTAATTTGCATGTTTATTCATTATATTATCTCATAACAATCAGGCTCCCTTTCTATACAACCTTGTTTCTCATCATAGAATAATTCCTCTGCAATCCATACATCTATATCCTTTGAACGATTTTTTCTATTCAAATGATAAGGATATACAGAAACCAACAATTCATTTGCTTCAATATAACGTTTCTGTTCCACCAGACTACAATATTCTTCTTTCAGATTATAGCACAACACATCTACTTTCTGATTATTCTGATCCAATATTTCATCAGCCCAGTCTTCACATATCCCAGCAATCCATTTCTTTTCAAAACTAGAAACAGAGTTCAATCCCTGTTCAAAATCCTTTCTTTGCTGTTCGGAATATCCATCTTTATACACGTCATTGCAAGCCCTAATCAAATCATCCTCCGACAAGTTTTTACCATCCAACTCTGACATTACAATCCAGGTATCTCGCAATAACTGCTCATCATAAAAAGGAGTTTTACCTATTATTTCCTCAAAGAGATGTACATCGGCCATTTTCTTATGACCAGAAACATCCACCAGTTTTCCAGCGCGATTTACACGACCTAAACGTTGAATCAGGGAATCTATAGGAGCATTTTCGATATAAGCAGTATCGTAGTCTATATCCAAACTTACTTCAACCGCTTGTGTGGCTACCAATAACTGAGGACGTTTGCTTCTATCTGCATGCGTCACAAAATGTTCTATCTCTCTCCTTGATTTCTGATTGAATCCGCCATGTAGCATCATCTTCTTCGAATCATCAAAATCTATTTCCTGATAAATCTGCTGACAAGTTTTCACATTATTGACCACAACCAGCACAGACATGCCGCTATCCAAATCAGCTTCAATCTGACCAATATACTGACCTATATTTTCTTGTACATGACAAATCAAATGATGGCGTTTCCTGCCCATCACACAGGCATCTGATGAAAAAGCTGGATCCGGATGAATGATTCGGGAATAATCTCCTTCATAAATCTGCTCTACAATTTCCTTCAACAGGAAATCTGGGATAGTAGCAGACATAAACAGGAACTTAGCTCCAAAAATATTCCTGAAAATCTTAACCGTTCCCAGCATTTTCCCAGTCAAAAAAGCATTATACGCATGAAATTCATCAATGACAAACAAGGCATTCTGACATTCCAACATAGAAAACTCCCATCCTTTTCCATGACAAGGTACCCGTAATAGCTGGTGTAAAGTCATAATTTTTACCGGGAAATAGACCTCACGCGACAGAGAATTCAGGCTCCGGGCTTTTTGCTCAAGTTCTATATAATCGGGAATTACATTCGAAGACTCCTCACACAATTCGTTATAGATAAAATTCAAAGATTTAGAATGTTGTATCATTACTTCCGAACGATTATATACATCGCACAGACGCTTCATCATCGCATTGATGGAGGCTGTATAAGGCAACAGATAAAACAAACGATTGCCTTCCAACTGATTGGCATATACCCAGCTTAAAGCAGCTTCCGTCTTGCCTGATCCTGTAGGTGCATGCAGAACTGCATCCCCTTTCCATTGTTGTAATTTCTCTTGGAAATGGCGAAACGGGAACTTAGTGGATTTGTCGTGTGGCTGGAAATCATCCAAAGATATCAACTGGTAATCAGGAATCTCTACCCGGCCTCCAGAGGCCAAATGATCTGCCGCTTGCAAGAAAGCTCTCAACAGAGAGAAATGCTGCCGGTCTTTCAGGAAAGGCACTGCCTTTACTTGCTTACTTTTTCTGAACATGTAACAGAAAGTCGACGGAATTTTTTCTAACCCCTCTTGTCTGTAAACAAATTCTTCTGCAAACAAAGAAAGCCATGACTGTAAAGTTTCCAAGCACATGGTTCCTTCAGAAAATGGCAAATAAGCTCCCTCATCCACTGAAATACTGATGTCATTCAGATCTTGCATATCCAAAGACCTTTCGCAAGAGTCTGACTCTACGCTTTTATGATGTGTTCCAACAGCGAACAGCACTGCATCGTTTACCTCCAAAAAAGTTTTTGCAAACCAAACAGAGACCAATTCGTGACGGATACTGGCATATTTATCCCCATTCAGTCTTTTCTGAAAAGTAGGATGTACCTTTCCTAAATCATGCAGAATCGCAGCTGGAACAAAATTTTGCGTTAAAAAAGCTCTTTCAGCATCCGATAAAGACAGTGACTGAAGTAACTTCAGTCCTGTCTCTATTACCATACAAGTATGCTCATATAAAGTGGTACCATCACTTTTAGCCCTTACTTTCCTTATATCTTCTATATTCATATCGCAAACGTATGCATATAAAAATCTATAGACTGCTCATCCAAAGTTCGATACAAATTAGCACATTTCACATGTACTCCCTCACTATGCACAGCTACAAACATCATCGGATTTACAGGGATTCTTCCGCTCCCAATTTTCTCTCCTTCGGCATAAGACTCTGCAATCTGCACAAGCTGACCGGGTATAATCTGATTTGCATCAAAAGGAATCATACAACCTTTCAAAGTTCCTTCTGATATAGGTACCACCTCTTTGACACATACTTTTTTAATTTGGAGCAAGTCTTGCGAACGTCCTAATGTCGGAGTTCCTATAGGAGACTCAAAATACTCCTTCCAGTCTATACGGTCAATCCAGATGGTTAAATCAGGGTTCGTATGAAATTCACGCGTATATGCATCACTCCCTTTATCGTGGTTCTTTATTTTCTTCCCATCAAACTGCAACCTCCTCCGGGTTTCTATATCCAAAGAATCCGTATCATAAAGATACCGGAAACCGACCTTCACTTCGTTGCAGGACACAAAACGCCCCAAACAGCAGCCTATTATTCCTAAAATAGTAGAATAAGGAGGTACTGGCATACATAGGGCATTTCCGGAAAGAACAAACGGAAGACGAGGAGTAGCAGTCCAGCCTGAAAACTGTATTTCCAGTACTTTATCCATTACTTCAAATATTTATCTACAAACATTTCGACTATTTTGACAGGGCTATCCACTATAAATGTATCCCCATTCAATGCTTTCACTTCTGCTTCGTTCTCCAGATATCCTGTTCGGATTCCAATACAAACGGGAGTCTGAAGTTTGTCTTTATAATCTTCAGCTAATTCCTTCAACAAATCCACATTTAACTTCGGACGCTCACCGTCTCCTATATATAGGTTATTGAAGCAAGGATTTGCGGATGACATTCCTGCAAATACAATCACTTTAGGAGAGACATCAGCTCCAAACGCAGCCATCTTTGCGCCTCCACGGAGATGTACCAGCCCTTTCAGTAAACCTGCAGCACGTTCGCATCTCAGTTGTTCTGCATTCTGAAGCGTGTAGACTTGTACATTTTTCTGTGAATTATCCTCCACAAGAATTTCTTTATATTTTTCTACCAGATCTTTTGACAGCTCCACACGAGACGGCGTATTCACGAAACATCCCAAGCGGTAACATTCCAAATTAAAGAATCCTTCCAGATGGGTAGCATAGAAACGAGTTGAATAAGGTAAAGGAGTTCCATCTTTTGGAAAAACAAAAGCATTATCCACCGTCAAGGCACGCATTTTTGGGATTCCTTTCAAAATGGAAGTTTTGAAAGGAGACGTACGTTGAATACTCTCCTCACCTTTAGAACCACTCTTCATATATCCAAACAAGTCATCCTCCGGATAAATAACAGGGTCTAATTCTGTGGCAATTTTTGAAGTAGAACCTTTCGTATTCGTATCAATAGCATGTAGTTCACTGGGTTGCCAACCATTTTCTTCATTCACGGTATTTCTGAGCCAACGACGCCATGCTTGTGCTGACACGTAAGGAACTTCTTCCTTGCGTCCATTCACAGTTTCCTTGAAAGTCTTTGGGATTACTGTATTCTGATCTTCTCCAGTTGCCAATCCGGCACCATTCAAAAAAGTCGCGGTTGCATCACACAACACATTTCCTGTAATGTTTTTAATTTGTTCTGACATAACTTTCTATTTTTAAGGTTATTAATTATTTACAATATCATTTGAAGAAATTTCATTCAGTTTGAGTCTGAAAGTAAATAAGAATGTCTTGAACGCATAATTACCCCAAGGATCATAAATCAAGTCATATTCATCCCATCCTTTACCACTTTCATTCAGACGTTGCAAGATAGAATAAAACCATATCATCTGTAATCGTAAATCGCTACGAGGGATTGAACGTTTAATCTTGTTACATAGCGTTACATATTTTGACCTGTCCACCGCATCCCTAAATCTATATGCTACATATTGACAAGTAAATTCATTCATACGGTCTAACCATTTCTTTATATCTACATCCAACGGCTGAACAGGAAATTCTATGTTGTCTTCCTCTAAAGATAAATCTTCTCTATTTCCATCATACAATCTCAACAAAGCACAGACTCCGTATATGTTTTTCTTGCCATTCGTAGTATAAAACAATGGATACAAACGGTAAATTCCGTCCTTCCAGGCGTTCTCTATCAATAGTTTATCAAATACAGAAGGATCTACATCATTAGTTTGCTCCCCATATCGAAATTCCGGGACACGATCTTTTTCCCGCAGATAATCAGAAGAACTTTCCATCAGATGAATCATCTTCGCACAAAACCGGAATGCCATCGTGTTCTTGACATTCAGTGGAGGACAATCAGAAATGGATACCCCCTTTAGATAGTAAAAATGCACCAATTTATAAATCTGAAAACAACGATATGAAATGGGCAAGGACTCAGGATCATCCAGGATAGCTATCTGACAACTCATTGACCAGTCTCCTTTTCCTGTTGCCCGCCACAGTATTCTGTTCAGCAATGACGTATAATCATTTTTTGCATCATAAGCATCAGTTTTACTCAACACAGCGTCATCTTTTACATCTTTATATTTCATTATCAGGCCAGATATATACTGGGCCATTGCAGTCTTTTTCTCTTGATGAATAGCATTCCAATAAGACTCGAAAAACTCCACACTAACCCCTTCATATTTTTTAGCCGGATAAAGGCCTGACCATTCCTTGTTATCAGACAAACATTCCAAGAAGCTTGAACTCAACGCCGGAGTATTCAATATATATGTCAGTTCTCCCTTATGACGTTTACGCAATACAGCCAGCCGTTTAAGTAATTCATTAGGTACTCTGTCTATAGAACAACTGGCACCTGCACCCGAATTCGAGAAACTCCACAAGTTCACATCTGCATATTCACAATCGGCCTTGCATTTTTCCATGACTTTCAGTGCTTCCAAAATATAATTCCCTTTTGTAGCTCCCTTCATGTTTTCAATCGGGTCATTCGTAGTGACTACTTCTTTTACTTTTTCAATCAAGTCTTCCACTTTCTCTTTTACGAATTCCTCACAAAACTCCAAAGCAGTAGAATCAACAAGCAGAATACCTTTCTTATAAATGTAAGCACTGAAAGGTAGAAACTGTAACAATACCACGCAAATAGGATGTACGTTATACGTCTCTCTCGCCCTAGGAAGAGACTGTGCATCGGAACCTAATCCCCCCAATAAAGGAAACCAGCATCTGTTTAAAGTCAAATCCTTTTTCTTCGCTTCTTTCTCCGGCACTCCTAAACTGACCAACGTTTCCAGCATAAAATCAGAGAAAGTTTTAGTATAATGTAATCCTGTCAAGTTACATTGCTTGTCTCCTTCTGCTTCAAAGCCATCCACAATCTTAAACAACAGCGTTTCGTATATCTTCTGACCGAGTTTCTTATCATTGTATAATGGCCCATTTTTCGTAAAAAGCATCGTATAACTTTTGAAACGCAGATTCAGACTCATCAGAGAATAAGGGAGTTCATCGCACACCCTCCTCATCATGGTACGCAAAACATCTGTAGTAATGTCCCGCACATCATCCAATCCAGCCAATGCTTTTATCGTCATCAAAGCATTATTGACCATTGGATTTCCGGTATAATGACTAATTATATTCATAGCAACAAAATAAAAATCTTAACATATAATATTCAATTAAAAATACCCTCTATCGAACTTTCTCCTCTTAGGTACAAATATAGTTTACCCACTAGTATTTTAATATAAGCAATACGTTATTTTTCCTTAAACTTATAGGATTACAACTAGTATCTTATATATCATAATCGTACTTTAGCAATGAGGAATTGAAAGCTAGTATTTTAATATTACAATCGCACCACACTCCCCAACTATTTTGTTGGGGAGTTATTTTTCGACCTCCAGAAATCCAAATCCCATTGAAGAAAGGCTCCCAGCACCTGCTTCATACATTAACTTCATCAGCTCTAGAGGAGCAGAAATCCTCATTCTACACATAAAACCCCGCACCTTGGTTTCTTGAGGAGTATCTGCCTTTATCTTTATCAAGGCAGATTTAGATTGGTTCAGAACCTCCAAGTGACAGTCTTCCACATGAAAAGGACATTCATTTCCATAAAACAAAGAATATTTTTCTGTAAGTCCTTGAAACAGTATATAAGAAGCCTCCTTATCCAGAGGAGACAAATAGTCAACTTTTCTTCCCCCCTGACGAAGCTTCAAACACATTGGCGACAAAGTCCGAAACGTCATTTCTTCCGTAAATTCAGGAGAAGGCATCACCTCTATATTACGCACAATAAACTGTACAGCAGACTTCCGGTCACCAATCTCAAACACCTGCTCCATGAACACCCCTTGGATAAAACTTTGAGTGCTTTTCTCCGGCAGGAAACTAATCTGCCACTCTACCGTGTCCGACAAAATCAGCATCCGCCCTTCTTCACGCAATATCTTGTATCTTTCCATCTCAAAACGGGAATAAGAAAAGAATTTGAATGTCTTCCCACTCTCCATACGATAACCGTTTTCGTGAAGCCAGGTAGCATAATCATTATCTGCGCGCGCTAAGATTCTATATATTGCAGCCGACTGTTCATATTGATAATTAATAGGTAACCGGTTACCAAATGCTCTTTTATTGACTTCTAATTGTAATTTAAACCGCATACTTATTCATGTTATAATATATGTATCTCTTTTATTATATTTTCCATTGAATCACTACACAATGCCTGCAACTCGCTCTCAGTCATAATCGACTCGGACAAGGCACGACGCACCATTCTATGATAACGCTCCGCTTTATCTGTTAAAAGGTATCCTCCCCACCCTTCTTCCAACTTGTTTTTCTTAATATATTCATCAAAAATACGATTGTAATATACTTCTGTTATCACATGCAAATCTTTTGCCCGATGTACAAGAGCTGCTACAGACATACCATAAGCATTCTTCAACTCCACAAGTTCTTCAAGCGAAAGGGTTGAACGTTTTTTCCCAAAAGCTTCGTAAGCTATCTCCATTGGAAACAATAAAGCCGATGCAAAACGATGACAAAACTTCTCTTTCGTACGTATATCAAGGTTCTCTAAGAAATGAAACAATAAATGTCCCAATTCGTGCAAAGCTGTAAAACGTTTCCGTTCCACTGTAACGTTACGCTGATTCAACACAACAAAAGGAATTCTCCGGTTTACCCATCCACTAAGCCCGTCTACTCGTTCATCCAAATCCAATTCTATCACTTTTACACCTACATTCTCCATCATACGACAAACCGATGGAATGGCATCTCTCCCTAAATTCCATTTTTTCCGCAAAGTCCCGGCCGCAGTTTCCATATCATCAATAGAAGTATATCGTGTAGAAGAAAAAGGAAGCTGAAAGGAAGTAAGCATACCCAGTTTATCTTCCAAACATAAATATTGCTGCAAACAGCGATTGACTTCTGTTTTAATAGCCATCTCTTCTTTTGCAGACAACAACTCTCCACGACGAAAATTCCATCCATCAATCTTCACCGGTAAATGTGACTGAAAGCTGGAAGATGACACACGATAAACTTTTAACAATGCTTCTAATACTTGAGATGAAGGACGCATCTTTCCTGTTTCATATTTAGACAGAGCCTGTTTGGAAACCAGCCGATCCAGTTTCTGACAAACCTCATCCAATGTCAAGCCACGCATTTTACGTATGTTTTTCAAGTCTTCAGGTTTCATTTCAATTATCAGTTCTTAATGTATAATCTATCGGTTTACAAATATATGCAATTTCAATAATTTTATCAACCACAAAGAGTTTTTTATTTACTAATTTATTCGCCTCCTTCCTTTCAAACACATCAAACAGACAACTATTTCCAGCACTTCTTTTCCCACAAAAACCAACAAAAAAAGGCCGCCATCTCCCGAAGGAAATGACAGCCTTTCGCAATCAAAATCTAAAACTAGTCTACAAGCGGGAAGACAAAGCCCTTACCGCCATTATCGTCAAACTTGGCTCCGGAAGGGAACTTCAGATGCTTGGCATTGTTGCTCCAGTCCCAAAGCATGGTCTCGTCGTCTGTAATTTCGCCGGTGTCCTTATCACGCTTCTTGCCGTTCAACGGATAATACAACACCAGATTCTCGTCACTTCCGTCTACCATCTTCCACATGAACTGCTTCAGCTGCTGCGGTGTGCGGGCCGTTTTCCAGAAACGTATCTCACGCACCAGCTCATTGGCACCGCCAATCCAGAAGCCCACCAGTCCGTAAGGACCTGTCCGGATTTCACGGTCGGCCACCAGTTCGCCGTTCACATACACGTAATTCTTCTTGCCATCGTACACAAACGAAAGCATGTACCATGTGTCGGGCTGGGCTGAGAACACATCGGCAGGCACGTCAATCTGAGAATTACCGGTCTTTATCTGCAACTGGTTCGGACGGATGGTCACGTCGCCGAAACGGGGGTAAATCTCATCGAGGGCTCCCGATCCGGATACCAGCTTAGTACCACAGATGGAACGGTTGTTCTGATAGTAAGCGCTGCGGTTCACCATCACTTCCATGGTCCACTGGTCTACCTTGAAGTCGTCCGGGAACATCTTGCTGTCTTCGCTACCGGAACCATTTATACGCAAACATTTGGTATTGATACGCTGTTCCAGCACAATCAGCGATTCGGCCTCTCCGGAGATGACCGGCACCGTACCGCCACTCAGTTTCACGGGCAACGCATAGCTTCCCTGCAAGGAAAACTTCACGTTTTTCAGCTTCACAGGCAAGAACTGGGAGGTCTGCTTCGAATCGAACACAACTTCCTTGCTCACCTCATACATCTCAGGAGGAAGCATCAGGTAGGTGGTACCGTGCTTCTTGTTATATGCTTCCAGCTGTGAGGCATTACCCGCTTCCACAGACACCGTTCTGGAGGTCTGTTCTTGCTGCACCAAGGCTACGGTAATGGACTTCACGTCGACTTCCTGTCCTTCTTCCACAAAGACCTGCGACGATTCTCCACTCTTTATATAGGCTCCCTGCGACGCCTGGTATTCGCTGGCCGCGTCTTTATATAATTCATTCTGGCAGGAGCTGACCAGCAGACTGCCGGCCAGGACTCCCAAATACACTATTTTCTTCATAATTCAATTTTTATTCAAACTTACCCGGATAAACTACATTTCCCAAATACAAGGCTTCCTTCAGCCACTTATAAGGAGGATCATTGGCAAAATCATATTCCATGTGGTAGGTACCGATTCCTCCGATACGCTTTCCACCAGGGAGGTCGAGGGTAGCATAGTCGAATATCTGACGGCCTTCCGAATAGGCATTGATTTCCTTGCGCACACTCTCATAACCTTCCACTCCTCCGGTCCGCCATCCTTGCTCGAATTCCACGGTAATGATGGTCTTACGCTCCCAGTCTTCCAGATGCGGCTGGGTAATTTTACGAATCACACGTCGTGTAGACCTCTCCCAATATGCTTGGTAGATATAGTGATCAATATACTTGGAGGCTTCCGTAGAAAGTTTCTCCGGCTGTCCGTCCATCACCAGCAATCTTCCGGCAGGACGCAGACGGTCGGAAAGGGTCTTGATGAACACGAACATCTGGGTATTCCCTGACTTCTCAGCAATCTGGTCGGAATTGGCCATCGTACCGGAGTGACCGTATTCAGGTTCGTAGTCAATGTCGAAACCGTCCAGGTTGTACTTCTCGATGGTGTCGCAAATGGCATTGGCGTAGGCTTTCACACCTTCCGTGAAATCACCTTTACCTTTTTCCACCACCCAATAGTTTGTTGGGTCTTGCCCCGGAGGAGTCATCTGGTCGCCCAAGCTCTGCACAATCCAGCACAGAAGAGCTTTTCCGCCTTTCACTTCCTGGAAGAATTTCAGGTCTTTCTTCTGTTCTTCCGAGAGATTGCCACGGGTTCCCCACAAGGATACGAAGTCCACACTGTCGGGCAGCATCTTCAGGTAGTTCTGTGCATTGCTGCCTCTTCCGGTCCAGTTACCGAACCATCCGAATCCTTTCACGTGAGGCGTCTTGCGATAATCCCGGAGTTTGGCAAAATATTCCCGCATGGTAGGTGTCAGATCAGCTTCCGATTCTGCCTCCAGCAACGGGATGTATTTCTCCAGCCCCTGCTGGTTGTCGAAGACCTCTCTTTCGGGTATGTTCCAGTCGGAGCAACCCACGAAGCCTGCCACTACCAGCAAGGCTCCGATATATTTCATGATACTTTTCATCTTTTGGTGTGTTTAAACATTTTAGCAGTAATCTTTATTTCGGTTGTTTAGGACGGTTGTCGCGCACCCACCACAGTTTGGTCGCTCCCTGGTCGTCTCCCCCCAGCAGGGTAGGCACTTCCGACATGTTGGGGTTCGTACCGTATTCTGCCGGAGCAAAGCGGAAACGTTCGGGTGTAAGGGCATCTTCCGGCGCACCGATACTTGCATAGGCCTTGTCATGAGCAGGTTTTAGCAGATATGGATAACCCGTGCGACGGTATTCCGTCCATGCTTCTACGGCATTGGGATAAAGTGCCAGATACTTCTGTGTGATGATTTTCTGCAACTTCACCTCTTCTGTGTCTGCATCGTTCCATTTCGGAGATACGTTGCCTGTAGAAAGCACACAAGAATACTGGTAATTGTAACGCAGAGAATTGGCTTTAACGTCCGACGGCAGCTGGGTACTCTGCAAGTAAGAAGCGACTCCGCTCACGCCGTTTTCTTCGAACGACTTGGTCACGCCTTCTTCGTACAGTTCTTTCGGATTGCCGGACGTAAGCTGATAAAGTGCCGCTTCCGCTTTCAGGAAAGAAACTTCCGATGCACGTAACCAGAACAAAGGCGATGAAGCGTCTACTTTAGGTTTTGCCGCACCTGCTTTTGCAAAAGTACTGAGAGGCTTGTTATTAGTAGGAGGCAGTGCCTGGAGACCATACGACCCAGCCACAAAATTGACTGCCAAGCGAGGGTCTTTATAGCCTTGCATGTAGGCCCAGATGGTGGCTCCCATACGACATTCTCCGTAATCTTCCACCGTAGGCAGCATGGAATTCATCAGCGGCAGCTTGTCGGTACTCTGAATCTTGGCTTCCTGTGCCATGCTCTCAATGACGCCTCCATGTGAAGGGTCCAAGGCATACGTCACATATTCCTTTGCCAGCTCCATGTCCTTGAAGTGGACACGTACTGCCATACGCAGCATCAGTGAATTGGCCAGACGGGTCCAGTTCTGCGGATTACCGCCATAAATCACGTCGTAAGCCGAAAGCACCTTTGTGGCCGTACCGCCCAACACTTGAGAGGCTTCCTTCAGGTCGGCCAGCATGGCCTTGTACACTTTGTCCTGAGCGTCCAGCTTGGGGGCAATGTCTCCGTTGCCGGCATTGGTGTACACAATCGGTCCGAACACGTCAGTAGCACGGAGCCAGCCCATCACCTTGACGATGTTGGCCACAGCCTGCACTTCCTTGTCGGCCGGCTCCTCGGAGTCTTTCGTGTGCTTGTAAATGTCGTTCCACGCACGGAACAGTTTCGAATAGAAGTTCTGGTAGGCGTAACTCATACGGCCATCCGTGAAGTTCCAGGTGGCCTCTGTGTTGAAGTTCCAGTTGTTGTTCATGCCCCAGTAGCCGATGTAGTTTCCGGCCGACATGATATCCGTGTTGGCCAGGTCGTTACCCGGTCCGGTCGACTCCGTGGGAGAACCGATGGGAATCACCAGTTTCTGCATATCCAGAAAAGGAGCTCCGTACAGCAGTCCGCCCTGTTTCATTTCTTCTTCTGTCACCCCGTAGATATTTGTATTGATCTTCTCATAGTTGCAAGAAGCCAGTGCCAATACAGATAATGCGGGTATCAAATATTTTCTTATCTTCATATTGTTTCGGTTTTTCTTGAGTTGTTAGAATCCAAATTTAAGGCTCACTCCATAAGTCCGCTGGCTGGGCAGCATGAAATAGTCATATCCCTGTCCGAACGTACCGGTGGCAGCTGTCAGTTCCGGGTCGAACGGAGCCTTGTTGTAAATCATCCAAAGGTTCGTGCCGTAAACGGAAAGGCTGACATTGTGGAACGAGGTGCCCTTGAACCAGGAATTGGGGAACGTATAGCCCAGACTGGCTTCCTGAAGACGGACATTCGTTGCCGAATACACATTGTAGGCATCCAAGTTGACGATGGACTCGTAATAGTCTTTCGGTTGTACCGGCACGTTGCCCACCATCACCTTTCCGGCATCACGGGCATCTGCCGAAGCCTGCGATACGCCGAACTGGTCGAGCACGGCCTGTGTCTTCGAGATGACGATACCTCCCAGACGGGCTGTCACCAGGAAGTTCAGGTTGAAGCCCTTGTAAGAGAAGCCGTTTCTCCAGCCCAGGTTCCACTTGGCGTTGACGCTTCCCAGCTTGTAAGGCTCGGTCGATTCGGTGGTAATGGTCTGCCCTTCATTGTACACGATATAGCCGTCCTGGTCGCGTTTCAGACGTTCTTCGGCATAGATGGTACCGATTTCTCCTCCTTCGCGCAAGCGGAAACGTCCCACCTTGATGTCGCTCAGGTCAAGGGTTTCTCCGGTCACCGGATTCTTCACGTCCGAAGCCAGTTCGATAATCTTGTTGCGGTTGGCCGTGGCCGTCAGTGAGGTGCTGTAAGAGAAGTCACCGAATGTCTGGTCGTAGCCCAAGGTCAACTCGATACCGCGGTTTTCCACGTTACCGGCCTGTACGAACATGTAGTCATAGCCCGAAGTTTCCGACAGTTTGGCCTGCAACAACTGGTCGTAGGTGTTCGACTTGTACAAGGTCACTCCCAACGATACGGTGTTGTTCAACCACTTGGAGTCGATACCGATTTCATACGAGCGGGTTCTTTCGGGTTTCAGTTCCGGAAGCGGATAGTATTTGAACGGTTTGATAACCCCTCCTTCGATGGAGTGCGTAATCGTTCCGGGAGTCAGTCCGGTGTAAGGAATCGGAGAACCTACTTCAGTATAAGAAGCGCGTACTTTCAGAAAGCCCAGTACCGGAGAGATAGACTGACGCAGGTTGTCCGACAACAGGTCCGTCACGATGGCTGACACGCCGACCGACGGATAGAAAATCCACGGTGACTTGCTGTTGACCAGCTGAGAAGGTTTGTCGGCACGTCCGGTCAGGGTGAGGTACACGGCCGACTTCCAGGAGATTTCTGCCGAACCGAACACACCGATGTTCATCTTCCGGCTGTCTCCTCCCGTCTGTGAGGGCACTCCGGTAGAAGGGTCGATGTTGTCATAGGCAAACTTGTTGGGGATGAGCAGCAGCTGTCCGCCGTAGCCTCTTCCCTTCGTATCGTATTCCTCATACGAAGCACCTACGTTGACATTGGCAAAGAAATCGTTGGCAAAAGGCTTGGACAGGTTGGCCATCACGTCGGCATACTTCTGACGGAAAGTTTCACTGGAATAGATATAACGTCCCAAAGGCTTGGCAAACGTACCGTGAGTAGAAGCGTAACGCTTGTCTTCTCTTTCGGTATAGGTGTTGTCCAGACGGCCGCGGGCAGTCACGTTCAGGTAATCCGTAATATCGTATTTCAACGAAGCATAAAGCATGTAGCGGTCTTTCACTTCCGGACGGATATTGCGGTAAGCCACCCAGTAGGGATTCTGCACCGCCATACCGAAATCGCCCGGTGCCCACGACTGCACGTTGTAGCCCAACTCCGCATCGTAACGCTCAAAATATTTCTCCTTGCTGAAATCCTCTCCGCGCGGATACAGATACGCACCCAGAATCGGATTGAAATAAGTACCGTAAGACAGCATGTTGTTGGCGTATTCACGCACATAGCTGGCAGACACGTCCATGGTCAGCTTGTCGTTGAAGAACTTGGTGGTGTTCCGCACCATGGCATTGTAACGATGGTATTTGTTGTTCGGTACGATACCCTTCGCGTTGACTGCCGAACCCGACACATAGGTCTGGTTCTTGTCGTTGCCCACCGACAGGTTGAACGAGTTGGTAAAGGTGGTTCCGGTATTGAAGAAATCGGCCGGATTGTAAGAAGAAGGCACCGCCAGTTTCTCACCCCAGGAAGCGGCTTCCCCGCTCACATTGCCATACGTGTTCTGGAATCTCGGCAGCACAAAGGCTTTCGAGAACTCAGCCGAAGAAGACACATTGACATTCACCTTTCCGGCGGCTCCTTTCTTGGTGGTAATCAGAATGACTCCATTGGCCGCACTGGCTCCGTAGAGGGCGGCAGCCGAAGGACCGGTCAGCACCGACAGGCTCTCAATGTCTTCGGGGTTGAAGCTGGCAATACCTTCACCCGACGTACGTCCCGAGCCGAAACCCGTACCGTCGCCCGAACGGTCGGCCTGGTTGCCCATCGGCACACCGTCTATCACATACAACACGTTGTTGTCTCCGCTGATGGACTTGTTACCACGCATCACCACGCGCGTACCTCCACCTACACCCGAAGCGCTGCGCTGGATATTCACACCAGCCACCTTTCCGTTCAGGCTGTTCACGAAGTTGGCGTCCTTCACCTTTGTCAGTACGTCGTTCTTCACTTCCTGCACGTTATAGCTCAAGGCTTTCTGGGAACGCTTGATACCCAAAGCGGTCACCACGACCTCGTCCAGCAGTTCCGAATCTTCCTTCATGACCAGCACGCCCAGTGCCTCCTTCGATGAAACCGTCAGGCTTTTATAACCTACGTAAGAAATTTCCAACATGGCACCTTCGGCCACCGACAAGGTAAAGTTTCCATCCATGTCGGTAATCGTACCGTTGCTGGTTGCCTTTTCCAGTACGCTTACCCCCACCAGAGGTTCTCCATTCGCGTCTACGACGGTTCCACTGACTGTGATTTTGTTTGTTTGCGCCGATACTTGCACGGAAGGCTCACCGGCCCCTCTCGGCAAACTGGCATACGCTGCATTTCCTCCCTGACTTATCAGCAAAAGAAATAGCAGTTGAGTAGCTCTTTCTATTTTCATAGATGATTTAAGATTTAGTTGGACATTAAAATAGTTATCACATTTTTAGGGTTCACGGCAGCCGCCAAGGCGCACTATCTCCAGGCAAGACAATGCGGACATTGGCCAGCAATTCAGAACCAGTTAAAATTCTAGTTTGTTTTTGCTACAAAACGGGTGTGACAAGTCTGTACAGGTGCTTACCTCTACAGCGAAAGCGGTATCGGTCGGCATCTGTCATGTTTGTCGGGCGGCTTCTCCGATTAAAGAAGCACTCTTTCTCTATCCTCTTAAATAACGTTGATACAGGCTTATCTCAATGTAGCCTCCGAAATGATTTTTCTCAATAGTTTAGCTTAAGCTTGCGTGGTTTGTGTCTGTAAAAATAAAATTTCCGGTTTTATCGGGCTGCAAAGATATGCATTTTTTATAAACTACAAGCCTTCGGACAAAAATTTTTCTTAAGTCATTTTCTTTAAAGGCAGTCCGGCCAGGCCTACCGAGCCGAAATCAGCCGAGTGCGCTTCCCTATTCTCATGCTTTTGAACAACGTGGAGAAGTTCTCCAGTAGAGCAAGAAGCGGGTAGTTGAAATTACAAATAATAGAATTTAATTTTGGAAAACGGAATCATATTCTTAACTTTGCAATATGATAATTGAGTGAATCTCATGAGAATATTTACAGAACAAGCCCTAAAGGAATATGCAGAAACGCATCCTGATGCAAAGGTGGCCTTACAGGAATGGACAACCATCGTCAAGAAAAGCTCAATACGACTGGGCTGTAAAAAGGGTTGAAGAGTTACTTCCACTGGTTACAGATGAAACCCCTCTCGATGATCCTAATAGCATAGAGTTGGAATTACTTTCTAACCTTGTTGCTGACTATTCAGAGGCACATTTCGCACTGGGGGAACCTTCACTGGTGGATGTGCTCAAACTCCGTATGTATGAAATGGGACTTAACCAAAAAGCTCTGGCCAAATTGATAGGTGTCAGCCCTTCACGTTTGAGTGATTATATGTCTGGTAAATGTGAACCGACATTGAAGGTCGCTCGTGAAATCAGTCAAAAACTAAATATTGATGCCAATATAGTGCTGGGGGTTTGATATGATATGAAAACTGTGGAAGTAATAGTTGAGAATGTCGGAACAATCGCAACTGTTGCTAAAAAAGAAAAGAGGAAACCAATGGTATTTCACCGTTTGATTTCCTCTTTTCTGTGATTCCGCTGCGATTCGAACGCAGGACCCACGCCTTAGAAGGGCGTTGCTCTATCCAGCTGAGCTACGGAACCATCCTTAATTGCGGCGCAAAGGTATGCTTTTATTTTGAATTATACAAATTATTCCGGCGTTTTATCTAAAAAACGTTGGTAGATTAAGAAGAAAAGGCCCTGAAGTGTTCTACGTTTCCCATGCGCAGGACGTACGTTTCCCGATGCGGAGCCGTACATTCTCCATACGGGAAACCTACGTTTCCGCCGTGGGAAACATAAAGAGGCACAAGCGGTTTCCGGCTTATTGCCCTTGTCTTCCCTCCTCTTCCTCTTAATAGTTATCGAGCATTTTCCGTGGTTTTTCCGCGAAAAATCCGTAAGTTTGTCTGACAAAAAACTTAAAACGACATCACACATGGAACAGCATCCCCAGCTTTTAGTCTACAAGGCGTCTGCCGGTTCCGGCAAGACCTTTACACTGGCGGTACATTATATAAGACAACTGATTGAAGACCCGTATGCGTACCGGAGGATTCTGGCGGTGACATTCACCAACAAGGCCACGGCGGAAATGAAGGAGCGCATCTTGGAACAGCTGTATGGCATTGCCACGGCCGACAAGGGGTCGGACGGTTACCTGAAGGAAATCCAGAAGACCTCGGACAAGTCGGTCGGGGAAATCCGGGAGGCAGCACGCGAAGCCTTGCGACACATGATTCATGACTACAGCCGTTTCCGCATCGAAACCATCGACTCGTTTTTTCAGTCGGTGATGCGCAACCTGGCACGTGAACTGGAGCTGGGGGCCAATCTGTCCATCGAACTGAACAATACGGAGGTGCTGAGCGATGCCGTGGATGCCATGATTGAAAAACTGGACCGCCGCTCGCCGGTGCTCTACTGGTTACTGGAGTACATCGAGGAACGGATTGCGAACGACCGGCGCTGGGATGTATCGAAGGATATCAAGAGTTTCGGACAAAACATTTTCGACGAGAACTATATCGAGAAAGGAGAAGGACTGCGCCGGAAACTGGCCGACCCGAAGTTCATCCCGGCGTATCGGGAGGAACTGAAAAACATCCGCGAAGAGGTGCTGGAGTTCATGAAGGGGTTCAGCGACCAGTTTACGGGACTGCTCGAAATGCACGGATTGACGCCGGCGGACTTGAAAAACGGCTCGCGGGGCATCGGCAGTTATTTCAACAAACTGGCCAACGGGAAACTGAGCGGCGACATCCGCAATGCGACCGTGGAGAAGTGTCTGGAAAGTGAAGAGAACTGGACCACGAAGACTTCCTCCCACCGCGACGAAATCCGCTCGCTGGCGGCCTCGGAACTGATACCGTTACTGGAGGAAGCGGAAAACCGACGTCCGCAGAACAACCTGCTGCTCAACTCGTGCGACCTCTCGCTGCGTTACCTGAACAACCTGCGACTGCTGGCGCACATCGACGAGGAGGTGCGGTTGCAGAATCAGGCGCACAACCGCTTCCTGCTGTCGGACACCAACGCCTTGCTCCACAGCCTGATTCGGGAGGGCGACGCTTCGTTTGTCTATGAAAAGATTGGTACCACCATCGACACGGTGATGATTGACGAGTTTCAGGATACTTCGCGCATGCAGTGGGAGAATTTCCACCTGCTCTTGCAGGAAAGTCTGGCGCAGAAGGAAGGCAGCCTGATTGTGGGCGACATCAAGCAGAGCATCTACCGCTGGCGAAGCGGAGACTGGAAAATCCTCGCGGGACTGGGCAACGACCGGAGTTTCCGCATCAAGGAATGTACGCTCGATACGAACTGGCGAAGCGAGGCGCGCATCATCCACTTCAACAACGAGTTTTTCACGGCGGCCTGCCAGACGCTGAACCGACGGTATCAGGAGGAACAAGGCATGCCTTGCACGCAGCTGGAACAGGCGTACAGTGACGTGCGGCAACGTTGTGCCAAGAAAGACGAGAAAGGCTTCGTGAAGGTGACCTTCCTGCAGGATTCCAAGGAACGACCTTATGTGGAGGCCACCTTGCAACAGCTGGCCGAGGAAGTGGAACGGCTCACGGCAGCGGGTATCCAGCTCAACGAAATGGCCATCCTGGTGCGGAAGAACCGGAGCATCCCCGACATTGCGGCTTATTTCGACGAACATACCCCCTACCGCATTGTCTCGGACGAGGCCTTCCAGCTGAACGCTTCGCTGGCCGTGAACATGCTCATCGACGGACTGCGTTACCTGTCTTCGCCCGACGACCGCATTGCGCTGGCGCGTCTGGCAGTGGCTTATCAGCAGGAAGTGCGGCAAAAGGACATCAGCCTCAACACGGTGCTGCTCGACGACCCCAGGAATTACCTGCCGGCAGAATTCCGGCTGCAGGCCGACTCGCTCCGCTTCATGCCGCTTTACGAGTTGCTGGAGAAACTCTTCGTGTTGTTCGACATGCAGCGCATCGAGAAACAGGATGCGTATCTCTATGCGTTCTATGATGCGGTGACGGAATACATGCAGAACAACTCGTCGGAACTGACGGCTTTCATCCGTTTCTGGGACGAGAAGCTGAACACGAAAACCATTCCTTCGGGCGAAATCGACGGCATCCGTATCCTGTCCATCCACAAGTCGAAGGGCTTGGAATACCACACGGTACTGCTGCCGTTCTGCGACTGGAAGATGGAGAACGAGACGAACAGCCACCTGATATGGTGCAGCGTGGCGGGCACGGGAAAGGAAACGGACATCCCGCCGTTCAACCGCCTGGACATCGTGCCGGTGAACTATTCGAGTGCCATGGCGGAATCGGTGTACCACGACGATTACCTGGAGGAAAAGTTGCAGCTGTGGGTGGACAACCTGAACCTGCTTTACGTGGCGTTTACACGTGCCTGCAAGAACCTGATTATTTTTGCGAAGGCGGGTCAGAAAGGTACGGTATCGGAACTGTTGTACGACAGTCTGCCGCTGATGCAGGAGGTGGAACTGCCGCTTGCGCAGGAAGACCCGGAAGACGATGCGGTGGGCGAATACGGGGAGCTCTGCACGGCTCACGACGAGAAGAAGGCGGACAAATCCAACCGGCTTTCCTCGCCCAAGGAGGGAGTCCCCGTGAAGATGGAAAGCATTGAAACGCACATCGAGTTCAAGCAGTCGAACCGTTCGGCCGACTTTATCCAAGGGGATGAGGCAGACGACAGCCGCGGACAGTACATCCGTCAGGGACAACTGCTGCACCAAGTGTTTGCCCACATCGAAAAGGCGGACGATCTGTCGCCTGCCCTGGAACGGTTGAACTTCGAGGGTATCTTCGAATCGGAGAAACAGATGAAGCAGGTGGAAACGCTGGCCCGACGGGCTTTGCAGCATCCAGCTGCCAAGGACTGGTTCAACGGCACGTGGGAACTCTACAACGAATGTGCCATTGTGTACACCGACGAGGAGGGACAGATGCAGACGCGCCGCCCCGACCGCGTGATGCGGAAAGACGGGCAGGTGGTCGTGGTGGACTTCAAGTTCGGAAAGAAGAACGAGGCTTATCGTGCACAGGTGCAGGACTACATGGATCTGCTCACGCAAATGGGCTACACCCACATCCGGGGATTCCTCTGGTATGTGTTTGCCAACGAGCTGGAGGAAGTGACGCTTCCGGCCTGAGTTTATTTTTATTTACCACTCTATTTCGACAATACAATATATGGAAACTTTTTTGAAGCAGGTGGCCGCTGATTTGTACCGGAAGCTGCACGGAGACTTTACCAAGGTGGCCGTGGTGTTCCCGAACAAGCGTGCCAGCCTCTTTTTCAACGAATACCTGGCGCAGGAGTCCGACCGTCCGGTCTGGTCGCCGGCCTACGTGAGCATCAGTGAGCTGTTCCGCCAGTCGTCGCAATGGGTAACAGGCGATTCCATCAAACTGGTGTGCGACCTCTATAAGGTGTTCCGGGAAGTGACGGGAAGCAAGGAGAGCCTAGACGATTTTTATTTCTGGGGCGAGATGCTCATCAGCGACTTCGATGATGCCGACAAGAACCTGGTCGATACGAAGGCTCTCTTCAGCAACCTGAAAGACTTGAACAAGCTGACGGCTGAATATGATTTTCTGGAGGAAGGACAGAAGGAAGCGCTGAGCCAGTTTTTCCGCAATTTCTCCATCGAGCAGGTCACGGAACTGAAGCGGCGTTTCATCTCGCTGTGGGACGTGTTGGGCGACATCTATACGCAATACAAGGAACGGCTCCGCGAGCAAGGCATCGCCTACGAAGGGATGCTCTACCGCGAGGTGACGGAAACGATGGACGTACAGCAGTTCCCCTACGACACCTACGTGTTCGTGGGATTCAACGTGCTGAACAAGGTGGAACAAACCCTATTCAGCAAGCTGCACGCGGCCGGGAAGGCCCTGTTCTACTGGGATTACGACACCTTCTACCTGGACAAGCATCCGCACGAGGCGGGTGAGTTTATCCGCCGCAACCTGAAGAATTTCCCGTCGGAACTGCCGCCGGCCCTGTTCGACCACCTGAATCACCCGAAAGAAATTACCTTCATCGAATCGCCTACGGAGAACGGGCAGGCGCGCTTCCTGCCGCAATGGATTCGGGAGAACCTCACGGAGAACGAAAAGGAAACGGCGGTGGTGCTCTGCAACGAAGCCATGCTGCAGCCTGTATTACATTCGCTGCCGGAGAACGTGCGCCACATCAACATCACCATGGGTTTCCCACTCTCGCAAACCCCGGCCTACAGTTTCGTGAAGACGCTGCTGGAACTGCACATTTCAGGCTACAATCCCCGCAGCGGACGCTACCAGTTTGCCGAGGTCATCAGTGTGCTGAAGCATCCGTACACGCAACTGCTTTCGGAAGCGGCCACTCCGCTGGAAAAGGAACTGACGGAGAAGAACCGCTTCTATCCGCTGCCGTCGGAACTGGAACGGGATGAGGCCCTGTCACTGCTGTTCAAGCCTTGTACCCACAACGAGGAACTGTGCAAACGGCTGGCCGACATCCTGAAGCAGGTGGCACAGCTGTACCGCAAACAGGCGGCCTCCACCAGCGATGCCCTCGACCAACTCTACCGGGAAGCCTTGTTCAAAAGCTTCACCATGGTCAACCGCTTCCATGCGTTGCTCGAAAGCAAGGATCTGGAAGTGCAGCCTACCACTTTCCACCGCCTGCTCGTGCGGGTCATGTCGGCCGCCAATATTCCGTTTCACGGCGAGCCGGCCATCGGCATGCAGGTGATGGGGGTATTGGAAACCCGTAACCTGGATTTCCGCCACGTCATCCTGCTGTCGGTCAACGAAGGACAGTTGCCCAAGGCGGGCGGCGATTCCTCGTTCATCCCCTACAACCTGCGCAAGGCGTTCGGCATGACCACCATCGACCACAAGATTGCCGTCTATGCCTATTACTTCTACCGTCTACTGCAACGGGCGGAAAAAGCGACCTTGGTGTACAATACGGTGAGCGACGGCATGAACCGGGGCGAGATGTCGCGCTTCATGCTCCAGCTGCTGATTGAATGGGGCTATCCGATACAACGGAAACAGCTGGAAGCCGAACAGTCGCCGGTCGTATCCTCTCCTATCTGCATCCCCAAATCAGCCGACATACTGAAACGGATGCAGCAGGTGTTCGATGTGCGGGTGAATCCGAAAGCTTTCTTCTCTCCCTCGGCCCTGAACTGCTACCTCGACTGTCCGCTGAAGTTCTACTACAAGTATGTGGCCGGACTTTCGGCACCCGATGAAGTGAGCGCGGAAATCGACTCGGCCAAGTTCGGAAGTATCTTCCACTATGCAGCCGAACATATCTACAAGGACCTCACGGTGCATGGAAAGGTCATCAATAAAGAAGCTTTGGAAACTTTGCTCAAAGAGGAAGTAAAGCTGCAGAACTACGTGGACAACGGGTTCAAGGATTTGTTCTTCCACCTCCCTGCCGACGAACGTCCGGAATACAACGGTATCCAGCTCATCAACTCGGCCGTCATCCTGCGCTACGTCCAACAACTGCTGCGCAATGACCTGCGTCATTCTCCTTTCACCTTCGTGGGCTCCGAACAGCCCGTCATGGAGGACATCGAGATACACACGCCCAAAGGGGTGATTCGTTCGCGCATGGGCGGTATCATCGACCGGATGGACAGCAAAGACAATGTGCTCCGCATCGTGGATTACAAGACAGGCGGAAAAGCCGATACTCCACCCAGTGTGGAATCTCTGTTCACACCGGGTCCCAAACGTTCCAACTACGTGTTCCAGACCTTCTTGTATGCCGCCATCGTATGCAGGAAATTGCGGGAACGGAACGATGACCGGAAAGTGGCCCCTTCCCTGCTCTATATTCATCGGGCTGCGGCAGAAGACTATTCACCGGTCATCCAGCTCAAGGAATCGTACAACAAAACCACTCCGGTAGAGGATTTTGCCATCCTGGAAGAAGAGTTCCGCAGCCGGCTGAAAGCGCTTCTGGAAGAGGTGTTCAATCCGGAACTGGATTTCAATCAAACGGAGGAGGAAGACCAATGTACGTATTGTGATTTCAAGGGAATGTGTAAAAGATAGAATCAAAACTAAAACAAGTGTTAAATATACATTCTCTTTTGAACATTCCCATTACACCAGCTGTTATAAAGATGTTTTTCATAGTAATAGATAAGAACAGTATTGGTATTTGTGAAAATATCAGCTGTAAGGACAAAGGCGTTTGTTCTTAAAAATAAGAGAGATTGCATTTCCCCGGCAGTCTCTCTTAATTTTTTATCCCATTCACAAATGCGTCTTATTCCTGATAGTCGTAATACCACCAATAGGTATCACCGAATTCCCGCCGCATGCGGTTCCGCTCTTCCAACGAAGAACCTTCTTTCTGCTGAAGTGTACGATAGGCCTTGAAACGTCCGATCATCAGGCTGTCTGTCACCGGAAAGAGGGTATCCTTCTGCTGCGCATGATACAACACTACCGCCTCCCGATAATACCGCGGCAAGGTATCTTCCGGCAGATAGAAATCAGGGACGGCTTCCATGAACTGCCCCAGCTGTTTTTCGAGCAACAAAGCGGAAAGATAATAGTCCAGGGAAGTATATTTTCCCGTACCCTTATAACAAATGTTACGCAGAAACACCATACGGTCTTCTCCGGCATACGGACGGGCTCCCAACAAATAATAGATGGAATCGTTCGTATAACGAAGCGTATGCAGGGAATCCGACTCAAAAAACAATCCGTCGGAACGGTAATACTGCGGATAAGCAAACAGCTTGTCTCCCATCTGCCCCAGATGGGACAATGCCACCGCACGGAAAGCCGTCAAGTTGCGGCTGGCCTCCAGCGAATGTTTTCCGACTTCCAGCACCTTGTCATATTCTTGTGCGCGCAGATAGTGCTCTGCCTCCAGTTCGTGATGATAGCCCCGGTTGGTATTGCCTACACATACCGTCAGCACACACAACCCCAACAGAATGGTCAGGTTACTGTTCACCAGCCCCCAGAGACTTCCTTCCTGGTTCAGCTGCACCCGGAAAAGTCCGCGCAACCAGTAGGCGAGGCCGACAAACAACAACACCAGCAAGGGCAGCAACCACGTCCACGGCGTATGATAACTGGACATATAGACCCCACGCCCCACGTCGGTCAGGGCACAGAGTACCAGAAAAGAAGGTACATACGCCAAAGCACGTACCTTTCCCTTCAGTCCCAGCAGACTGTTCACCCCCCACCGCAGCAACAGCAGGATGAGGGTAATGACGAGGGCACTGGCCAGCGGGGCAAACACCGTCTTGCCGTGCGCCAGCGAATAATGAAGTGCTTCCAGCACATCGCGCTGGAACACGTAAAGATAGACAAAGCTAAATAGAGAAAAAAGAAGACCGCATACAGCAATCATGATGCGTGCAGTCTTCTTATAAAGTGCATTTGTGTAATCACTCATACAGAATTATTCTTTCACTCGTTTCAATACCACTGCAGAACGGGCCGGCACATACAGCTTCAGCCATTCTTTCTTATCTTTTGCATAAAGCGGGTCGGCACAGGTAAAGTGGCGGAGACTGTCGTCCGAGAAGCCGAAGCCACCAAACTGCTTGTTGTCCGTATTCAGCACCACATCGTAGGCGCCTCTCGGAACCAGAAAGCCGTAGTCGGTAAACGAACGGGTCGGATTGAAATTGAACACGAACACCAGGTCCTTCCGGCGGAAAGCCAGAATCTGGTCGCCGTCATTATGCCATACCTCGATGACATCCGATTTCTGGATGTTCTTCACACTCCGCATCAGCTTGACCATGCTCTCATCAAAATCACCCAGATAATGATAGCACAGTGTCGGATCGTCTACCAGATGCCACTGACGGCGGGCATACTTGTACGACCATCCGTTGCCTTCACGCGGGAAGTCAATCCATTCCGGATGACCGAACTCATTTCCCATGAAGTTCAGGTAACCTCCGTTGATGGTAGAGGCCGTAAGCAGACGAATCATCTTGTGCAAGGCAATGCCTCGTTCCACCACACCGTTCTCGTCCCCAATCTTGAAATGCCAGTACATATCGGCATCAATCAGGCGGAAGATGATGGTCTTGTCGCCCACCAGCGCCTGGTCGTGGCTCTCACAATAGGAAATGGTCTTTTCATCCTTACGACGGTTCGTCACTTCCCAGAACAGACTTGAAGGCTTCCAATCCTCGTCCTTGCGTTCCTTGATTATCTTAATCCAGTAATCGGGAATGTTCATTGCCATACGGTAGTCAAAGCCGTAACCACCGTCCTCGAAAGGTGCCGCCAGTCCCGGCATGCCCGAAACTTCCTCAGCAATGGTGATGGCCTTCGGATTCACCTCGTGAATCAGGCGGTTGGCCAGTGTCAGGTAACAGATGGCATTGTCATCCTCGTGCCCGTTGAAATAGTCACCGTAGTTGCAGAAAGCCTCTCCCAGTCCGTGACTGTAATACAACATTGAGGTAACTCCATCGAAACGGAAACCATCGAAATGGAATTCCTCCAGCCAGTATTTACAGTTAGACAGCAGGAAGTGAATCACTTCGTTCTTTCCATAATCGAAGCAAAGCGAATCCCATGCCGGATGTTCCCGACGGTCGCCCGGATAGAAATACTGACAAGGATCGCCGGCGAAATTGCCCAATCCTTCCACCTCGTTCTTCACGGCATGTGAATGTACGATATCCATGATGACGGCAATGTTCATCTGATGTGCCGTATCAATGAGCTGTTTCAGTTCTTCAGGCGTACCGAAACGGGAAGAAGGTGCAAAGAAGCTGGACACATGATACCCGAAGCTGCCATAGTAAGGATGCTCCTGAATGGCCATAATCTGGATACAGTTGTACCCATCCTTCGCGATACGGGGAAGCACCTTCTCACGGAACTCGTTGTACGTACCCACCTTTTCCGCATCCTGCGCCATACCGATGTGACATTCGTAAATCATCAGCGGAGAAACGTTCGGCGTAAAGCTCTTCTTCTTGAACTTGTACGGCTTTTCCGGATTCCATACCTGCGCACTGAAAATCTTGGTCTGTTCATCCTGCACTACACGGGTAGCCCATGCCGGAATACGTTCGCCGCATCCACCTTCCCAGTACACTTTCAGCTTGTACAGGTCGCCATGCTTCATGGCCTTCTCCGGCAGATTGATTTCCCAATTACCCGTCTTGCGCACCCGTTTCAGGCGGAAAGCCGGTTTCTCCTGCCAGCCGTTGAAGTCACCCACCAAATAGATTTCCGTGGCATTGGGTGCCCATTCGCGGAACGTCCATCCCTTGTCCGTATGATGCAGGCCGAAATACATGTGTCCGGTCGCAAAGTCCGACAATGTTTTCTTTCCCACCAGCTCCTTCTCTTTCTCTATCGCATGCTGGTGACGGCCGTTAATGGCATTGGCATACGGTTCCAGCCAAGGATCATTCTTTATGATATTCAATACCTTGTCCATAGTATTAGTTATTAGAATTTATTTGACACGTACTTTTACAATCACTTTTCTCACTCCTTCTGGAGTTACTCCCGGTGCATGCGCATCTTCCGGGAAGAAAATTGCAAACATACCCGGCTTTACGGTCAGGTAATCAGTTGCCAGTCCTTCATAAAAAGTAATATCCTTTTCTGCATTGTAGGGTGCTTCAGGCAGATCCGTACGAGGCATATACCCCATCACTTCCACACCCGACAACGGGATTTGGATATCGATGAAATTGTTGTGCGTTTCAAGGCGTGCCTCTGCCTTTGTCTTCGGACGTGCATCCGAGAAGTTCACCATCAATTCCCCTTCTTTCAACACCACTTTCCCCGCCTCATGAGCCTTCAGGTCGGTTGCTTTCAGAAAGGCCACCGTCTCTGCAAACAGAGGATTCAGTGAAACATATTTCTCCAGGTTTTCCAATTTGTCAATTACCATATCATTTCACATTTAAGTAGTTAATATTTTTATTCAAACTCGTCTATCGTCTCATTCGTAAAATCGGCAAAGCGTTTCAGCTGCCGGAATATGTCTGTCATCCGGTCCAGAAAATCCGGACGGGAAAAGAACTCATCTTCCAGCGGGCAAGCCACCGTAAAATCCTTGCAGCGGATATACTGCGGATAAGGAAAATCCTTCGGGAAGCCTTTCGGCACCGTCTTCAAATGCGTTTCCCCTATCACCGGAAAGTATTGGCGGAAAGCCGGATCCTCCACAATGGACCGGAACTCGTCGATGCGGTCACACACCGACTGCCGTACCGCCCGCAGCATATCGGCAGGCATGCACCAGCTTCCCCCGGCCAGCATACAGTTGCCCGGCTCCAGATGCACATAATAACCACAGTGATTGGATTTCTTCCCTCTGGCATTGATATAGCCCCCGATGTGGGTCTTGTAGGGAGACTTGTCCGAAGAGAAACGGACATCCCGATAGATACGATACGTACAATCCTGCGGAAGCACGTGCGCCACACTCTCGTCGAACAGCGAGATACGGGCGATAACCATGCCCAGCAGTTCCTCAAAATCAGCCTGCACACTCAAATACTCCGCCTTATGTTCCTGAAACCACTCCCGGTTGTTGTTTGCCGCCAGCACTTTCAGGAAGTTCAATATATTTGATATATCCATATCTTTCTCTTTTGAGTTACACAAACTTACAAAAAAAATCTTATCTGTTGCACAAAAAGATGTTTTTTTGCACTACCGCAACAGATTCAGCAGAAAATCATGCACTTTTCCGTTCGAAGCGATGACCTCCCGCCCCGTATAGAACGAATCACCTCCCGAAAAGTCGGTGACCCTACCTCCGGCGTTCTGTACGAGCAAGATGCCGGCTGCCACATCCCACGGGCAAGTGAAAGCCTCCGCACGGGCCTCGAAACGACCGTCGGCCACGTAACACATTTCCGCAGCTGCCGCACCTACCACCCGGATGCCTGCCACATGACCGTAACAGTTCTCTATCAGACGGTTGAACACCGGCTTGTAGACATCCGCATCATACGGCAATCCAAAGGCCAGAAATGCATCGTCGGGCGAAGCCACCTCCGACACCCGTATCTGCCGGTCGTTGCAGAAAGAAGGTGCTCCCTTGTAAGTCCAGAAACACTCGTCACGGCAGATTTCATACACCACCCCCAACAGGATTTCCTCGCGGTTGCGCAACGCAATACTGATGCAATAAGGTGCATGGTTGTGAATGAAATTCGTCGTTCCATCCAGGGGATCCACCACCCAACAGTATTCCTCGTCAGTATGGCTTCCGCTCCCTTCTTCTGCAATAAAACCTGCCTCGGGAAGTAATTCCCGCAGACAGGCCACTATTCTTCGTTCCGATTCTTTGTCCACATACGACACATAGTCGTGTGCGTGCTTTTTCTCAATCCGTTCCCGGTGGAACTTCTTCCGCTCCTCACGGATAAAAGCACCGGTCTCCACGGCCAGTTCACGCACTTTCCACGTCAGTTCGGATAATTCCCAGTTCATTTCTTCTCCTCCAATAAACGTCCGTATTTGAAAGTTCCCTTCCGGATGACAGTCCCATTGGTATCCGTTTCAATAAAAGGACCGTCTTTCTTTCCTTGCTTGAAGAAGCCTTCAAAGCGTATGCCCTCCTTGTCAATCAGCACACCTTTTCCGTCTTCCTTACCCCGCACGAACCCTCCGGTGTAAACCGAGCCGTCGGCCATGCGCAAGGAACCTTCTCCTTCTGCCATGTTATTCTTCCACTGGCCTTCGTATTCATCACCGTTGGCCCACTTGTATTTTCCGGTACCCGAGCGCTGGTTCTTCACCCACTGTCCGTCGTACACAGCCCCGTTGGCCCAGGTGAACGTGCCTTGTCCTTCCTGCCAGCCGTTCAGAAACTCTCCCACGTACTTGTCACCGTTGGGATACGTGTAAATGCCACGTCCCGTCCGTTCTCCGTTGGCATAGTCACCTTCGTAACGCTCGCCGTTCTGGAAATAATAGATACCCTTTCCATCCTGCACGTCATCCTTCCAGTCGCCCACGTACTTGTCGCCGTTGGTATAATAGAAAGTTCCCTTTCCGTGACGCATGCCGTCCTTCCATTCACCTTCATACTTCGACTTGTCCTCCCAGACCATGGTACCCTTTCCGTTTTTCAGGTCGTTCTTCCATTCGCCCGTATAGACTGCTCCACCCTTCCAGGTGTAAGTACCCTGTCCGTTCCGCTTGTCATGGTGCCACGTACCGGCATACAAGTCCCCGTTATAATAAGTCATGGTGCCCTCTCCTTCCTGGAAATCGGCATACCACATCCCCTCGTAACGGTTGTTGTTCATGAAATAATACGTACCCTTCCCGTGTTGCTGGTCTTCATACCATTGCCCCACGTATTTTTCGCCGTCACTGAAGGTATAGGTTCCTTCCCCCTGACGTTTTCCTTTCACATATTCGCCTTCGTACACATCCCCGTTCCGGAAGACAGTCCGTCCTTTTCCGTTCGGTTTACGTCCCTTCAGCTCACCGGTATATTCCGATCCGTCCTTAAACTGATAGTATCCCAACGACATCTGGGCCGAAGCCGAAACCGAGCCGAAAGTCAGTAAAGTAAATAAAATCAATGTATGTTTGTTCATCCTTGTTATTGGTCTGTTTTTTAAATCCGTTCAAAAATAGTCTTTTTACTTTTGCCCGCACCGACAGGTTTATACTTTTTTACCTGCCACTACCTCTATTAAGTTTTCTTTGCAGAAATACCGCTGAGCCAGTGAGAGTAACTCCTCCGAAGTGACTTCCCGGATGGCTGCCAGCGAAGCATCGAAGAAATCCGGTTTCAGTCCGGCCGTCTCAATGAATATCCACGCATCCGACAGCGAGAAAGCCCCTTCATACGAACGGCACATGTCGCCCAGCATATAGTTGCGCACCATCTCCAGTTCCTCGGCCGGCACCTTTTCCTGCTGCAGACGATCCATTTCACGATACACTTCCGTCACCACCGACTCGATGTACTCGTTGGCCGCTTCCGTGCTGACAACCAGCAGGCTCGTGCCCGGATAAGACACCAGTCCGGCCCCGATGCCGTAGGTATATCCCTTCTCTTCGCGGATGTTCGACATCAGCCGGCTGCCGAAATAGCCACCGAACAACGTGACCAACACCCGCAATTTCAGATAGTCCGGATGCTTGCGGTCGAGCGAGAAACCTCCCATGCGGAGAGAACTCTGCAAGGCATCCTCCTTCTCCACAAAAATCCGTTTGCGGGTATCCTTCACGATATCCCATGTCCGCTCCACCTTTTCCGACGTACAGTTTCCCCACGGAGCCTCTCCCCAATGGTGTTCAATGCACCGGATTACCTCCGGCGTCACCTTGCCCGACACATACATCGAACAGTTGCCCGAATGATAATGCCGGTGATAGAAGTCCTTCAACGCCTCCACCTGGATGCGCTCGTAATCCTCCAGTTCCGCATAGCGGCCCAACGGATGTGCGGTGCCGAACAACGAACGGTTCAGCTGCTTGCGGGCCAGCACATCCACCCGCTGGTTGTTCACCAGGAACTGCTGACGGTTGATGTCGCAGATAATCCGGAACTCTTCTTCCGGAAAGACCGCCTCCTTCACCATCCCGGCCACGATCTCCAGCGTCTGGTCGAGGTATTTGGTCAGCGTGTAGAGCGTGACGAACCCACAGTTGACGGAAGAAGAAAGTTCCAGCCAAGCCCCGTAATAATCCAGCCGCTCGGCAATCTCACCCGAGGTCATCCGCACGGTTCCTTCACGCAACATGCGGTTGGTAAACACCGCCTGAAGCGGCTGTGACTGGTCGAGCTGTCCGCTCCGCACCAGCAAATCGAAACGAATCACGTCTTCATTCCCGGCCGAGAGCACATACAGCGGCATGCCGTTGCGCATACGGTGCAGTTCCGGCTGCAAGATGGAGAAATGCTCCAGCTGGCGGATGGCAGGGGCCACACTACGGTCGAGCTGCGTCATAGGGCCTCCCCGTGATTGCGCAGGAATTCCTCGGCACGTGCCAGGTCCTGCGGGGTGTCAATACCGATAGTCTCCACCTCACTGATGCCCACCTTGATGGAATAGCCGTTCTCCAGCCAGCGCAACTGCTCCAGCGATTCGGCCAGTTCCAACGACGACTGCGGGAGAGCAGTAATCTCCTTCAGCACCGAAGCCCGATAGGCATACAGTCCGATGTGCTTGTAATACGTGTGTCCGGCCAGCCACTCCTGCTTGTCGCGGTTGCGCTGGTAAGGAATGATGGAACGGCTGAAATAGAGGGCATTCATCCGCTTGTCTACCACCACCTTCGGCGAATTGACATTTTCCAGCGCATCGAATCCGTCGGCTGGCGTAAACGGTTTTACCAAAGTCGCAATCTGGGTTGCTTCATCCTCGAAACAAGCCTTCACAGCTTCCAGCTGCGAACGCTGGATGAAAGGCTCGTCTCCCTGAATGTTCACCACCACGTCGTAGCCGCTGCCCACCTTGCAGTAGGCCTCGTAACAACGGTCGGTTCCACTCTTATGGTCGACGGAAGTCATCACCACTTTTCCACCGAAGGCTTTCACGGCCGCTTCGATGCGTTCGTCGTCCGTAGCCACGTATGCTTCGTCCAGCACACCGGCCACTTGCTCATAGACTCTCTGTATGACGGGTTTGCCTCCCAACAGAGCCAACGGTTTGGCCGGGAAGCGTGTAGATGCATATCTAGCAGGAATAATTCCAATAAATTTCATGATTATTCTATTTGGGGTTTATCACGCAAAAATAATAAGATTTTTTCAAAACCCGAAAAGATAATCACCTTTCCCTCCCCGGGAAACCCCAAACCCGTTTAATGTACCAAACAAAGAATGTTTTCTTCCAAAAATCCTGTCCTTCATGCCATGGAGTACTTTCTTCTCCTCTCATTCCACCTTCCAAAGGAGGAAAAACACACTGAAAATCAGAGACCCGAAAAACGCAAGTACGTTTCCAGCAAAACGCCTTTACGTTTCAATCAAAACGCAAGTGCGTTTCAAGTAAAACGCAAGTACGTTTGCATTAAAACGCAAAGGCGCTTGCTTCCAAACGCAAAGGCGTTTTTTTTCAATCCTCAAAAGTCTTCAAAAGTCGACAAATTTCTTCAGATTTTCTATCTTTGCCGTCAAATCAAATGAATTATGGAACAAACTACTCAACTGAACGAACACCACAAGCAGGAATATCCTCCCATGCATACCTGCGAACACATCGTCAACCGCACAATGGTCAACCTTTTCGGATGCGGACGGGCTGTATCGGCCCACATCGAACGGAAGAAGAGTAAACTCGATTTCGCACTTCCGCAAGCGCCTACCGATGAAGACATCACCCGCATTGAAAATACGGTCAACGAAGTCATCGCCCGCCATCTGCCGGTTACCACGGAATTCACCACCCAAGAAGATGCCGCCGGACGCTTCGACCTGAAACGTCTGCCCGAAGGTGCTTCCGACACGGTGCGCGTGGTACACGTGGGCGATTACGACGAATGTCTGTGCATCGGACTGCACGTGGAGAATACCTCCGAAATCGGCACGTTCAAAATCATCAGCCACGACTACAAGGACGGCATCTTCCGGATGCGTTTCAAACTGGTTTAAACCGCACATACTATGGCAAAGAAAAAAAGAGGCTCTTCCACCGGCTCGTTAAAGGGTTTCATCCTCCTGCTGCTGATTCTCGGCGGAGGGACATACTTCTACCAGAACCAGCAGAACCTGCCCGAAGCCAAAGGGCTGGAAAAAGGAATCTCGGAAACACTGGAAGAGGCCCGGGAAAAAGTATCACAACGAGTCACCAAGGACGCGACAGAAGAAACCGCTTCGCCGTCGGCCACGAACCGCATCAGCAGCAAACTGGAGATTCCGGTCGTGCTGAAAAAACGGGAGGAAATCCAGCTGCAACGCACGGGCTACACGGTGTCGTACAACAATTTCTACAAGACGCCCAACTGGGTGGCCTGGGAACTGACCCGCCAGGAAACGAAGGGAGACGAGGAGCGGAAAAACCGCTTTGTGCCCGACCCGGACCTGCCTGAACCACGCGTGGAGCATGCGGACTATACGCACTCCGGTTACGACCGGGGACACATGGCACCGGCTGCCGATATGAAGTGGAGTAAAAAAGCCATGGAAGAATCGTTCTACATGAGCAACATCTGTCCGCAGAACCAGAAGCTGAACCGTGATGACTGGGGTGATCTGGAAGAACTGTGCCGCAGCTGGGCACGGAAATACGGCACGGTGTACATTGCCTGTGGTCCGATTTACGACCAGAAACAGCCGAAGCGTATCGGAGAGCATCGGGTGGCCGTACCCGACCGATTCTTCAAGGTAGTACTGATTTACAACCGGAAAAATCCCATCGCCATGGGCTTCCTGTTCGACAACAAGGCCCATCATCAGGCCCTGCAGAAATACCTGGTACCGGTCGATTCAGTAGAAAAAGTGACGGGCATGGATTTCTTCTCCAAACTGCCCGATGACGTGGAAAACCGTATAGAGGCCGAACTGCCGGCACTGCCTTCAGGAAGATGAAGGCAGACCGGCCACCGGTCACTCTGTTTATTCTTCCGCCTTGTATTCTTCAATGCAAAAACGGTTGATGGTACAATGCACGGAATCGTAGCTGGCACGATAGGCCACCACCTTCACGGCCATCCCATCGTTGGCCTCCAGCAGGTACTCGTTTGTTCCGGTCGTATTCATCCGATACCACATGCCGTTCTGCCCGTAGAATATCCGTAAAGGATTTTCCGACGTATAATCCCAGCTGATACGGTAAAGTCCGGTTTCTCCCTTGTGGAAGGAGAAAGTGCAGGAATTCTCATCGTAGTCCAGGTAATCCAGCGAAGTAACTTCGTCCTTGTAGAAGTTCAATACAGCCGCTTCGCCCAAGGTATCATATTCGAGCCGGATATAATTCTCCGGCTCACATCTGTATCTGAAAGTTTCTCCCAAATGCAGTTTGGGAAGTGGAGTGTAACTGTTCACGTCGTCTTTGTCGCATGCGAACAAGAAAAACAAGGCACACAGGCACATTCCCACATATAGCAGTTTTTTCATCGCGCGTTATTTTTATTCCTCTTCACATCCCCCACCCAATGCATGGTAGAGGGTAATCACACTTTTAATCTCTGAGTTCCGGTCGGCCACCAGCGACAACCGTGCCGTCAGCAACGACTGGCGGGCCGTCAGTACCTCCAGGTAATTTATTGTCCCATGCTCCATCAGCAATTCCGTATCGTGCAGGGCATCCGATAAGTGCCCCACCTGCTGCTGGTCGAGTTCCGTTTTCCGCCGGGCCGTCTGCCACTGGTTCAGGGCGTTGTTCACCTCCGTACCGGCATCCAGCAACGTCTGCTGGAACTGGAGCAAAGCCTCTTCCTGCTGCGCCTTACTGATTTTCAGGTTGGCAATCAGTTGTCCGCGCTGAAAGAGGGGCTGTACCAGCGAACCTACTGCCTGTAGCAGCCAGGCCCCCGGATTAGTTACCAACGCTCCCCCGCTGTTGGTCCATCCGGCCGCACCGCTCAACGTCACACTGGGATAGAAGCTGGAACGTGCCTGATTGGTGGCATAAAAGGCCTGCTTGAGCGCGGCCTCTGCCTGCCTTACGTCGGGACGACCGGCCAGCAAATCCAACGGCACCCACCTCTACCATATACTGCGGAAACTTCGTATCGAAAGTGGTGTAGGCCATGGAAATTTCAGGCCGCTTGTTGAGGGCTGCAATGAAATTCTGGGTGTACTTCTGCAAATCGTCCACACTGCCTCCGGCACGGTCCTGCACATACATCTCGAAACCGCTCCCCATACCGTATCCCATGATGGTGGGCTGGGCAAAGGCAAAAATCTTGGCCGACTTGATGTCTGCCGTATGCTGATAGATGGCGGAAATCACCGCATTGATATTGTCCTCCGCTTTCTCCCGTTCATCCCAATGTTTCAGCTTGATAATCAACATACCTCCCGAAGCGGCCTGTCCACCCATCATGCTGTAACCCGTCACATTGGAATACGTCTTTATCTGCGGAATCTCACGGATACGCTGGTCAATCATTTCCATCGTCTTGCGAGTCTGTGCCAAACTACTTCCGGGAGGAGTGGTCACATTGACAAAGACCGTACCCATATCTTCATCCGGCACCAGTCCCGTCTTCGTGGTCCGCATGAAGAAGACCAACAAGCCACAAACCGCTACCAAGGAAACCCAGGCAATCCATTTCCGCCGCAGGAAGAACGACACACCGTTTTTGTATTTCAGCACCAAGCGGTTGAACGAAGCCTCAAAGGCATGGTGGAAACGGGAAGAGAAACTCAATTTTTCGCCCGTCGTCTTGTCCATGTGAGGCGTCATAATCAGGGCACACAAGGCCGGACTGAGGGTCAAGGCATTGATGGCCGAGATACCCACTGCCACCGCCATGATCAGACCGAACTGCGTGTAGAATACCCCACTGGTTCCTCCCATGAACGAGGTAGGAATAAATACCGCCATGAACACCAGCGAGGTAGTGACAATGGCCGCAGAGATACCGTCCATGGCGGCCACCGTCGCCTTATAAGGAGAGCGGTAACCTTCGTCAAACTTGGCCTGTACGGCCTCCACCACCACGATGGCATCGTCCACCACCGTACCAATCACCAGTACCAGGGCAAAGAGGGTCAGCAAGTTCAGACTGAATCCGGCCACATAGAGGAAGGCAAACGTACCCACCAGTGACACGATAATAGATACCGACGGAATGATGGTAGAACGTACACTCTGCAAGAAGAAATAAACCACCAGCACCACCAGAATGATGGCCTCGACCAAGGTCTTCACCACCTCATGCACCGACGCATCCAGGAAGTCCTTCGTACTCATCAGGTCGGTCAGCACCAGCCCTTTGGGCAAGTCTTTCGAGATTTCTGCCATCAGGGCATCCACCTCCTTCACAATCTCGTTGGCATTCGAGCCGGCGGTCTGCGAAATCATACACGTAGCACCGGGGTGGCCCGCAATCTGGCTGTTATAGGCATAAGTCTGGGCACCTAATTCCACCTCAGCTACATCCTTCAGGCGGAGCACTTCACCTGTCGGCAAGGCCTTGAGCACCATGTTGCCAAACTCTTCTGCCGTTTCATACCGACCCCGGTACTTGAGCGTGTATTGAAATGTATTTTCGGAATCCTCGCCCAGCGTACCTGTAGCTGCTTCCACGTTCTGGTCGTCGAGCAAAGCGATGACATCGGCCGGCACCAGCTGATGCTGGGCCATCTTCTGGGGATTCATCCAGATACGCATGGCATAATCCCCTCCCATCACGTTCACATTTCCGACGCCCGTAATACGGGAAAGACGAGGTTCTACGTTAATCTTGAAATAGTTGTTGATAAAATTCTGGTCGTAACTGTCGTCGGGACTGTACAATGCCAGAATCTTCACCATACTGTTCTGGCGTTTCTCCACGGTAACTCCCACTTTGGTCACTTCCGCCGGCAACAGTCCTTCCGCTTCCGACACACGGTTCTTCGTGTTGACGGTCGCCATGTCCGGATCGGTTCCCTGCGCAAAATACACCGTGATGGAAGCCGACCCCGTATTGGTTGCCGTGGAAGTCATATACGTCATGTTCTCTACCCCGTTGATGGCTTCTTCCAGCGGAGCGATGACACTCTTCAGCACCGTTTCTGCATTGGCACCGGTATAAGTGGTCGACACCATGATGGTAGGCGGTGCAATGTCGGGATACTGCTCCATAGGAAGATTGCTCAGACCGATGATTCCCAATATCAGAATCAGCACGGAAATGGCACACGACAAGATAGGCCGGTCGATAAAAGTCTTCAGTTTCATGGCACCCTCCTATTTTTCAGTATGTACGGAAAGAATCTGCGTATTTTCCTGAATCAGTCCTGCCCCTTCGGCCACAATCACGTCGCCTTCCTGCAAGCCACTCTCCACAATGTATTCCTGTCCGTTGTTCAGCGGGAAGACCGTCACCTGAGCCGATTCGGCTTTGCCTTCCTTGTTCACCTTATACACATACACCTTGTCCTGGATTTCGAAAGTGGCTTCCTGCGGAACCACCAGCACATCGTTCTTGGTATAAGGCAATACCAGCGTAGCCGTACTTCCATTGCGCAACATGCCTTCCGGATTGGGGAACACGGCCCGCAGACTGATGGCTCCGGTCTCCGTATCGATGGTACCGCTGATGGCGTCTACCGTGCCCTCATGGGCATACGTCGTACCGTCGCTCAGCAGCAACGACACTTTAGGCATACCTGCCAACGCCTTTTCCACACTGCCATACTGACGGACCAGCGACAGTATCTGGTTTTCCGTAAGGGAGAAATACACATAAATTTCCTCGTCGTCGGAGACCGTCAGCAACGGAGTGGTGATGGACGAATTGACCAAGGCCCCTACCCGATAGGAAGACATGCCTGCCACTCCGTTCACCGGGCTTCGTACTACGGTATAAGAAAGGTCGTTGCGGGCATTGGTCTCGGCTGCCTTGGCTTGTGCCAGACTGGCTTCTGCTTCCAGCAAGGAATTCCGTGCCGTCTGGCGGTCAAAATCAGAAACCACCTTTTCCTTGAAGAGTTCCTCCTTGCTGTCCGAGGTCAGACGGGCCGTAGCCACCGCCGCTTCCGCACTCTTCACATTGGCCACTGCCGTCTGCAAGGCTGCCTGATAGGGCACCTGGTCGATGACAAAGAGCACCTGCCCTTTCTGCACCTTAGCCCCTTCCTTCACGCAAATGTCGGTAATCGTACCGCTCACCTGCGGACGGATTTCCACACTCTGCCTTCCCTTTACCACCGCCGAATAGCTGTTGGTGAGAAGACGATTCTCTTTTTTTACGGTCATGGTCTTGTATCCGCCCTCCTGCGAAGTACCGGCCGACTGTGTACAAGCCGTCAGCAGTCCCAGCAAAATCACAAGACACGTTCCGACAAAAACAAATGCTTTTTTCATCTTGTTCTCTTTTTAGTTGATTTGACTCATTCTGTTGTTATAGCAAGTGCAAATCTAGGGGCCTGCCCCACCAAGGCATTTGTCCCAATCCTAAGAACATTTGTCTGAATCCTCACTTTAGCATTTATTCTGTTTACGATTTCTAAAACATACAAAAAGACTTTCAGACATAGATTTATGTACGTACTTTAGACGCGCAAATACAATACAACCATACAATAAGATGAGAGAATATGCTTTTACCAAATGGCTTCAGCCATTGTCTTCCGAAGGGGAAAAAGAGGAAGGAATGATTTACAACGAGCTGATGGGCCTTTTTCATGTACAAGGCGAAGAGGTTTTCCGGAAGGGTACCATCGATACCCAACACACAGTTTCCCTGCTCATGCTGAAAGGGGAACTCAGCCTGCAAATGCCCGAGGAGCGCATGGCTATCCAGGCTCCCGCCTACATTGAATTTATCGAACCTCACCAATGGACCGACCTGAAAACCGATGCCCAGTTTGAAGGTTGCCTGCTCATTACCCGCCGGGAGCTCTTCCTGCAGGCGGCAGAATGTATCCGACCGAGGGTTACCCCCTACATTTACCGGTATGTACAAGAGCCCTTCCTTACGCTAAAGGAGGACGACATCTCCCGCATCCGTGTCCTGTTCGACATACTGTGGCATACCCTTGCACAGACAGAAAACAATTTTCAGCATGAAATCCTGGAGAACACGCTCCGTTCCCTGGTACTGGAAATCTGGAACATCATTTTCCGTACCTATAAACAGGAAAGCGAAGAAGAGCCCGTCCTCCCATGGGACGATACGCTTCCCCGCTTTCTTTACCTGATGCATACCCACTGCCGATTTCATCACACAGTGAGATGGTATGCCGACCAGCTTTGTGTGTCGCCCGACGCCCTGTCGGCCAAACTGAGAAAGGCCTACCGCAAATCGGCCAATCAGCTCATCAATGAAAGCCTGATGGAAGAGGCCAAAATCTGCCTCCTCAATCCGGCCTATACCGTACAGGACGTGGCCGAAAAACTCTGTTTCGCCGACCAGGCCGCATTCAGCAAGTTCTTCAAGCGTCACAGCGGCATGTCGCCCGGTCGGTTCAAGAAACAGTTATAGAAAGGCGCAACCTGCTCCTTACAGGTTGACTTCCGTCACCACCTGTCCATCGAAGAGGTTGATCACGCGGTCGGCAAAACCGGCATCGTGCTGCGAGTGTGTCACCATCACGATGGTAGTGCCTTCCTTGTGCAACTCGGTCAGCAGCTCCATCACTTCCCGTCCGTTCTTGGAATCCAGGTTACCGGTAGGTTCGTCTGCCAGAATCAGTTTCGGGCCCGACACTACCGCACGGGCAATGGCCACACGCTGTTGCTGACCACCCGACAACTGCTGCGGGAAGTGTTTGGCCCGATGCGTAATCCCCATCCGTTCCATGGCTGCCTCCACCTTCCGCTTACGCTCTGCCGAAGGCACTCCCAGATACAGCAAGGGCAGTTCGATGTTCTCATATACGTTCAGCTCGTCAATCAGGTTGAAGCTCTGGAACACGAAGCCAATCACACCCTTACGCAAGGAGGTACGCTGCGATTCGGTGTAGCTGCCCACTTCCACCCCATTCAGGTAATACTTCCCTCCGGTGGGGTTGTCCAGCAATCCCAAGATGTTCAGCAAAGTAGATTTTCCACAACCGGAAGGGCCCATAATGGCCACGAATTCCCCTTCTTTTACTTCGATACTTACATTATTCAAAGCCCAAGTTTCCACCTCATCCGTGCGGAACACTTTCTGTAAATTTTCTGTCTTAATCATACGCTTAAAATTTTATTGAATCACATTATCAGTCTTCATTCATGACTATTAATTAATTATCTTGTTTCATACACTCTACCGGATTTACCCGACTCAATATCCAACCTTGCAGACAGACGATGAGTGCCGAGACACCCCATACCACCAACAATGGCCATACAAAAAGTCCGGCCGAAAGCGGGGCATGGTACGCAAACTGCTCCAGCCAATGCAGCATGAACCATCCGCCGACAGGCATAGCCACTACATACGCAACTACAGCATAGATACAGAACGGCTTGTTGAGCAGCCAAATGATTTGCCCACGAGTGGCTCCATGCACTTTGCGGATGCTGATTTCACGTATCCGCTGACGGGTGGCATACCAAGCAATGCCAAACAACCCGAAGCCTGTCAGCAACAGACCGATGACGGCATAGAACGTCAGGATATGCGACAAGGAAAGCACTTTCTGATTGCGTGCCATAAACTCCCGATGCATGTCCGTGTATCTGAAAGGCTGGTTGGGATTCATCTCATTCCATACCGTCTCTATCTGCCGCAAGGTCTCCTCACGGCTTTCCGGACGAAGACGAAGCTGCAAATAGAATCCTTTCTGCAGGTCGCTTGCCGACAGCAGTGTGATGACAAGGGGCGTTACGGCTTCCTCCAGTGAATTGACGGAAAAATCACGCACCACACCACCTATTACCGCTAAGCTGTCTTGTGTTTCCGTATCGAACTCACGCAAGGCATGTCCGACCACTTCCGTACCCACAGGCACCAACAACCGGACAAAACTCTCGTTCACCAGTACCGGAGAGGCCTGACGCTCCAACAGGCGGGAAGGAGATTCTCCACTCAACTGTTCAATGCGTAAGGTGCGCAACAATGTGGAGTCGCCTTCCAAGGTCAGCAGATTGGTACGCACTTCCTTCCCACCGGGACGCTGCACATTCAACTGACGTATCCAGGCACTGAGTACCGAAGCCTTGGAAAGGGTCATGGATTCAATGCCTTTCACCCGTTTCTCCAGTTCCGCCTTGAAAGGAGCCAACGGAGCCCCAAAGGCATCCCCTATCTCAATGCAGCCTTCGTAACGCGAAGCCCGCTGGCGGGTCAGTTCCATCTGGTTGCGGGCTGTCAGCGTAGCCAATAACAATCCGATGGAAATCACAAACTGCACCGTTACCAGTACCGCCACAAAACGCTGCTTGCGCCGGCCACTGTAAAGCGTACGGTATTCCGTGAACGACAAGCGTGACAGACGATAGCTGATGTACCACGCCGGTATTACCGACATCAACAGAATAAACAACAGCAACCACGGCAGCATCTGACTACTGAAGAAGAACGTCATGGTCAACCGCGAACCCAACAGGTCATTAAACAATGACAAGCAATCGTTCACCAGCAGAATGGACAGCCCGAACGCCAGCACCACCGTCAGGAAAGCATCCCCGAAAAGTTGCAGACGGATATTGTGCAAGGTAGCCCCCATCAATTTCTCCACATGAATCATACGAAGCTGTTGCAGCAAGCGACTCAAACTCATATTGGTATAGTTGCAGCAAGCAATGACCAGTATCAGCACGGCTGCCAGCAGACTGATGTAAAGAGTCTGCACAGGTGTCTGACTGACAAAGTCGAGCGTCTGCTGGGAAGCATCATCGGGAGTCGTAAAACAAATGGCATCCAGCGGGTCCAGGTAATATTTCGTCTGACCGGGCATAAAAGTAGGCACCTTGTCCTCATTCAGCTTATCAGCCAGGTGACCCGCATCCGTACCCGGAGTCAGCTTCAACAACGTAAGGCCACCCCAGAAGAAATCAGGATCGTGTGCTATCAGCATGTCAAACTGCAGAAGCGACTGTTCGCGTTCCTTCAGCACCGCCGCCACTTCGTACGTACGGGCCTCTCCAAAGCGGAAATGTGCCTCCACCTGCTTTCCTACCGCTTGTTTCTCTCCGAAAAGGCGACGGGCACAAGCCTCACTCAACGCCACTTTTCCCGGTTGACAAAGTACCTGACTCAAACTACCTTCTTCCGTACGGTAATCGAAAAAACTCGTCAGGGTCGTATCGGCTGACAGCATCTTAAAATCCCCTTCCACCTTCTGCTCGTTCACCTTGCAGTAAAGCAAATCCAGTTTTCCTAACCGAAGAAAGTCCTCCACCTCGGCATAGTTCTGTTTCAGTTGCGGAGGAATCTCGGCTCCAGCAAAGGCCACCCGTTTCCCTTCCGTCATCGGGTCATCCTGCTGTAGAAAAAACATACGGTCACGGTCCGGATTATGCCCTTCCAACCCATGCTCGTGCACAAAGTACGTCATCAGCAGGTTGGTACAGGCTAATCCCAATGCCAGACTGGCTACCGAAACAAGGAAAAACACCTTGTTCCGCCACCAGCTCCGCAAAATCATTTTCAGTGTAACATTCAGTATCATTCATTGTCAATTTTAATACGTTATTATTCTGTCAGACGGATGCCTTCGATATAGTATCCCCCTTCCACGTGCTCGCCTTCCGAAAAGTCAAACCAACGGGTATCTTTCGGCAGCGGAGCAAAATAGAGCGTGAAATACATTTCTCCGCTATCGGGCATAAACACTTGCTCGTCTATCGCGAAACCTTCACTGCGCAGGAGCGGATAGTTTACCCCCTTGTCCGACATCAAAAAAGTCGCTTTATCCAGCCGAATCCAATAGTTTGGAATATACCGTGCGTGCACGCGAAGCACCGTAGCCGAGTCAGTCAGTTCCACCTGACGGATGGTCAGCACATCCACTTTCTCTGTTTTCTTCCGCGGATGATGCACCAGTTTGTGACCGTCTTTCCATTCGATACGCATCGGCTGTTTGGGAGCCAACATGCCTTCGACTTTCAGCTTCAACAGCCCTTTTCCATATCCACTCCAGCTGTCAACTACCTTTCTCTCCGGAGAAATCAACACAAAATGAGGAATACCTCTGACGCCATAACGGGCATACAATCCGTTGGTTTCCTCCAAATCGTTCCAGTTATTCCAAGTCATGGCATGCGCTTTAGAAGCCTCTTCCCATCCCTTCCGGTTCTCAATGCTCAAGCTGACCACCTCCAGGCTGTCCTTGTACATCTCGCTGATTTCTTTCAGCTCCGGCTGTGACATGATGCAAGGGCCGCATCCCCGACTCCAGAAATCCAGCAGGACGTATTTCCCGCGAAACTCAGCCAAGCGATGAACCTTGCCTTCCAAATCATACATATCCGCATCGACAGCTTCCTCGCCCACCTTGACCACGGTTGGCGGATTCAAAGCCAGGTACACGCTCTTCCCTTCAAAAGTCTCTTTCTGTGCAGCATCCAAACGGTTGTACAACTGCTGCACGTCTTCCTTATACGGATAGTCTTTACGGAACTTCACCGACATCCCCATATGGTACAGTTCATCCATCCAGACGGCATTAACCGGCGACTGTTTCATAAGTGCGATATTGTGCTGCGTAATCTGATCGCTCAACTTATCCGTCAGCTGTTGCAGACTGTCTACCTTTGCACGAGCCTGTTCCTTGTTTCCTCCCTGTGCAGCGGACCTCATCAGCTCAAACTTCTGCATGGACAACCGCTGAAATTCCTCCCATTCCTTGCGGGAAGCTTGCATCAGCTGCTGCTGGAACTGTTGTTCCTTCACATCGCTCTCTACCGTCCAAGAGTAGATATACGAATTTTCTCCCTGTACGAGCAAACGACTTCCGGGATTCACCCACAAGCTGAGCGACATGGGTGGAAAACTCGTCCTGTCATGTGCCATCAAATCATAGCGTTCCAGCCCGTTTCCGGCGGTAGTCAGCTCAAAACGGAATGTGCCGTTCCGCAACGTGTCGGTAGCCGCCATACTCCCTACATTCCCCTCTCGCTTCATCAAACTGAACACGGTTCCGTCGGGAATGTGCTTCAACTGTCCTTCCACTACAAATTTTTCTTGTGCCTGCGCTCCCAATGCACCTAGGAGCAGACAAATTAATACTTGTTTTCTCATGGTTATTTATTCATTTTAGGTTATTATACTATATTACTCCCGCTTGATTTCTTCTGCCGGATTCACCCGGGACACCTGCCAAATACGGAAAGCTACCGTGAGGGCGACGAACAAGGAGACACTCAGGAAGAGGCAAAAATAGAAAGCCACTCCATGCCGGAAGAACACCGTGTACAAGGTACTAAACTGCCTCAACAAGAATTCAACCAACACAAATCCCCACATAGCCGTCACCGTCAGTAAAGTCACATAAAGCCGGGCAAACAGCCAGATTATCTGACACATTCCGGCACCGTTAATCTTTCGGATAGCCATCTCCTTCCGCCGATATTCCGTGTCGATGGTCACGGCTGAATACACGCCCAACAACGAAATCACCAGCACCACTATCGAAAAGAACAATACAATTCCACGGAGCTTGAACTCAAGCGCCTGTGATTCACGGATGTCGTCCATGAACGTGCTGACCTTCACTTCCACACTTTCCGGCAACGTTTTTTTCAGTATCTTCCTGACCTCCTGAGATACGGTTTCCGTCTGCCCCTTCTTACATTTCACATAACAATGCCCACAGTAATCGTCGAACCCGCTCAGAAGGAATATAAATCCTTCACTATCATAATACACACTGGACACAAATGTCTGGCACACTCCTTTAACCGTGTAGGCATCTCCGTCATAATTATAAAGCGGTTTCCCCATGATGTCCTTTCCGAGACGACGAGACAAAGCCTCGTCTATCACCAAATCGGACGATTCACGCAGCGTATGTCCCGACCGCATCGGAATGTGCATGAAACGAAAGAAACCGGGAGTTACACGCATCACATTTACATCCACATAACTGTCTTTATTGTCTTTCTCCGTATACATACCCGAACCGGAAACGCCTCCCAAATAATTGATGTCGGCCGGAAGTACCTCTTCGACTCCCGACAAGTTTTTAAACTGATGTATCAAATCCAGCTTCTGCACAGTGTTCATAAAGGAAAAATCCATCGGAACACTCAAAATCTGCTCTTTCTCCTCCAAGCTCAATGTCCCGAACAAGGTACGTCCCGTTTTATCCGACTGTAGATAAAGCGCCGCTGCCAGTGAGATAAAAGCCCAACAGATGAACAACTGCACTCCCAACAACAGATTCCGCAGCCGTCTCTTTCCTCCCCGGTGTACACCGCCCGATACCCCCGCATGCACCTGCGTGCGACGTACCTTCCACACGACTATTCCACACACCCAAGCACATACTCCCAACAGGCCAGCCAGATACTCAAAACTCTGTACCATCAGCAGAGAAGCGTCAAACTGCAAAGACAAACCGGCCATTTCCAGTCTCAACCAGGGAGCCATCACCTCGATGCAGACACCGGTCAACAAGCCGGCCAGCAAAACCAATAAGGCAGACTGTGTGAACAGTTGGACGAAAAGACTGCCTCCGGATGCTCCTGTCATTCGCCGGATACTGAATTCACGCATACGAGTAAGAAAAGACCCCACGAGCAGATGAAAGAAATTGAGCAAGGCCACCAGTAAAATCAATACCCCGGCTACCATTGTAGTCCATACCATCGTACGAAGCAGTCCCCCATTCCAGTCCCTATCTCCCATCGGATGAGCTTCCACCGCAAAGCTTGTATCATGCATCCGATGCGTCTGTTTGCTGCGATAAAACCACTCATTGAGTTGCTCCTGAGTAAAACCTTTACGCAGCAACGCATACGTAAAAGAACCGATAATGGCATAACGGGCATCATTCTGGATGATTCCTTCCGAATCGTTGAGGGAAAACATATCCAGATGCTTCATAAAAGCAATACTGTTGTTCTCTGGAATATCCTCAATCACTGCCTGAATGGTATAAACCGTTCCACCGGTACGTGGAGTAGAATCCGGCGAAGTGTACAACCGGCGCATCAGTACCAGCTGTTTTCCTACCGCCTGACGAATATCCCCATATACCCGGCGTGCCATGCTCTCACTCACAACCAATGAATTTGGCATCATCTTAGCTACCTCAGCCGAACCACACAAAATTTGAGGAGTCAGTACCTGAAAGAAGGAAGAATCCGTCTCTGCCACGGCGAAGGAATAAGGTAACTGCTTCCCGTCGGGCATCTCCACGTTGAAAGGACGTTCTATCGGTGAATAATCCACCACACACAACGCCTCAATCCCATCCGGCTTTTGAAGACGCAGTTCCTCGGCCAACGTCGCAGGAGTATAATTCAACACCTTCTCTTCTTTCATGTCACGAATATTGAGTTCGGCGATCCGTTCATAGTTTGCAAAACAATGATTCGTACTGAAAGCATAACGGACCACGTAGAGACAGATACTGAAACACAGCAAGGCCACCCCTACTCCGACCAACGCAATCAGATGCTGTGTCTTGTATTTCCACAAATTACGGAAAGCTACTTTCAAATAATGTGCAATCATTATAAGTTCATTCTTTTATTATTCACTTTTCATTACTTCACTCGGATTGATGCGGGAAGCCTTGTGCACCTGCCAAAGCAACGTAGCCACGGAAATCACCGCTACTATCAGGGAGGCTGTCAGGAACAGACCGACCGTCACCGGGGCCTTCACCACCAAATCGGCGGTATAGTAGTGGATGGCCAGCCAAGCCAACGGAACTGCCACCACGGCTGCCAGCAACAGCATCCCCACGTAACGGCGAAGCAACAGCACATACAAGTCTTTCAGCATGGCACCGTTCACCTTTCGGATGGCAATCTCGCGGTAACGCTGGCGGATGTCGAACAAGGAAATGCCGAACAACCCCAGACAGGAAATGACGATGGCGATAAAGGCAAACGAAGTGTAAAGCACTGCCAGCCGACGGTCTGCCGCATACATCTGTTTCACCTGATCGGAAAACAACGTATATTCAAACTCTTCGGTACCATACACCTCACGTTCCACTTTTTTCAAGTAATCTATCACCGCAGCCAGACGTCCCGGACGGAATGACAACGTATAAAGATCACCGGAAAAACTATTTCGCACCACAAATACCATCGGATGTACCCCCGCACTGATATGTCCATCATAGTAATCGTCGATGACCGCCACAATAGGATGCGCTTCCGGGTTTTGAGCCCTCATCTTATCATCTTCATACATCAATGTAGCTCCTTGACAGGAATCATACCCCAACGCCTTCAGTGCCGCACGGTTCACCACATAATACTCCTCTTCCCCGTCTTCTTCCTCTTCCATTGAGGGAAGCGCTCCCTCCACAAAACGCAATTCATAAAGCCGGAAGAAAGAAGGAGTGGCATACCACATATACAAAAAAGCCGTACGCTCATTGTTTCCTATAAACTTCATTCCAAAATCACTGGAGGTCAGTGCAGATTGATCCGCTACCCAATACTCAACATCAGGGCAAGCTTTCATCTTGGCATCAAGCTGTTTCACTCGCTGCATGCGTGCCTGTATGTCTTCCGGGCTCCGATAAGAAGAGAAATCCTTCGACTCGTGTGCCAGATGCGCCACCAAAATATTCTCCGTACGATACCCCGGGTCTGTATGCAGCAAAGTATCAAGCTGACGGTTAAAATAAAATGCCAGAACCACTAATATCAAGGTAAGTACATACTGCAACACCAGCAGTCCCATTCTCGCCCGTACCGACTGCCCGGCCGTACTCACCAAACGGATGCCGACGGAAGGCAAGATACGCGTGAAACGGAAATACGGATAAAGCGAGGCTACCAGCGGCAGAAATACAAGTAACACCAAGGACAAACACCCATCGAAAGCAGTATAGGGGAAATCAAACCCGAAAAAGCGGGACACAGGTACCCGGGTCAGTTCAATGCATACCCACGCAAGCAACACCGCCAAAGCGGAAAGCAGAAAATTCTCGGCAAAAATCTGTGCAAAGACAGCTCCTCTTCCTGCTCCAAACACCCGGCGTATACCATATTCGTGCGTGCGTTTGAGCATAAAAATCATGTAAAGGTTGATGAAGTTCAGCAACCCGGTAACCAACAGCAACGCACAAATACCCATGAATATCTGCAACTGCCCCCAATCTCCCCATACATAAATAGGTGATTGTTCCCTTATTTCCAACTTGGAAAAGTAACATTCTTTCAACGGTACGAAACGAAAGGTGTACACCCGTGTATCCGACGGATAGTGCGGATTCAGGCTGCGTGGATGTTTCCCTACTTGATTAAGCTTATTCATATCTGCTCCAGGTACAAAACGATACAAATCCAGCGGCATCTTCTCCCACCTATTGGAAGAAGTATTTGCCAGAAGCAAATCGAAATTCAGCCAGGTCTTGTTGGTAGGAGAGTCAATCACTCCTTTCACCACATATTCTTGTCCGTTGGAATAAGCGATTGTCTTTCCGACAGGGTCGTCCGAACCAAAAACCTCCCGTGCATACGATTGGGTCAGTACCACTGAAGAAGGATCAGTCAGATTCTTTTCTCCCTGTATCAGCGGATAAGAGAACAGTTGAAAAAACGTACTGTCCGTAGCAAGGGCATCGCAACGGTAACGGTGTCCCTCACTGACCAAAAAATCATTCTCCAACGGAACAAAACTACATTTCGTTTCTATCAGTTCTGGAGCAATCAGTACACTGTCATTCCGATAAGCTGCATAAGAGCCCCAATATACCCCTCCCGACACATTCACTTGCACAGCATATACATTTTCCCGATCCACACAATGGGTATCGACCGTCAGCTCCCGATGGATGTATCGGAGCAAAATGATACAGCAGGCTAGACTGAAAGCCAGCCCCAACAGATTAATCAGGGTGTACGTCCGTGCACGGAGCAGGAAACGTAAGGCGTAGCGTAGTGTGTTCATATTGTTTTCTTTTCTTATTTCTATATCATTCTTTTATATCATTCACTCTTTATTACCTCTGCCGGATTCTCCTTCGCCGTTTTCCAAATGCGATGCCCGATACAAGCCGTCACACAAAGGGCAACACCGACAAAAATCAGCAGAAATGGAAGGAATCCGATTTCCACCTGACGGTTATAATGCTCTATCCAACGTCTCATCACCCACCAGGCAGCAGGGAAGGCAATCAGCGAAGAGATGACCAACAACAGAGCATATTCCCTGAAAAACATTCCAAGAATATTCCTCACCGTAGCTCCGTTTACCTTGCGGATAGCTATCTCCTTACGGCGCCGCTCGCAAGCTAATGTCACCAGCGAGTAGATACCAAATATCGAAATGAAGATACACACCAGCGATGAGAACCCAAGCAATGACGACAAGGCATCTTCTGACTTCAGATAATCGTTGTAACGTTCTTCTTCACTATAGAGAAAGAGCTTGCGGTCGGGCAGCTCGGCACGCTGCATCTCTTCAATGCGACGGCGACATTCGTCCCACGTTCCCGGACGGTATTTAAAAAGGACAAAACAGCGGGCATGCATCCACTCCACCCGGTCGGTGTTGACAAACATCGTGCAGGGAAGTTTCTCAGTAGGCGATTTATAAGCACAGTCTTTCACCACCCCGATAACGGTCATCGGCTCTGTCTTGCGATCAACAAAAAACAGCTGCTTGCCTACAGCTTCTTCAGGAGTCCAACCCATCCGGCGGGCCGTACTTTCCAGAATGTTCACCTGCCGATAATCCGACTTTTCCGACACCCATTCGCCTGCCAACAGCTGCATATCGTAAAAACGGAAGAAGTCTTCACCAGCCAACACTTCATCAAAAGACAAAGGCTCCTTCAAACGGCCTTCCATACCTGTTCCTCCATCTATCAAGGACGATGAATAAGCTCCCATACCCAACAACGGCCAGTAAACCGGACGTACCACCTCCGTCACCATCGGCAAGGTCTTGATTTTCTCGGCCCATACGTTCATGTCCACATTCATCCAAATGCTGACAGCTGCCCGTCCGCGATAGTCCATGCCTGTATCCACATTCCGTAAATGGTGCAGTTGCAGCTGCATGGCCACCGCACAGAAGATGAAAGCCATACAGACCGTCAGCTGGAGAATGACACTTCCTTTCCGCCAAGCGATACCCGAAAGCGCATTGCCCGTATGTATATTTCCATGCAATGACCGCTTCTGAAACAGCCATACCCACAGCACCACGATGGCCATCATGACGACCGATACCGACAGGATGTAGAACAAGATTGAACGGTAGATTGAAAAGTCAGCATCCTGAATCAGCGTATACCGGAGAAAGACCGGCATCAGCAACTCTACCAATACCATCCCCACGACCAAGGCCGCCAGAAGTGTCAACAGAAAATCAGTACAAAGCAGGATAACCAACGAACGCAGTCCTGCCCCGCAAACCTGCCGCAACACCATTTCTCTTCTGCGCGTACGGAAACGGTCGATATAAATCGTCAGGTAATTGATAAAGGCACAAACGATAATAAGTCCGCCCACCACAGCAAACCAGGTGATATAACGGAACTGCACTGTCTGGTTGTTTTTAAGGATGAAACCTTCCGTGGCACGAAGGCCCGTCAGCGGCTCCAAGTAGAAACGTGTCAGTCCCGTGTTCTCCTGAAACCTGCTTCTGGTCAGTTCTTCGGGGAAGTGGGCATTCATCTTCTCCAGCAATCGGGAGACATCCGTACCCGGCTTCACTTTGACAAGTGTACGGTAAGTATAATCGTCCCAGCCTGTCCGTCCGCTTCCGTTGCCCAGAAAGGCGTAGGGGAAATTGGTGTGCGCTCCCCAGTCGCTCACTACAGTGCCAATGGTATATTCCTTGTTCCAGTTGGCATTGGTCACGGTCTGGCCAATCACATCCGTAGTGCCAAACAGCTGTTTTGCGGTCTTCTCCGTAATGGCAATACGGCTATCTGTGGAACCGGCACGAAGAAAACTTTCATCCCCCTCCAAGGTACGGAAGTCCAACATCCGCAAGGCGGTAGTATCGGGCAGAAGCATGGGCAACTCCAGCATCCGGTTGTCTTTCAGCACAAAAAAAGTTTCTGTCTCAAACAAACAGTAATCTTCAATTTCCGAGTAATGTTCCTTCAGGTAACGTCCCAAGGCATAAGGCGTGAAGCTCGCGGAAGACCCGCCGAAACTATCGTCATTCACTCCAACCAGATACAAACGGTCTGCATCACGATGAAACGTATCGTACGTCATCTCATAATGTATCCAGAAGGCAGAAAGGGCAAAGCATGCCAAGCCAACGGCCAGTCCTAAAATACTGACCACACTCTGCATACGGTATTTCAGCAAGTTACGCCAGGCTATTTTCAGGTAATGTGCAATCATATCTTTTTCACTCATTCATATCAACAATTATAAAATCGGGTATTTTTAATACCACATTATATCGCCTTCAATTTCCAATCAAAAATTGAATCGGTTTCAGAAACCTTCTCCTTATTCTCCACCTTCATGAGAAAGACAGATTCCCAAAGCAATAGTTATGTGTTTTATTTTCCCTTTCATACATCAATCATTAAATTCGACTATAGGATACTCCGGAGAGTCATTGTTTCCAATATTCACTATTATTTTCCCAACTTTCTGTAATTCTTCACTTTAATCGTTTTCAGTACTTCCCCGTCAGTACTCCAGTACTCCCTTGAAAGTACTCCAGTACTTCTTAGGCAGTACTCCGGTACTTCCGGGGAAGTACTGGAAGCAGGTGGAAGCATCTGGTTCATTCACTTAAACACCAGCTCTTCCGCGTCGCCAAAGTTATCATATCCTGTGGTAATCACCCAATCGCCGGGCTGCAAACCTTCGGTGATTTCGTATTGCAGGGGGTTCTGGCGCCCGATGACCACCGGAACCTTTCTCGCCCGGGTCTTATCGGCATTGAGTTTGTAAATCCACTGCCCGCCGGTCTGCGAATAGAAATTACCGCGTGGAATCACCAAAGCTTGTTCCGGTTGTCCTAACTCAATCTGTACCCGGAAGCTTTTTCCCAAACGGACATTCTCGGGCATTTCTCCCGTAAAGACCAAGTCCACATCAAAGGTGCGGTCTTTCACCTCCGGCACCACCTTACTCACTTTCAAGGCATAGCGTTTTCCCTGATAAGTCACGGATGCCGGCAAGCCTACCGTTACCCTATCCACATAGTATTCGCTCAGGGAAGCATGCACCTTGAACTGCGACATGACCTTCACTTCCGCCAGATTCTCTCCGGCTGCCACCTGCTGCCCTAATGTGACCTTCACAAAACTAAGCTGCCCATCCGACGGCGCACGTACCACCAGCTCTTCCATCCGCTCCAAGGAACGCCCCAGTTTCTTCTGTTCCCGTTCCCGGTCGTTGCGCAACAGTTCCCTGCGGATGACCGTCATGGCCGAATCGCTCTGCAGGCTCTGCATCTTCAACTGGGTGGAGGCCGTCTTGTAACGGAACTCATCTTCCGACACCTCCAGCTGCGCCTTGCTACGGATGCCCATGCGGTATTCTTCCTGCTCCAGGGCAAAGCTTTTCCGTATCTTGTTCAGTTCGTAAGCAGCCTCCAGTGTCTGCTGTTTCAGGGTCAGACTTTTCTGTTCCATTTCAAGGGATTTCTCCTGATAAGAGATGCGCTGCTTTTCCCATTCATCCCGCTGGTCGTCTATCTCACGCAACAGGTTGGGATTGGTCAAGACCAAAATGGTGTCTCCCTGCTGCAGCAAACTGCCTTCCTCGGCCACGATACGCTCTACATTACCCGACTCGCGGGCATTGACCATCAAAGTCAGGATGGGATGCACCACTCCTTCCACGTCCACGTATTCACGGAAAGGGGCCTGCTTCACTTCGGCCAGTTGCACGGAGTCTGCATTAATGCGTAAGCGCTGCGGACCGGAGGCCAGTATAATCACATAAATCAGTCCAGCCAGCAGAAGTACGCCGCCTGCCAGATAAAAACGATAACGCACGTACCAAGGTTTCTTTTTCAATTGTATATCCATAATCGGTTTGTGTTATATTTCAGGTAAAGTTTCAGTCAGCGGACAATTCCGGTAAAAATCATATTGCGTCAGGCTGCGGAGTCCGTAATACAGCATCCAGTAGGTTTTCAGGGCCTCGATATAATTGCGCCGGGAGGTGTCTTTCTCGGTGGTGGCCGCATTCAAATCGAGCACCGACGATTTGCCCATCAGGTAAAGTCGGAGGGCCACTTCATACCGCCGACGGGCTGTTTCATCGGTACGGGAAGCGACTTCCACCTGCCGCGCCTGAAGATTGAACTGCCGCACCATCTGCCGCACGTTCAGTTCAAAGTCGTTCATGCCCTGCTCCACCTGTGTCTTGACCAGTTCAATGTTCGATTTGGCCACACGTACCTTTCCTTTTCCTCTCCCCCAGTCCAGTATCGGAATCACCACGGACAAGCTCACGTATTGCTGGTCGAGGGGATTACGATAGGAATCCCGAAGCCGGTCGGCCGTCTGCGAAAGCCCGAACTGGAGATACAAATCTGCCTTCAATCCCCGACTCGCACGGGCGGAAGCCAACTGGCTGCGGCTTTCCAACTGCCTCCGCCGGTAGGTCTCGATTTCCGGACTGTGCAGATGAGCCTGTTCCAGTGCCTTGTTCAAAGGCACTTCAAAAGCCGGCACACTGTCGTATGGAATCACCTCTATCTCTTCTTCCTCCCGGATACCCAAGAAAGAACGGAAGGTAAGCATCGCGTCTTCCACACTGATACGGGCTTTCATCAGGTTGGTCTCCTCGGTCAATTTGTTCACCTCCAGCTGCAACATCTCGTTCTCGGTAATGTTGCCGATGCGATACCGTCCGCGGGCATAGCGATACAAGGTATCGGCAGACGCATAGTTGGCACGGGCAATCTCCATATCGGACTGGGCAGCGGCTAACGCGAAAAACAGTTCACAGGTTTTCGAAGCAATCAGCTCCAGCGTCTCGCTATAGGTTTTCTTGGCTTCCTGAAAACGGACCGGCTCAATGCGGCGGTTCCACTTCAAGGAATTATAGCCAAAGAGCGACTGCTGGTAACCTATCGTGAAGGGCTGGGTGTTATAGGCCGTACTTTTCTCACCCAGTTCATCCATACGCTGGGCAGCCGTCTGCATGAAAAAGTTACCTCCTGTAAACCACACGTTCTGGCTGACGGAAAGCGTCAGGTCGGTAGCTAACTGGTTCTGGCGGAGAAACAGTTCCGTACCATCGGGCTGGGTTACTTTGTTAATCTGCCGGTTCAGATAAGGAGATGCCGACAAACTCACTTCAGGCAGATAGTCTGCCCGAAACGAACGGTAGCTCCAGTACGCCGCCCGGTAGGTATGCCGGGCAGCTTCGGCCTCCGGAGAACTGGCCTGTGCCATCCGGATGGCCTCTTGCAGTGTCAGCTTCTCGCCCCACACGGTTTGTCCACAGAAAAGCAGACAAGCCATAAGTAATCCTATTTTGTGTTCCATCTTCATACGCATAGTTATCTGCTTTTTTAGTTCCAAAAACCGTGCCATACGGATAACACATTGGTTATACGAGAAATAGCAAAATTCAGCAACTCCAGTTTGCGTGCGCATCCGCACAAAAAGCGTGCGAAAGTGCACATACAGCACAAGCAAAAAAGCATTATCTTTGCGAAAGACACCTTGATATTGTATGGAAGAAAAAGGAAAAATACTCATCATTGACGACAACGAAGACGTGCTCTTCGCGTTAAACCTGCTCTTGGAACCTTATATGGAACAGATACGGGTCACCACGCAACCCTCCCGGATTACCCATTTCATGACGACTTTCCATCCCGACGTGATTCTGCTCGACATGAATTTCCAGCGGGATGCCATCAGCGGGCAGGAAGGACTGGATTACCTGAAACAGATTCTTCACCTCGACCCGCAGGCGGTAGTGGTGTTCATGACGGCGTATGCGGATACCGATAAGGCAGTACAGGCCATCAAAGCCGGAGCTACCGACTTTATTTCCAAGCCGTGGGAGAAAGAGAAATTGCTGGCCACCTTGTCGTCTGCGGTAAAGCTGAGCCGTTCCCGTCAGGAAGTCGGACGGTTGCAGAATGAAGTGCAGGCGTTGAAAGGAGACGACACGCTGCCGGAACTGATTGGCGACTCTCCAGCCATGCAAAAAGTGAAAGAAACCATCTACAAGCTCTCCGATACGGATGCCAACCTGCTGATACTGGGAGAAAACGGTACGGGAAAAGACTTGGCGGCGCGCATGCTGCGCTTCTTCTCACCCCGACGGGAGCAGGTGTTCATTCCCATCGACTTGGGAAGCATCCCGGAACAGCTGTTCGAGAGTGAATTGTTCGGGTACGAAAAGGGTGCTTTCACGGATGCCCGGAAAGCGAAACCGGGCAGAATGGAAACGGCTTCGGGAGGCACGTTGTTTCTGGATGAAATCGGCAACCTGTCCCTGCCCATGCAGGCCAAGCTGCTGACGGCCATCGAAAAGCAGTGTATCACCCGACTAGGAGCAGTGAGTCCGATACACATCGATGTCCGCTTGATTTGTGCCACCAACGCCAACCTGCACCAGCTGGTGGCGGAAGGGAAATTCCGACAAGACTTGCTCTACCGCATCAATACCGTGGAACTGCACATCCCTCCCCTCCGGGAACGCGGAGAAGACATCCTGTTACTGGCCATGCATTTCTTAAGTCAGTACAACCGGAAATACCGCAAGGAAATCAAGGGACTGACGCGTGAGGCAAAAAACAAACTCTTGAAATATGAATGGCCGGGCAATGTGCGCGAATTGCAGCACACCGTGGAACGGGCCGTCATCTTGAGTGAAAACGGACTTCTGAAGCCGGATGACTTCCTGTTTCCGCAGGGAAATACGCCTCGTCCGCAAGCGCTGGCGGAAGAACTGAATCTGGAGAAACTGGAAAAGAATGCGATTGAACGGGCCTTGAAAATAAGTGCAGGAAACATGAGCAAGGCCGCCGAACTGTTGGGAATTACGCGTTTTGCATTGTATCGGAAACTGGAAAAATGGGGCTTATGAAAACGTATGGATACCACCTCATATTGCACATTGTAGGATTAGTCCTCTGCATCATCGCAGGCGTACTGGCCATCCAGCATGCACTTTTGTTCTGCAGCATTATCTGTGGACTGTTGCTGGTGGGCATCTGCTATCACTTATACCGCATCCAGATGCGTCAGACCGAAACCATAGGTCGCCTCGTGGAATGTATGAAGCAGAATGACCTAGGGCAACGGGTCTGTGCGCCTTTTGCCGACCCACAGATGCAGAAACTGGCCGACGACCTTTCGCTGGCGCTGAAGAATCTCCGCACCCGCATATTGGATGAGGAGGTGAAGCACCAATACTATGAAATGCTGTTGAACAAGGTGGATACGGCCGTTCTTGTAGCCGACCGGGACAACCGGATAGAATGGATGAACAAGGCGGCCCGCGAACTGTGGGGGCATTGTGCCCTTCTGCCGGAAGAAGTCAGTACCGCCATCCAGGAAAATCGGCAGGTAGCTCACCTGCAAAAGGGAAATGCCACTTTCGACCTCTCCCTATCCGTCACGCACATCCAGCTGCAAGGACGGACCTACCGGTTGATCAGCCTGAAAAATATTCACGGGGCCTTAGAATACAAAGAGATGGAAGCCTGGCAGAAACTGATACGGGTGCTGACGCATGAAATCATGAATTCCATCACTCCGATTATTTCCTTGGCAGACACCTTGAACGAACGAAGTCAGGAACATCCCGACGATGCCCGTACACGCACTTATGTGCAGCAAGGATTGCAAGTCATCTACCGCCGGGGAAAGGGATTGCTGGAGTTTGTGGAGAACTACCGGAAGCTGACCCGCATTTCTGCCCCCGTCAAGGTGGAAATTCCCTTGGAACAATTCTTTACCGACTTACAACGCCTTTATCCGGAACCGGAATTTCATTTTGAATATCCGTCTTCTCGCCTTAAATGGCTGGCCGACCGCACACAGATGGAACAGGTGTTCATCAACCTGCTGAAGAACGCCCGCGAGGCTTGTGCCCATCGTCCGCATCCGGATATCCGTGTCCGCGTGGAAGCTCATGCGCAGGAGCTGGTCTTCGAAATCCGTGACAACGGGGAAGGTATGCTGCCGGAAGTGACAGAGCGTATCTTTGTGCCTTTCTTCACCACCAAAAGCAACGGTTCGGGCATCGGACTCACCCTCTGCAAACAGATTGTCAGCCTGCATGGAGGACAAATCAGTGTACAAAGCACAGCGGGGAAAGGAAGCTGTTTCCGCCTCTCTTTCCCCGCCGTATAATCAAATTTTATAAAGATTTATTTCATGACCCATTGCAGGCAGACCGGCTTATCGGTGTGGATGGTCTTGCCTGTATCCTGCAAGAGACCGGTTTCTGCATCACGGGCAAATACCTGAATCTCGTTGGTATCCCGACAAGCTACCAGCAAGTACTTGCCATTGGGCGTAATCGTAAAGTTACGGGGATGAATACCCGTCAGCTGATAACCGACCTTCGTCAGGGTTCCGTCGGCAGGAGACACCTTGAAAATGGCCACCCCATCCGCCTTCAGACGGTTGGAAGCATACAAAAACTTCCCGTCGGGTGAAAGATGGATATCGGCACTTCCCTTCGCGCCTACCGTATCTGCCTTGATGACCTGCTGCTGCGTCAAGGTCTTTCCATTGTATGAAAATACCACGACCTCTCCCGAAAGCTCTGTCAACAGATAGGCATGTTTCCCTTGCTTGTCGAAACAAGCGTGACGCGGACCGGAACCCGGTGCCAGTTCAATGTCGAAAGCGGCAGCCTCATCCAGCAAATCAGTTCCCTGTGTACCGGAAGCCTGTTTCACAGGGAATGCATGAATACGGTCGGTACCTAAATCATTCGCCAGAAGGAACTTGCCGTCGGGCGTGAAATACACGCAATGCAAGTGAGGCTGGTCCTGACGTTCCTTGTCGGCTCCTTTTCCCTGAAAAGCAATGGCATGCCCTTCTCCCAGACTTCCATTCGCCAAACGGGGAAAGACGGTGATATTGGCTCCCATGTAATTGGCCGTCAGCACGAATTTCCCGTCCGGACTCACTGTGATGTAACACGGTGACGCTCCTTCGGTCGACTGGCTGTTCACCAGCGACAGACTGGCGGTCAAAGTATCCAGAGCTAGGGCGTTGGCCGTAAAACCTTTCTCGGTTTCTCCCACGGCATACACGTGTGTACCGTCCTGATCTGGTACCAGGTAAGAAGGATTCTCGATTCCCGACAAGGCACTGGCCTGTACGGCATCGCCTGTCTCCTGATTGAAGCGATATACTTTCACCCCTTCCTGGTCGGCTTTTGCATAACTGCCCACCAGCATCAGCAACGTGTCTGCCTCATGGGTCACACTTGTTTTCTGCTCACTCTTTCCGGTGCAGGCTCCCATCAGGATACCGCCCACACACAACGACATTAAAATCTGTTTCATCTTAGATTTACGGTTATTTTAATAAAGAATTCAAATACTGTCCCTTCTTCTGCGTCAGCTTGCCATAACATACCGCATGCTTCGGACAATGGTGGTAACAAGCCTGACACATCGCACAACGGCTGCCCCACTGTGGACGTCCTTCTACCATACAGATATTCTCCAACGGACAACTTTTGGCACAGAGTCCGCAACCGATACATGCTTCCGATGCATAAAACTTTTTCGGCCGAATCATGAAGCGGTTGAACATCGGACGCACCACATACGTCTTCAGCCAAGGTACACTTCCTTCATGGCAATCAAATCCCTCTTCCCGTCGGATAATCCTCCGGCTGAGATCTTCCACTCTGCTGGGAGCCTGCTTCAACTTACGAGCCGCCAGTTCCGGTTCATCCACATCAAATCCCGACATACAAACGTATGTGTTGGGCATCATCACCGAGAAGCCGGCCTTGCAACGCCATCCCCGCCGAGCCACAGCCCGCGCAAACACCTGTGCCGTCTTTCCCGTATCATCACCACAGGTACAGACAAAATACAGGTAATCAGGCACTCCCTTCCATTCCAACTTGGCCAGTGCTTCCAATACCACCGGAGGAGGCCCCCACGAATAAACCGGAAACACAAAACCCAGCGTTCCATCTGAAGACTGCGGAAAGTCCGGTTTTCCGTTCAGTAAGTCCGTCAATTTATATACAGAATCCTGCAAATGTTCTCCCAACTTCCGGGCCACCCATTCCGAATTTCCCGTTCCAGAAAAATAAAAAATCATACGAATCCTATTACGTTCAACGTTCACATACAAATAAGGCGAAGAACCTTGACTCTGATACATCCAAGATTCTTCGCCTTAGAAAAAAGAAGAAGCCGTACCCGAGGCGTGACGAAACTCCGAATGACAGGTTTTGAGTGCCCCCCTTCCTTTGTAATCCACCGGCATAAATGCTACCCGAAGGCGTGGCCCGCCATTGGAAGAAGACGCTTGTCTCGGTATTTCTTATAATTTGATGAGTTTCCCGATTCTGCAAGTACGGCTTCAATTTTGTATGACAAATATACGACAATAATTTGAATCTGCAAAGAGATTGCATAAAAAAAGGATGCCATTTTATGTGGCATCCTTTATACGTTGTCTCCGTTTCCGGAAGAGAATTAAGCAGCTTTAGCTTTAGCAACTACAGCCTTGAAAGCTTCCGGATGGTTCATGGCTAAGTCAGCCAACACCTTACGGTTGATTTCAATACCTGCTTTGTGCAATGCACCCATCAACTTAGAGTAAGACATACCTTCCAGACGAGCAGCTGCGTTGATACGCTGAATCCACAATGCGCGGAAGTTGCGTTTTTTGTTCTTACGGTCGCGGTATGCATAAGTCAGACCTTTTTCCCAAGTATTCTTAGCAACGGTCCAAACGTTCTTTCTTGCACCAAAATAACCTCTGGTTAAACCTAAAATTTTCTTTCTTTTTGCTCTAGAAGCAACGTGATTTACTGATCTTGGCATAGTTTTTTAATTCTTTTTGAATGATAGCGCCGATATTTTACAACCGGACTTGAGGCTAATGCATTCGGTTAATAATTTAAATGATACGTGTACGCTCTCGTAAAGATTAACGCATGCACAGAAGTTCCTTTACCTGATTCAAGTTAGCATTGTCTACTAAGCCCATGTGGCAAAGGTTTCTTTTCTGCTTTTTAGTCTTCTTAGTCAGAATGTGACTGTGAAAAGCGTGCTTTCTTTTGATTTTACCTGTTCCGGTAAGAGTGAATCTTTTTTTAGCACCGGAGTTAGTCTTGATCTTTGGCATCTTGTTAAATTTTTAATTATTATTATTTAGCGTGGCAACGCACTATACCGGCGCGTTACGCACTTTTTTTCATTCTTTCGGTTCAACCGGTTTGGCAGCTTCAGGTTTGGCCGCTTTCTTCGGAGCTCCCGCTTTCTTCGGAGACAACGATATCGTCATTCTCTTTCCTTCGAGCAACGGCATCTGTTCTACCTTTGCATAGTCTTCCAAGTCGTTGGCAAAACGGAGTAACAGCACTTCACCCTGTTCCTTGAACAAAATGGAACGTCCCTTGAAGAACACGTATGCCTTCACCTTGTCACCATCCTGCAAGAAGCCGATGGCATGCTTCAACTTGAAATTATAATCGTGTTCATCAGTCTGAGGTCCGAAACGGATTTCCTTCACGTTCACCTTCACCTGTTTTGCCTTCTGTTCCTTTGCGCGTTTTTTCAGCTGGTAAAGGAACTTAGAATAATCTATAATTCTACAAACTGGAGGAACAGCATTAGGTGAAATTTCGACCAAGTCGGCTCCATGTTCTTCCGCAAGTCTCAAAGCCTGCGCAATCGGATATACAGCCGATTCAATATCATCTCCCACAATACGTACTTCTTTGGCACGAATCTGTTCGTTGATTCGATGTTGCCCCTTTAACGTGTCATTTTTCATTAAAAATAGTGTCTTCCTTGTTTGTTTTTTGAATTATAAATTAATATTGAAAAATCCGTTTGCAGCCTTCCAATTTTATCAGGGGCTGCAAACGGCTGCAAATTTACCATTTATTTATCATATTATGAACTTCTTCTGCAATATTTTTTGCAAAATCTTCGATTTTCATGGTTCCTTTGTCTCCTTCACCCTGTTTACGTACAGCTACTTCACCATTTTCGGCTTCTTTTTCACCGACAACCAGCATGTAAGGGATACGTTTCATTTCATTGTCACGAATCTTACGGCCAATCTTTTCGTTGCGGTCGTCCACGATGGCACGGATATCGTATTTCTTCAAATCCTGACGAACCTTGTCGGCATAGTCATTGAATTTTTCAGAGATAGGCAGGATAGCCACCTGATCCGGAGTCAGCCACAACGGGAACTTACCGGCTGTATGTTCAATCAATACGGCTACAAAGCGTTCCATTGAACCGAACGGTGCACGGTGAATCATTACCGGACGATGTTTCTGGTTATCAGAACCCATGTATTCCAGCTGGAAGCGTTCCGGCAAGTTGTAGTCTACCTGGATGGTACCCAACTGCCAGCGACGGCCGATGGCATCCTTCACCATGAAGTCCAGTTTCGGACCGTAGAATGCAGCTTCACCGTATTCTACTTTTGCTTTCAGTCCTTTTTCTTCGCAAGCTTCTACGATGGCACGTTCAGCCTTTTCCCAGTTCTCGTCGCTACCGATATATTTTTCACGGTTCACCTTGTCACGCAGAGAAATCTGTGCTTCAAAGTTTTCCAGTCCCATGGAAGTAAATACGATAGAGATGATGTCCATCACACGGAGGAATTCATCCTTCACCTGGTCCGGACGGCAGAAGATGTGCGCATCATCCTGCGTAAAGCTACGTACACGAGTCAATCCGTGCAACTCACCACTCTGTTCGTAACGGCAAACCGTACCAAATTCTGCGATACGCAACGGCAGGTCACGATAAGAACGCGGAGAGTTCTTGTAAATCATACAGTGATGTGGACAGTTCATCGGTTTCAGGAAGTACTCTTCCCCTTCTTCCGGAGTGTGGATAGGCTGGAAAGAATCCTTACCATATTTCGCATAGTGTCCGGAAGTGACATACAACAGCTTGTTACCAATCGGCGGACACATCACTTCCTGATAGTCGTAACGAGACTGGATGCGACGCAAGAAATCCTGCAGGCGGATACGCAGCGCAGTACCTTTCGGCAACCACATCGGAAGTCCCTTACCTACCGTATCAGAGAACATGAACAAATCCATTTCCTTACCAATCTTACGGTGGTCACGTTTCTTGGCTTCTTCCAGCATCACCAGGTATTCATCCAACATTTTTTTCTTCGGGAAAGTAATACCGTAGATACGGGTCATCTGCTTGCGGTCTTCCTGTCCTCTCCAGTAGGCACCGGCTACCGACAACAGCTTGATAGCCTTGATCGGAGCTGTAGAAAGCAAGTGCGGGCCACGGCACAAGTCTGTAAACGCACCCTGCGTATAAGTAGTGATGTGACCGTCTTCCAGTTCGGAAATCAGTTCACACTTGTAAGTTTCTCCTCTTTCACCAAACATCTTCAGCGCATCATCCTTCGAGATGTTCTGACGAACCAGCTCCTCTTTCTTGGCAGCCAGTTCAATCATTTTCTTTTCAATGGCAGGCAGGTCGCCTTCCTTGATGACAGCCTCACCCGGATCTACGTCATAATAGAATCCGTTTTCAATGGCCGGACCAATACCGAACTGAATGCCCGGATACAATTCCTGCAACGCTTCAGCCAGCAAGTGTGCACTGGTGTGCCAGAAGGCATGCTTACCTTCTTCGTCATCCCATTTATAAAGAACGAAGTTCGCATCTTCGTTGATAGGGCGATTCAAATCTACAGTTTCGCCGTTTACGCCACATGCCAGCACATCCTGTGCCAGACGGGAACTGATGCTTTCTGCAATCTGCAGACCCGTAACTCCTTCGTTGTATTCACGAACAGAGCCATCAGGAAAAGTTATCTTAACCATAGTCTTTATGTGTTTATCTGTTATTGAGACGCAAAAATATAAACTTTTTAATTAAAGAAGAAAATTGCATTCATTTATTTCTCCTCCACCGTGGTAAATCGCTTGATAATGTTGTACGCAGAGAAAATTCCCAACTCACCGGCCTTACTCAAATCCTGGATACCCTGACGGTTGTTACCCAGGAAGATATTCGTCAGCCCGCGGTTGAAATACGCATCCGCAAAACGCGGATCCAGTTCAATGGCCTTGTTGTAATCCACCAGTGCAGCCCGGTAGTCTTTCATCACGGCCAGAATATTTCCTCTGTTATAATACGCATACACGAAATCAGGAGCCAGCTCAATCACACGGTCCAGGTCCTCACGTACCTTGTTATAATCATACGAACGCACCTGCAAGTCCTTGTTGTTATCCACTGCTTCCACTTCATACTTCCGGTCACGCTTGCGATATTCCAACTGCTTGTAGTAAATCAGCGCACGACTGAAGTAGGCCGGGAAGAAAGTAGAATCACAACGGATGGCATCATCCAGATCCTTCAATGCATTGTCGAAGTCCTGCACCAGATAGAAATCAAGCGCACGCGCATAGTAATGCAACACATCATTCGGTTCCTTCACGATGGCAGCCGTCTGTTCATCGATGGATGCAAAATGCTGTTTCACCTGCTCTTCCGAGAGCGAAGCCTCGTTGTTCGTAATCAGCAGGCGATGTGGAAGAGCCCCACGAGCATTCATGTCGTCGATACCTTTATAATAGTTGACCTGCCGCTTCACTTCTTCCGGACGCTCGTAATAGCTCAACGCGAACATCGGCTGCGGCAAGATGGTCACATTCTTGTCCTGTACCCTGCCCCGATAGTCCGTCTTGTAACGGTCGTCCTCCGAATCGTTGTCGGCCACCACAATCTTACGGTAATTCTCCACGTTCTTGTCCGATTTCTTACGCGTCTTGTCCGCCGAAGCCGTCTGCTTCTTCGTTCCGTTCTGCGATTCAATCTGCGCTTTCAGCACCTTGAACTCATCGGCATCCGCACCTTTCAAGTCGCCCACTTTCCGTCTGGCCTGCGCACGATACTGATAGCCGGCCAGGAAGTTCGGGTATTCCTTCAGCACCGCCGAATAATCTTCGATAGCCCCCGGATAATCCCCTGTACGGTCACGCAACAGTCCTCGGTTGAACCGGGCCATCAGGTTGTCGGGTTCCATCTTGAGCACGAAGTCGAAGTCCTCGATGGCACGGTTGTCATCTCCCACCTGCGCGCGCAACAGACCACGGTTGTAGTGACCGATGAAATTATTCCGGTCTACATCCAATGCCAGATCATAGTCCGACATAGCCCCACGCAGATTGTTCTGGTGATAACGAGCCAGCGCACGGTTGATATACACGCCCGCATTACGCACCGAAAGACGGATGGCCTCCGTCAGGTCCGCTTCCGCATCCTTATACTTTCCACGCTGCAGGAACAGCATACCTCTTGACGACCACGTGTCCGGATTATAACGGTCCATTTCAATCGCCTTGTCGGCATCCGTCATGGCCTGCAACGTATCCTTCTGTTTCAATGACACCTCCGTACGCATCAGATAGGCATCCGTATAGCGCGGAGAAATACGAATCAGCGTATCCAAATCGGCCCGCGCCTGCGCATACTCTTCCTCATGCATCCGGCAAAGCGCCAGGTTGTGCCACAGGCTGATATTCTCCGGATCCATCTCCAAGGCCTTCCGGTAATCCTGGATAGCCCCCTGGTAATTCTGCTGCCGGATACGCGAGATACCCCGCACCTGATACGCATTGACTACGAACGGGTTGCGTTGCAGCGCTTCCGAGCAGTCGGCTTCCGCCCCCTGATAATCGTCCAGGTTCATCTTGGCCAGCCCGCGATAAAAATACGGTTCGGCCAGATAAGGCTTCACCCCAATCACCTGATTAAAGTACTGGATAGAGAGGACATAATCCTCGAAATAAAGTGCATTTTTCCCGATGGTCATCACCCTGTCCGTATTAATCTGACACAGGGCAGCCACCGGGAAAAACATACCTATATATAATATGTATAGGAATCTTCTGATCATCTGACGGTTTTCACTTTATAAGAGCAACGAGCCTTGCCATTCACCATGCCATTCAGTTTGCCACGAATCATCTGCTTGCGCAAAGCCGACAGGTGGTCGATGAACATGGTTCCTTCCAGGTGGTCAAATTCATGCTGCATCACACGGGCCAGATAACCTTCCACCCACTCGTCGTGCGGCTGCATGTTTTCGTCGAGGTAAGTGACATGAATCTTGTCCGGACGCTTCACACTCTCATGGATGCCCGGCAAGCTCAGACAGCCTTCCTCCATGGATACCATCTCTCCCCCTGTCTCCAGAATGTGAGGATTGATATAGGCACGTTTAAAATCCTTGAATTCCGGCATGTCGTCCGACAACACGTCCAAGTCGATTACCACCACCCGGATGGGAAGCCCCACCTGCGGAGCAGCCAGTCCCACACCGTCAGCACGGTCCATCGTTTCAAACATATTTGTAATCAGCTCTTTCAAGCCTGGATAATCCGGCGTAATATCTTCTGCCTCCTGACGCAATACAGGCTGGCCATACACATAAATCGGTAAAATCATATTTTATTCAGTTTTTGAGTTACATTCTTCTTGATTCCAGATACGACTGCAGAATAATGGTCGCACTGATTTCATCCACCAGTGCCTTGTTCTGGCGAGCCTTCTTCTTCAGCCCCCCGTCCAGCATGGCCTGATGCGCCAGCACGGAAGTGAACCGTTCATCCACCAGTTCCACCGGTACCTCCGGCAGTTTTTTCTTCAGCTGTGCAAGGAAAGGCTTGATATACTTCATGTTTTCCGAGTCCTCGTTGTTCAGCTGCTTGGGATGCCCCACAATGATGCGTTCCACCTTTTCCTGGGCCACATACTTCAGCAGGTAATCCATCAGCTCGTGCGTCGGCACCGTAGTCAGCCCGTTCGCAATAATCTGCATCGGGTCGGTCACTGCGATTCCCGTGCGCTTTCTACCATAATCTATTGCCAAAATTCTGCTCATACGCCGACAAAAGTACAAATTTATTCCTTACCTCCTTATATATAATACTTAAAAAAACATACCTTCCTCCCCGACCTTCCAATCTGAAACATGCTGTTTCAAATAAAATCACAGGCACACATCGGATTTAGGAAAAATATGCGTACCTTTGCACGCATAGAATACATATTTTACATCACACAATATGCAGGAAAAAATCATTATTCTTGACTTCGGTTCACAAACCACGCAGCTCATCGGCCGCCGTGTGCGCGAGCTGAACATGTATTGCGAAATTGTTCCTTACAACAAGTTTCCGCACGACGACCCGTCGGTTATCGGCGTAATCTTGTCGGGAAGCCCTTTCTCCGTGTACGACGAGAAGGCTTTTAAAGTAGACTTAACCCACATCCGCGGAAAGTACCCTATCCTGGGTATCTGCTACGGCGCACAGTTCATGGCCTACACCTACGGAGGTAAGGTAGAACCGGCCAACACCCGTGAATATGGACGTGCCCACCTGGCTACCTTCAACCACGAAAGTCCGCTGCTGAAAGGCATCCGCGAACATTCTCAGGTATGGATGAGCCATGGCGACACCATCACTGCCATTCCCGACGATTTCGAAATTATCGCTTCAACCGACAAAGTGGCTATCGCTGCTTATCAGGCAAAGAATGAAAAACTCTGGGGCGTACAATTCCACCCGGAAGTGTTCCACACAGAAGACGGTACCCAACTGCTGAAGAACTTCGTGGTAGACATCTGCGGAGGAAAGCAGGACTGGAGCGCAGCCTCTTTCATCGAGACCACAGTGGCCAGCTTGAAAGAACAGCTCGGCAACGACAAGGTGGTGCTGGGACTGAGCGGCGGCGTAGACTCTTCAGTGGCAGCCGTATTGCTGAACAAGGCCATCGGCAAGAACCTGACCTGTATCTTCGTAGACCACGGAATGTTGCGCAAGAACGAGTTCAAGAACGTATTGCATGACTATGAATGTCTCGGACTGAACGTCATCGGCGTGGATGCCAGCGAGAAATTCTTCTCAGAACTGGCCGGAGTAACCGAACCGGAACGCAAACGCAAAATCATCGGAAAAGGTTTCATCGACGTATTCGACGAAGAAGCCCACAAGATTCACGACGTGAAATGGCTGGCACAGGGTACCATCTACCCCGACTGCATCGAGTCATTGTCTATCACCGGAACCGTCATCAAGAGTCATCACAACGTAGGCGGTCTGCCCGAAAAGATGAACCTGAAACTTTGCGAACCTCTGCGTCTCCTGTTTAAGGATGAAGTGCGCCGCGTAGGTCGCGAGCTGGGCATGCCGGAACACCTGATTACCCGTCATCCGTTCCCGGGTCCGGGCTTGGCCGTACGTATCCTGGGCGACATCACCCGTGAGAAAGTACGTATCCTGCAGGATGCCGACGATATCTTCATCCAGGGCTTGCGCGACTGGAAGGTGAAAGATGAAAACGGAAACGAAACTGCCCTGTACCATCAGGTATGGCAGGCCGGAGTCATCCTGTTGCCGGTACAGAGCGTCGGAGTAATGGGTGACGAACGTACTTACGAACGTGCAGTAGCCTTGCGTGCAGTAACCAGCACCGATGCCATGACAGCCGACTGGGCTCACCTGCCATACGAATTCCTGGCAAAGGTTTCCAACGATATCATCAACAAAGTAAAAGGCGTGAACCGCGTTTGCTACGATATCTCTTCCAAACCGCCAGCCACCATCGAATGGGAATAAATCCAAATTCCTCTTTATAAAAAAACAGCCTCAGCTTTTTAAGCCGAGGCTGTTTTTTTATGCTTTCGCTACCTTTTTCCTTATCGTCATCCAGTAGGCCGTCAGCACCAGCAGGCCGGTGACTACCCATGATACCGGATACACAATCATCAGCACATCGTATCCCCTCCATATCGGCGACACCACATAAACCCACACCATTCGAAGTAGACAGGTACCGAAGACCGTCAGCAAGGCCGGAGTAAGCGATTTTCCCATACCTCGCAAGGAAGAGCCCGCAATCTCATAACTGCTGGCAATGAACTGCAAAGCCAACACCAGGTGCATGCGAAGGATCCCATAGTGATGCACCATCGGCACATTGGAAAAGAATCCCAGGAAGAAATCACTCTGCCAGGCAAAAAGCCAGTTGAACGCCGCACAGAACGCCAGACTCGACCCCATGCAAATCCAGAACACCCGGTGTACACGGTCCATTCTTCCAGCGCCATAGTTCTGTGCAATGAAACTGATGGCGGCTCCATTGAATCCCTGGATGATAAAATAACAATAGTATTCAAAATTGACGGCTGCTGCCGAACCGGCAATCGCATCGGCTCCGTAACTGTTGATGGACGACTGTACCACCACATTCGAAATGGAGAAAATCATCCCCTGCAAGCCCGCCGGCACACCGATACGCAACATACGGTTCAACTCCGTGGAATAAATCTTCATCTTACTGAAATGCAGGCGGAAAGGCTCTTTTTCCTTGCACAGCAACCGAATAATCAGCGCTGCACTCACTGCATTGGAGATTCCTGTGGCCACGGCCACACCTGCCACTCCCATGTGGAAACAAAGCACGAACAGCAGGTTCAGCAACGTATTGACGATTCCAGCGATGACCAGAATATACAGCGGACGACGGGTATCGCCCATGCTTCGCAGAATCGCTGCCCCGAAGTTGAAGGCCATGATGAAAGGCATGCCTAAGAAATAGATACGCAGATAAGTCACAGCCTGATCCAATACATTCGGAGGAGTTCCCATCCATGTCAGAATCGGTTTAGCTGCCACCTGTCCCAACAACAGCAGAAAAATTCCGCTCAGCAGGGCCACCAGTTCCACCGTATTGATGGCATGACGTATGCTCCGGTCGTCCCGCTGACCGATATGGTTGGAAATAATGGCACAGGCTCCCATGGAGATACCCATGAACAGATTGATGAGCAACCCGATGACGGGCGCATTACTTCCCACAGCTGCCAGGGCTTCACTTCCCACAAAGTGCCCCACCACGGCCACATCGACCGAATTAAAAAGTTCCTGTAACAGACTGCTGGCCGCCAGCGGAAGGGCAAACACCAGAATTTTCTTGAACAACGGCCCGTTGAGCATGTCAATCTCGTTGCTCCGGGTCCGTTTCTTATCCACGCTTTGATCCATCTTTTTTACCTTCTTCAAAAATGCGCGGCAAAGTTACTGCAAATTTGGGAAAGATGGATAAAATCTCTCTATTCGTTTTCTTTCTGTTTCAATTCATCCGTGAATTCCTGATAAAGTACTACGGGAGCGTAATGCCACAACTCAGTAGTCTCGTCAGATAACCGTTTGTCAGTATCTGAACAATAAAAATGACGTAGATTGTTGTCATTGAGTCTGTAACCCCCGTTTCATTGCGGTTGATGCAGTTTCAAAGTTCCTCCACCCCCAAATCCCGAGTCCTTACATCCACCTCTCGGATAATTACCCATCCGTCTATAATTCTCCTTACTCATAGTTGTTCTTGTTAATCAGATTGACTACTACTTTCACCATAATATCCTTTTCTTCTGTACGACTCTCAGCAATCATCAGCGTAAGAGCCACAAGGGTGTTGTCAGCAATGCGCTTACTCCCATCCGGATTGTAGAGAATACCGTTACCAGCCATAAACCACAGGAAAAGGGTGGCAGCAATACGTTTGTTACCATCACTAAACGAATGATTTTTCGTGACGAGATAAAGCAGCATAGCCGCTTTTTCCTCCACAGAAGGGTAAAGATCTTGCCCGCCAAAAGTCTGGTATATTTGCCCGATGGAACTTTTAAAGGAATCATCCTTCTCATGGGCAAACCACTGACTTCCACCGAATTTTTCCTTCAGCTCTTCTATGGCCTGCATGGCTCCCTCGTAGGTAGCATGGAACTTTATTTCGTTAGTGGTCTGCTCTACCGCCAGTTGCTGGTAATCGTATCTGTCTAACGTATCGAGAGCATAAGCGTAATCGGAAACCACTTCCACCAGATTGAGTGCATCTTCCGATGTCAGTGCTTCCTGTGCCTTGACTGTACGGCCCAAGACCGTTACCAATTGCTTCAATTCAGTATAACGCTGTTCGGTCAAAGCCTTGTTGACGACATAGCCTTTTACAAGATAGTCTTTCAAAATCTTATTGGCCCATATACGAAACTGAGTACCTCGTTGGCTTTTTACGCGGTATCCTATGGAAATAATCACATCCAAAGAATAAAAGGCAACAGGTTGCTTCACTCCATCAACACGCAAAAAATGCGTGTTGTTCTCTTTTCCCAATTCACCTTCGGAAAAGACATTATTGATATGTTTTCTTATAGTCTTTTCATCCCGATCAAACAGAGTGGCCATCTGATTAGCAGAAAGCCATACAGTTTCGTCCTCCAATTTCACTTCAATGGATGTTTGTCCATCAATGGTTTGGTATATAATAATTTTGTCATTCAATTCCATACCCTAACTCCCTGAACAGATTCAACAATTCCTTCATTTCTGCTTGCAGCTATCCATCTTTCCAATAGCGTACAATATTTGCAAATGTAATGATTAAGCATGAAAAAAGCTACAGTTGCATTTAAAAGAATCTGTCCAATCTTATCCCCAAACCCTCAAGTCCTTCATCCAAAAACCTCCAGTCGATTTTTACGTTTCCGCAGGCAGAAACCTACGTTTCCCTTACGGAAAACATACGGCTCCGCACCGGGAAACGTACGGTTCCCGGCAGGGAAACATAGAAAACGTAAAGACATATTCCTCTTAATGTAGCAGCGTTTATATAAAAAAGGCCGGAAGTTTCTTCCACTCCCGGCCGTCAAAATATCATCAAAAACAAGCCTAATCTGCCTGCATCTCAAACCGCCATTCTCCGGCAGAAAGCCTCAACTTCCGTTCACTTTTCGGTTCGCCGTTCACACGCCAGCTACGGAATTCGGCAGGAAGCTCCACTTCGGCAGACGTGCCTTCCGGCACCCGGAGATACATGGTTCCGCCGTGAGCCGACTTGTCCATTTCCAGCACGATGCGGCGGCCACCCGACAAGGGGACTTGCGTACGGATGAAATTCAAGTGTGCCGGATGAGGAGCCACCCGAAAAGTCCGGAAGGCCGGTTCCACGGTTTCTATACCGGCAATGTACTGCGAAAGGATGGTCAGCGGACCACCGCTCCAGGCGTGATTGTAGGTACCGCCCCCGAAACCTTCACTGCCGATGCCCCAGCCTTCCCACAAAGTGGTCAGCGGACTTTCTATCATGGCGCGGTAACGCAGCTTCATGCGGTTCAGGGCGTCCTGATAATAGCCCATCGTGCAGAGAGCTTCCAGCACGTATTTCTCCATGTACGGACTGGCGTGATACCACTCGGAGAAGAAAGGACGGATGACCGGATACAGTTCTTCGGGCAAGACACCCGACACAACGGCCAGCGCCTGCGCACGGTCGTCGGGCTTTCCTTGATAACCCGGAGAAACGTAATACTTTCCGTTCCAGAACGTGCGGTGGAACACTTTCCGCAAGCGGTCGGCAGTAGTGTGTGCCCAGGCGGCTTCTTCCGTCTCACCAGCCAATTGGCTCATCTCTTCATATCCCCTCAGGGCAATCACATACCAGAGATTGAACAACAACGTCATGTCCTTGTTCTCTCCCCAGTCGCCCCAGGTCCATCCGCCGGAACGAGGTACGACCAATCCTAGGGAATCCGTTTTCCACACATGAATGTATTTCTTTACCCGCGGAAGTACGTCGAGAATGGTCTGACGGTCGCCCGTACCCATATAATAAGTCCAGAAACCATAATGGCTCACACTGGCCAGCATCTGCATGGGCAGTTCGTCCTTGTAGTTTCCGGCCGGTACAGGGGCAAAGATGCTGCCGTCGGCCCGCTGCCATCCCATCAGCTCATGGATGCCCTTGCGGGTGAGCAGATGGGTTTTCTCATCGAGGGCATAGAAAGCCTCGCCCAGCTCGTTCACCACGTCGCCCCACCACTGGGCACGCTCGCGGTCGGGACAATCCATGTACGTGTCGCGCATGGTGAGGTAGAGGGTACGTTGGGCCTTCTCCCACAAGCGGGTCAGCATCGGGTCGTCGCAAGCGAAACTGCCAGAAAAGGAAGTATCGTATCCTGTTTCACGGTACTTCACGTCGAGCACCTCCACTCCTTCGGGGAGTTCATACTGCACATAGTGGCCGTTCATCCAGCCCTTACATTCAAACTCCTGTTCGCCTTCCCGCGTGCGATATTCCGCAAATACATTGGGAGCCGAACCGCCCCGATAGTTGTCCGTACGGATGCGGATGCACTTGCCGGCCGGAGCCTTCAGACGGATGTAGGGAGTGACTTGTGCATTGTAAGGCAGATAAGCCCGCAACAGGGTATCGCCCTGCATTTCGGTACGTGCATAGGGTTTCAGGCCATAGTCTTTCCAGAACGGTATCGGACGGTCGGCCAAGCGGTTCCAACCCGTTTTCTTCAACGAGATTTCGGTGGCTTTCTGCCATTTCCTGTCGTCATAGTCGGGCGACTGGAAAGGAATGTCTTTTGCTGCATCGAAGCCGATGTTCGACTCCGGCAGACGATAATTGGGCTGTTCGCCCTGTGGCACATAATAAGCCGGATGAAGTCTGACAAGCCATTCCTCGTCGGGTTCCACCTCCTTGCCGTCGCAGGACAGGGAGAAGCTGATGCCTGCCGTAGGAGAATTGCGATGGCTGAAACCATCTTTCCCAAAGTACCACACCAGCAAGGCCACGGTATTCTTTCCGGCTTTCAGGGCGGGAAGCGAGGTGATGACATCACAGTAGGTATCCGAAGGGTTCGGGCCGCGTTTCAATCCTCCTTCCGCCACTTGCAGTTCACCGTTCACCCAGAGCCAGTATTTCGTATCGGCAGCCAGACGCAATTCCAGCGAACGGGGCGTTTCGTCGAGCGTCACCGTATTGCGGAAGCACCACCACGTGCCGGGGGCGACCTGCTCTTTTCCTTGCATGGTCCACACCTGAGCCTGTACATATACCGACAAGCAGCAGGCAATCAATCCTAAAATAAGCTGTTTCGTGTTTTTCATCGTTTGGGTATCCACATAATAAATCCTGCAAACAAAGGTAGAAAGACTCCCCGATGTTTGCAGGAAAAAATGATGTTTCTTTGGTTACTTTTGATGTTTACCTGTGTCCAAAATACGCAAATCCTTCACATCCACTTCCTCCGCCGGTTGGAAACAGTCGCTGCACATGTACTTCTTCAGGCTGTAGAGCAACTGACGGGCTTCCGTGCGCTGACTCATATCCTGCCAAAAATCAATACCCGACACGAGCAACTTGCCCTTGCTCACCTTGGCCTCGAAGAGCAAGGCCAGCGGACGGTTGGTGAACCAGTCGTCGATAACCCGCACAATAGGATGCAGGTCTTTGTCAATCTTCGCGATTTCAATGGCACCGGAATGGCTCATGGCATCCCACCACTGGTAATCGCTGTAGTATTCCGTAGGGAATTCCGAAAGCGCCGGATGGGCAGGATTACACAAGATGCCCAACGTGTGCGGCGCCTGTCCCAAGGTCCAGGCTGTATTCCAGAAGATGCTGGAGAAACCTATCTGTACTTCTCCCCCTGCTTCGGCCGGCAAACTGCCTTTCCGCAAGGAGAGCAACACGCTGCCTCCTTCCTGAAGGCGTTGCAAGGCTTTCGCATCCAGCCGGTCGGTCATCAGAATCCGGTCGTCTCCGTTCACTTTCTGTCCATCGGCCGGGTAAACCCAGATGTGCCAGCTGTTGGAATAAGCACCCAGCGTAGCCTCCAAGGTCAGACAGGAGGGAGCCGCTACCTTATCCAACGGAATCTCCAGCTGTCCCAACGGGATACAGTTGCCGATACCTACCGGACGGTGTGCCAGTTTACCCGAAGCAACCACCTTTCCGTCTTTTGTCTTCAACGTCCACGAAGTAGAAGTCTCCTGCAAGGGAGCCGCCCCGAAATGAGCCACTTCCAGACTGCCTTTCAGCGTTTCCTGATTGGTATAAATCAGTTTCGGAAGTCGGAGTAAGGGCACCGTAGTATTGCAGAAACGACGGTATTCTTCCGGACGAATATAGCCTTTTTCTTCCCAGAACACATCGAGCACTCCCACCAGCGCGGTTCCCTGACCGGGAAAATCCGACAATCCCAGCAGTTGGAAACCGCCGAAATCTTTGGTACGCAAGGCAGCTTCAATATCGGCCTTGTAACACAAAGCCTGCAGCTTGCCCGAAGCCAACATGAAACTGTCGGCCAGATTTGCCATACCGTTTTCTGCCAGGGTTTCCTGAAAGATTTCAAAATTACGCGGACGCATCACGCCGTCGTATTTCGCCATTTCCTTGAAATTGGGGTACACACACCACTGCCCGATTTCGTGGCTCACCATCGGTTGCTGGAAACGCCCGATATAGTCCGACCAATCATAATCGGTGCGGGGAGCCTGTGCGTTGATGATGCTGTTCACCCCTTGTCCCCATGCCTGAATACGGGGAGTGGAATCGCTCAGGAAATCATTGACCGGAAGATTGGGCCATCCGGCACCTGAACAGTACAAACGGCGGGCGTCGCGCTTCTTCCAAGTCGTCACGAAATTCGTCAGATAGGCATTGCTGCCTTCACCGGCCGGTTCGTTGCCGTACATCATCATGCAGAACGAAGGATGATTGCCAAACTCCCGGACGATGCGTTCACTTTCTTCCCAGATAAAGCGGTCGAGGTCACCCCCGTCGCCAATGGTCGTCGACTGGTTGGCCCAGGAGGAACATTCTATCTCCAGATACAGTCCCATCTCGTCGGCAGCCTCGAAAGCCGCTTCGGGCGGACACCAGGAATGAAAGCGCACATGATTCAGTCCGTGTGCTTTGATTACCGCAAAATTCTTCTTCCACGACTCCACGTCCGTAGGCGGGAAACCGGTCTTCGGAAATGCCGCACAGTCCAACGTTCCACGCAGGAAGAGTTGGCGGCCGTTGATGGTCAGTTTCCCATCGGCCACCTTCACATCCCGGAAGCCAAAACGGTCGGTATAGACATCGGTCTCCCCGCTCTCCTCCTCCTTCACACTCAGTTTCAAGTCGTACAATGCCGGAGAGAACTCATCCCAGCACTGGATATCTCCCTTCAGAGGCAGTGACATCGTGACCTGATTCATTCCCGGCTTCAGGGTGTACGACTGCTGTATCTTTTCCTCGCCAACTGCCATTTCCAGCTTCACTGCGGCCTCTTTGTCATAACGGTTCATTAACGAAGCCGACACGCTGACCTTTCTGGACAGCCGCTCGGGCATAATCTTGACGGATGCCACATTGACTTCCGGTTTCACTTCCAGGAACATATCGCCCACCACTCCGTTCCAGTTTCCTTGCGTGTGGTCGGAAATGCTGTGCGAATTCTCTCCCGGATCAATGTTCTTCACCCGGTTGTCCACACACAGCATCAGCACATGCTTTCCGGCCGAAAGTTTGCCCGTCAGGTCGTAGCGGTGGGGAGCACCCAGTGCATTCTGCATCCCGATTGGCTTTCCATCGACATACAGCCGGCTCTCCCAATGGCAACGTTCCAAGAAGAGAGAAATGTCCTTTCCGGCCCAATCATCCGGAATCACGACTTCTTTTTTATACCACGCCTTGCCTTTATAATATTTCACCGGCTGAAGCCAGAAGGGTACTTTGATATTTCCGGGTTCACGGTATTTGGCATACAAAGGCTTGAAGAAATAAGAAGAATCTACGATACCTCCTGTCCAGTCGGTACTCACGGCAATGTCGTCGCCCAACCCGTTGGAAGCCATCGAGCCCGGCAGTTCAATCGTCCGGCTCCAGTCCAGACTATCGGTAGAGAAAGTCCATGAGCCAGACAAATCAATCTTGTCAGTCTGCTGACTGCAAGAAAAACAGAGTAAAGTAAGTGAGAGTAATGCGGCTGTTTTCATATTATCGAATTTTGAGTTGACAAACACTTTTACAACCGACAAAATTACACATAAACCATTATCTCTGAATGTGGTATTTTCGCAAAAGGATGTAATATCTTTCGATTCCAGGACAATCATTTCCTCAAAAAATCTACCCCAAGAACTGATCACGAATTCAAATAAATACCTATTTTTGTTCTCACAAACAGAAATGCCATGGAAAAGAAAAAAGACGGATTTCCCAACGAAAAAGCCATTGTCATCCCTCAGGAGAATCTTCTACGCATGAAAGAGAACCCGATGACACGTCTGCTATACCCGACCGATGTGGGATACTATCCTCATGCCGAAGGACACTACCGGGAGCGCAAGGAAGGCAGCCCGCAGCACATCCTGATTTACTGCCACGAAGGAGAAGGCTGGTACAACATCGGGAAAGGGAAATGCTTGGTAAAGAAAAACGACTTTTTCATCATTGAAGCCGGCACGCCTCATGTCTATGCGGCTTCTCTCAGCCACCCCTGGAGTATCTACTGGATTCATTTCACCGGAGAACAGAGTCATCTGTTTGCCGACTTGTTCAACCGGACCACTTACATCGACGACTCGCCCACGGCCCGTTTCAACGACCGCATCCGCCTGTTCAACGAGATTCTGGTCAACCTGGAGATGGGCTACAGCATCGAAAACCTGGAATACATCACCCTCTGCCTGTGGTACCTGCTCGGTTCTTTCCGATACATTCCGCAGTTCCGTGAAATCAACAAGCCTAAACCGCAGGACACCATCCAGCGGGTAATCAACTATATGAAGGCCAATCTGGACAAACAGCTGACCTTGGACGACATGGCCCAAAGCGTGAACTATTCGCCCACCTACCTCAGTACGCTTTTTACACAAAAGGCTGGCATGTCTCCCATCAACTATTTCAATCAGCTGAAAATTCAGAAGGCATGCCAGCTTTTGGATTTTACCGACAAGAAAGCAAAAGAGATTGCGTTTGAACTTGCCTTTAATGACCCTTACTATTTTTCAAAAGTGTTTACCAAGTATATGCACATGTCACCTAAAGAATATCGGATGAAGAAGAAGGGATAGACTCACACATCTCCAACAGCTGTTTTCCGGCCTGGTGATTGATGTCCAAGCGCATCACTTCGGACAGGAATTTATGAGCCAGTTCCTTTTTCCCCAGTCCGAGGTAACCCATTCCCATCACCAGGTTGCAATGAATCCGGTTGCGCACGTTCAGGTCATCGTCCCAGATAAGCAGGTCGGGAAGTGAAACGGCAAAATAATCAATCTTCACTTTGTCAAACAAATGTTGCTCGCCGTGACGGATCAGACGGTTGAAGCGGCTGCGGGCCTTGTCTTCCTCCCCCAGCTTGCGCCATGCCAGTCCCTGATAGAAAATCTTGTCGGGCTGCTGGTCGTTGTAGAAGAAAGCGATAGCCGGTTCGGCAGATCCTTTAGTGGCCTTCGTAAAGTATTCCTTGGCCAGTGCTTCCTCGCCGAGTCCTTCATACGCACACCCCATCCAATAGTGGATGTCATTCTCTTCGGCCATGCACAGCTTGCCTTCGCCCAAGTTGTCAGGATATTTTTCGGTTTCTTTCAGCAAACGGACAGCTTCGGCAAAACGGCCCTCCCGAATGGCAATCTTAGCCAATTCCACGCGACAAAGCAAATACTGGCTGGTGACTTTTCCTTCTCCTCCTTCCCACGGATGGAACTTGCGGAAGTTAATGAGGTCGTATGCCTTCTGGTATTCTCCCAGTTGGTTATAGAGGGTAATACGTTCGATGCACAAATCATCGCGCTGTGCTACCGCCTCGGCATGGGCTTCCAGAAAATCCAGCCGCTGACGGTGCGGATAGCGGAGTTTCTTGTACAACTGGTCGAGTTCCATCAGCATGCGGCCGTCGCTGGTATCCAGGCTGTAAGCCTTTTCCAGTGTAGCCAAGGCTTTCTGCGGATTGTGCAGCTTGTTGTAGTAAGCCAATGAAAGGTTACGCAGCACTGTGGGATAAGTATCGTCAAGGGAAGCCGATTTTTCCCAGCAGGCTACCGCTTCGTCGTAGATGCGGGCTGCATAGTAGAAATTGCCCAGATAATACGGAGCTTTGGCTCCTTCCGGATTCAAAGCCATGGCGTCGCGCAACATCAGCACCTCTTCCAGCTTGTTCGGGAAACAGTAGTCCGGACACATGGTCTCGGCTTTCCGGTAGAGAGCCGCAGCCTCTTCTTTCCGGCCCTGTCTGGAAGTGAAATAGCCCAATGCGTAATAAACCATCGGATAAGTGGCCTCAGCCTCTTCGGTCACAAACGACAGCAGTTCGATGGCTTCGGTGTACATGCCTGCGGAAGCATAGTCAATGGCATATTCCAGGTAGCTGTGTACGGCTCCGCGCATCAAAGTCTTCATTTCGGCCTTGACGGCAGCGGCTGCATCGGCATTTCCTTGCAGAGTATAAATCAGATAAGCTTCAAAACGGCATCCCATGTTGAACTTGTCCATGGCCAGTGATTCGTCAATCAGTGCCTGGGCCTTTGTCCAGTCACCGACCTTGCGAAGGAAAGAGACCTTGAGCTGGCGAGCTTTGTGGTTCAGCCAGTTGCGATACAATGAACGGTCAATATGGTCAAGGCCATTCGCATAGTCTTCACGCATCATGTCAATCTGTGCCAGTCCCATATAGCCCGCATCCTGCCAGGCCGCATTCCAGGTAGCCTTGAAGAAAGCATCGTATGCCCCGTCCATATCGCCCTGTATTTTCTTGCTCCAGCCCAGGTTGTAGTAAGGCTCGCCGTCGTAAGGGTTCGGATTACGTTCGGTCTGCGTCTTGATGGCCCGGTCGAAATATTTCTGCGCTTCGGCAAAACGTCCGTGACGCATGAGAAGCAATCCCACGGCATTGTTGCAACGGATATCGCTTTCGTCACGACTCAAGGCTTCCATGTAATAATCCATCGGCGAATAAGTGGCATGACGGTATTGCTCCAGGTGCTGTCCCGTAAGGAAAAGTTGCTCCATACTGGCAATCTTCTTCGGGTCCAGTGCCGCTTTGGCCGGCTCCGGAATAGGCTTGATTTCAGGTTTGGCAGCCTGATAGCTCACCAGCACCTTGCCTTTTTCATCGAGTACGGTCAGCTTCAGTTCTTCCAGCTTCTGTGTATCGCATGCCACCGTCTCGGTATAGGCATTGGCCGGTGACACGGCGGTCTGCGCATCCAGATACACCTTTCCGCTGACGGCATGGGTCAGCAGGACGCGCACCGCAGCATGAGCGGCCGTGGTGTACAGAATCACCTTCATGTGTCCGTCGTCCACAGGCTGCAGATTGATCAGGGCATCACGGGTGGCATTTTTCACCATTCCTACCTTCTGATAAGGCATGAAATACTGTACCCAGGACTTTTCTTCATAAGGCTGCAACCAGGCAAAATCGGGCTGGTTATCGCAATACATACCCGTCATCAGTTCAATATAAGGCCCGTCCTCATCGGTCAGGTTACGGTCCCAGGCTTGTCCAAAATCGCCGTTACCCCAAGTCCATTGTTTCTTTCCGGCATTCACATGATGGTCGGCCACGTGCAGCAAACCCGCTTCTACGTGTTCATCATAACCTCCTACAAAATCGAATTTCGAATTGATGGCCATGTAAGACGTCGGCACCGGAATATTTTTGTAACGTGAGATGTCAACTCCGGCGGAATAATCCACCTTATAATATTCTCCTGTCGCAATGGGGAAAGTGGACACCGCACGCTTGCCATGGTCGAACACGGCATTCACATCGGGCGGGAAGACGGAATAATAGTCTTTATTCACCACCACTGCCGGATTGGCCCACCACAGGAAGGTCTGTGGAAACGGTGTACGGTTATAGACCTTCGCCTTGATTTCGACGTATGCTTTTCCCGGGTAAAGCGTGAAACCTGCCATACCTTTGGTACGGAACATGCGTTCCACTTCGCTGCACCATACGGTCTTACTGCCATCGGGAAACTCCTCAATCATGCAGTCGGTAGGCAGGAAGGTGCTGGGACGATGGTGCTGTGGCCAGTTGAACTCAATACCTCCGGAAATCCACGGGCCGGTCAACCCTACCAGCGCCGGTTTGATGACCTGGTTATAATAGACAAAATGACGTTTTTTCACTTTGTCGTATGCCATCTGGATGCGTCCGCCCAGCTCCGGGAGAATCATCAGCTTGATATATTCATTTTCGAGAAAGAAAGCCCGCCAGGGACGGTCGTGCTTCTCGTCTTCAATCTTCTCTATGACCGGATAAGGATACACCGCACCGGAACTTCCCTGATAAACCCGTTTTTCGAGAAAAATCGGATTCTTTTCCTCTTTACCAATGCCGTAGGTAGGCAACATGACGGTTTCTTCCCACGCTCTCACCTCGGAAGTATGTACCGTACTTTGAATCAAATATTCTGTTATTTTTTCCATGATAGGTTAATTATGTCTTGATTTGTTTTTACCAGTTTATTTCATCAGTTCTTTTTCCAGTTCCTCCAACGACTTGCCTTTTGTTTCCGGAATACGGCGCCATACAAACAGGAAGCCACAGAAACAGATTATGGCATAGAGCAGGAACGTACCGCCTGTACCCAGTCCGGAGTTCAGGAACGGGAAGGTGTAAGTCAGGAGGAAGGAAGCAATCCACAAGGCAGCCGTACATACCGCCATGGCCACTCCACGCACCTTGTTCGGAAAGATTTCGGAGAGGAGTACCCAGGTGACCGGTCCCAGCGACATGGCATAGAAACCGATGGCCAGCACCACAAACACAATCATCAGGACACCCTTGAATTCAAAGAAATAACTCAGTCCGAGTAAAGTATAGATACCGGCCAGTCCGATAGAGCCTGTCAGCATCAGGGTCTTCCGGCCCAGACGGTCGACGGTATAGATGGCTACAAACGTAAAGACCAGGTTGGCGATTCCCGTCACGACAATGTTCATCAGCACATCGGAAATGCCATAGCCTGCTGCTTGGAATATTTCCTGCGCATAGTTGAAGATGACGTTCGTACCACTCCACTGCTGGAACATGGCTACCACAATACCGATTAGAAGCACATTCCGCATCTGAGGGGAGAAAAGCAATGACAGGCCTCCTTTTCCTTCCTGTGCGGAGACGCTTGCACGCGTATAGCTTGCCACTTCACGCTCGGCATAATCTTCTCCCCCAATGGCACGAAGTACCTTCCGGGCCTGCTCCAGACGATTCGCACTTGCCAGCCAGCGCGGACTTTCGGGAATGAACAAGGCCAGCAAGAAGAAGACTCCCGAAGGCACACACACGGCCCAGAACATCCAACGCCATCCGGTTTGCCCGTTCCAGGAATTCAGGATATCAGTCGCAAGGAATCCTTCCGGTACCGGTTCGGCAATCAATACGTTGATAATCTGCGCTCCCAAAATTCCCAGTACGATGGTCAGCTGGTTCAAGGTTACCAGCTTCCCCCGAATCCGTGCAGGAGCTACTTCCGCAATATACATGGGGGAAAGATCGGCAGCCAGTCCGATGGCCATTCCTCCTACCAGCCGTGCCACAATAAAAGCAGGAAGAGTCGTGGAAGCTCCCGTAGCCCAGGAAGAGACAAAAAAGATCAATGCCGACAGGACCAGTAATTTCTTCCGTCCGTAACGGTCGGCCAGGAAACCAGCCATAGTGGCTCCCAACAGGCAACCCAGCAGAGCGATACTCATGGCCAAAGCCTGCAAGCCTTCCTCACCGGCAATATCGAAATATACTTCATAAAAGGGCTTGGCCCCTCCGATTACCACCCAGTCATACCCAAAGAGCAGACCTCCCATGGCAGACACCAGGCAGATAAAGTAGATAAACAATGAATGATTTTTCATGGTATTTCTGTGATTAGAATCTTTTGTGGCAAAATAACAAAAAACCAACCGGGCAGGAAATGGAATATTTAGCGGAGAAGATGTAAAAAACTACGAAAATCCTTATCAAACAAACAGCCCGCTCCTCTTCTCAGAGAAACGGGCCGCATATCATAGAAATAGTCTGGAATCAGTCGTCGATATCAATGACGCGCATCTGGCTGTCGAAGGTAATCTCCCAACGGTTGGAGAGCTTCACTTCATATTCATTGCGCTTGCGTTCAATCTGGATGATGGAAGCATCCGGATAATTGGTTTTCACATACGTACGGATGGCAGCAGGGATAATCTGTGAAGGAATGGCCGACTTGCATTTCACTTCCGTCCATTCGCCTGATTTATCAAACTCCACTTTCTCGCCATTGGTGAAAATCACATCGTACGATTTGCTGAACAAATCACTGTCTTGTTTGGCCAAAGCCACTTTTTTACCTTTAAAGTAGGTAGTGATGAAGGTCTGGGCCTTGGTTGGCAACTGCCCTACCTGGATAGGTTTTTCGTTGTCGGCCATTGCCACGGTTGATACAGTGAACACGCACACGAGCAGGAAAACTAACTTTTTCATAATGTCTATTTTTTTAGGATGAATACTTTAATGATTTATTGTACTGCAAAGATGAGAGGCAATTCTGAAAAGATTCTGAAGAATCACCTTTTTCCGACAAAAAATCAAGAAATAATCGTGAAGATATGCATTCCGTCCTCAAACCGATAGGACAGACGGAGCCGATAAGCCTTACAAATGGAATCTACCAGAGCCAGGCCAAGTCCTGTGGAACCTTCTTTCTTCCCTTCCTTATAGAAACGTTCGAAGATGTGGTCTTTGTCCAAAGGGGCTTCTCCGGTATTGCGGATTTCAAAAGAAGAGGCGGTGAAAGTGAGTTCGATTATGCCTCCTTCACTTGTATGCACAAACGCATTCTTCAACAGATTGGTCAGCAGGACTGTGGCCAACGACTCGCTCATCTCCAGTCGGAAACAATCTTCTACACGCACATTTACCTGCACACGGCGGTATGCGTAGACTTCCTTGTAATCGTCCAGATAGTGCAGCAGCAATTCATTCAGACATATCGGCTTCACATCCGTAAACTGGCGGTTCTCAATCTTGCACAAAAGCAGCAGCGACTTGTTCAGGCGGGTCAGGTTCTCCAGTGTGCGGTGGGTTTTCATCAGTTCCGAAAGCTGCTTCTCGGTCAGCGTGTCATCCTCCATCAGCATCTCCAGGCGGTTGCGACAGATGGCCAGTGGAGTCTGCATCTCATGGGAAGCATTTCCGATAAACAGTTTCTGTTGCTCATAGAGCTGCTCACTGCGCTCCGAAAATAAGTTTGCCGCTTCATTCAGCTTCCGGAATTCCACAATCCGCAATGACTCGTCAAGCGGTTCCCGTTTGCTTCCCAACCGATAGTTTTCCAGCCATTTCAACAAAGTGTACAATGGGCGCATGTTACGATAGAACACCCAGGCATTGACGGCCAGAATCATCAGCAGCAAAAGGACATACAGGAAGACAATCCATCCCAGAATGGCCCGCTGAAGATCGTACTTCTCGATGGTAGGCGTGTAAACCACCAGTTCCATGTATCCCCCGTCATCCTTTTGGAAGATGGTCATCAGAATCCGGGCTGGCTCGGTCTCGCCTTTTGCCGTAATATACACCATTTCATCCCGATAGGAGATTTTCGGATACGAGGCCGCATATTCTGCACTTACGTCATAGAGGAAATACTGGTTGTTCGAGCCGTTGTTGGTGGCAGGCATTTCTTCGCCCGACAGCGAACGGATTATCAGCGATTCCGCATAGTCACTCAGGGAATCATCCACTTCGTCGTTCACCTCCTCCATGACGGCCAGATAGAATAGCACGGCCCAGCACGTCAGGATGACTACCAGAATGGCGGACATGCGCCACATGACCAAATGAAACAGTTTCATCCTTCTACCAGTTTATATCCGATACCATATACGGCTTTCAACTCGACCGTGGCTCCCGCATCTTTCAAGTGCTTGCGCAGGTTCTTGATTTGGGCATAAATAAAGTCAAAATTATCCACCTGATCGATATGGTCTCCCCATACCGATTCGGCCAACGTGGTCTTGTTCACCAACCGTCCGGGACGTAACATGAAATAAAGCAGAATATCGTATTCCTTCCGGTTCAAGTCGATTTCCTTTCCCCCCACAATGACTTTAAAATGGTCGGGAATAATTTCCACATTACCATACACCACCTTCTTCTCTCCTTCGCGCTGGTTACGACGGAAAAGGCTTTTCAACCGGGCATGCAGTTCGGCCAGGTGATAAGGCTTTGGCAAATAATCGTCTGCACCCAAGTCCAGTCCTTTCACCTTATCCTCCAACGAATCCTTGGCCGAGAGAATAATCACATTAGTACGCTTGCCCATAGCCTGCAGTTCTTCCAGCAAATCAAGCCCGCAACCATCGGGCAACATGATGTCCAGCAAGATGCAGTCGTAGTCATAATCTTCTACCTTGCGCAAAGCGGTCTTATAATCGGGTGCCTGCGATACCACATAACGTTCCTTTTCCAGCGACCGAGTCGTGATTTCACGAAGATCCGCATCGTCTTCTACAATCAATATTTTCATGGCCTGTCATTTAAAAACAAAAAAAGCCATTCCAGACCTTGTAAGGCATCCGGAATGGCTTATAATTATCTGAATAAACAGTTATTATTCATTGAACCAACGTACATAGCAGAAGTCCTGGCGATGAGGCAGCGCGTCGTTCTTCGGGAACATACGGTAAGCTACCTTAAAGCTACCCGCGTTCGACAAACCGGCTATCATTTCGAAGGTGAACAGATTGCCTTCACGTTTCACCATCTTCATCGGATTGACCGCATAGATGTATTCGCGTCCTTCCGCATTGGTGTAAGTAACTACCTGTTCTACACCGATGGCATCGTCCAGACCCTTTTCATCAATTACGCAAGTCAGTTTATAATCCTTACCGCTTTCTACGTTACCGTTGCACAAATCCTGACATTTGTTGAATGAAACCACCTGAATTTCGTCCCACTTGGCAGCCACTTCTTCCTTCCATGCAGCAATTTTCTTCACTTCTTCATAGTTGTTGGCTTCCAATGCATGATAACGAGTAGCTTCCTTGGTATAGAATTTCGTAAAGTAGTCATCCAGCTGACGTTTCATGGTATAATGAGGAGCTACCTGAGCGATAGAGTTCTTGATCGTTCTTACCCAGCCTTCAGAATAACCTTTCTTATTTCTAGCATAATACAACGGCAGGATTTCTGTTTCCAGAATACTGTAGATAGTAGCTGCATCCAACTGGTCTTGGTGTTCCTGGTTCTGGTAAGTACGCTTCTCGGTCAATGCCCATCCGGCACCTTCACGATAGCCTTCCAGCCACCATCCGTCCAATACAGAGAAGTTAACTACACCGTTCATCAAGGCTTTTTCACCAGATGTACCGGAAGCTTCCAACGGACGTGTCGGAGTGTTCATCCAGATATCTACACCAGAAACCAGACGACGAGCCAGCTTCATATCGTAGTTTTCCAAGAAAATAATCTTACCCAGGAATTCCGGACGGTTAGAGATTTCTACAATCTTCTTGATCAATCCCTGACCGGCACCATCGTGCGGGTGAGCCTTACCTGCAAACAGGAACTGCACCGGATAATCAGGATTGTTAACAATCTTAGACAAGCGGTCCAAATCAGTAAACAACAAGTGTGCACGTTTGTAAGTGGCAAAACGACGGGCAAAACCAATCAACAAAGCATTCGGATTAATCTTATCCATCAAAGAGACTACACGCGACGGATCACGCTGGTTCTTCAACCATGTGTCACGGAACTGGTCGCGGATATAATTGATCAATTTGTTCTTCAAAGCCACACGGGTCTTCCAGATTTCTTCATCGGGCACATTGTAGATACGTTCCCAAATCTTCGGATTAGACTGGTCGTGCATGAAGTTCTTGTCAAAATATTTGTTGTACAATGCTTTCCATTCAGAAGCACACCAAGTAGGGAAATGAACACCGTTGGTAACATATCCTACGTGGTTTTCTTCCGGGAAGTAACCTTTCCAGATACCTGAGAACATTTCCTGAGAAACTTTTCCGTGCAACCAACTTACACCGTTCACTTCCTGGCAAGTGTTGCAAGCAAAGGTAGACATACAGAAACGTTCATTCGGGTCACCCGGATTGATACGTCCCAAGTCCATCAAATCCTGCCAGCTGATGCCCATACGCTGCGGATAACCGCCCATGTATTTGCCGAACAGGCCTTCATCGAAGTAATCGTGTCCAGCCGGAACCGGAGTATGTACAGTATACAGAGAAGAAGCACGAACCACTTCCAATGCTTCATCGAATGTCATACCGCTTTCCACGTAATCACACAGACGCTGTACGTTACACAATGCAGCATGTCCTTCGTTGCAATGATATACATCTTTCTTAATGCCCAGTTTCTTCAACAGCAGCACACCACCGATACCCAGGAGGATTTCCTGTTTCAAACGGTTTTCCCAGTCACCACCATACAGCTGATGAGTGATGGAACGGTCGAATTCGCTGTTCATTTCATTATCAGTATCCAGCAAGTACAAAGGTACACGACCCACATTGACTCTCCATACGTATGCATGTACGTAATAGTTCAAATACGGTACATCCAATACCATCGGGTGGTCATTTTCATCTTTCACACGTTCCAACGGCAGGCTACCGAAGTTCTGTGCCTCGTAGTTGGCAATCTGCTGTCCGTCCATTGAAAGGCTCTGAGTGAAATAACCGTAACGGTACAGGAAACCGACACCACACATGTCTACGTTGCTGTCTGAAGCCTCTTTCAGGTAGTCACCGGCCAAGATACCCAGACCACCGGAATAGATTTTCAGTACGTGAGTCAGGCCATACTCCATACAGAAGTAAGCGACAGACGGACGACTTTTATCCGGTTTTGCAGACATATATTCGGTGAATCTATCATAAATAGCATTAATCTTGCCCAGCATTTCCTTATCTACAGACAATGCTTCGAGTTTCTCGTAGTTCAAGCGTTCCAATAAGGCAACCGGATTCTGCCCTACAGCGCGCCATAATTCCGGATCCAGTTCTTTGAACATATCGGTAGCATCGTCATTCCATGCCCACCAAATGTTGCGAGCCATCACTTCCAGCATCTTCAATGATTCCGGAATACGGGATTTCACATTAATTTCCCTCCACACGGGAGAATTAGCATAGTTTGTCTTGACTTTCATATCACTAATTTTTTATATAGTTCATTTTTTATAAGAGGTGCAACGTTCTTTTGCCTTACGCAAAGCGATGTCATACGCTTCATAATAATAGCGGATAAAATGTTTCCATAATGCTTTCTCCGCAATTTTAGACGCGTTTTCACGAATCACTTCAACTTCAGACTCCGGCAGGTTAGAGAATTCCGTAATAGTATCCCGAATCACATCTGCCACTTCTGAATAATTGTAATCGGTACGGTGAATCACTTTTACTCCGTCCTGCAATGTTCCTGGACGCCCTTTCAAGGAATTTACCCACAAGCCAAATCCGGCCAAATCCGTAGTGATGGCAGGTACCTTGAATGCCACACTTTCCAACGGAGTATATCCCCAAGGTTCATAATAAGAAGGATAGACACTCATGTCCGCTCCAATCACCAGATCATAATAGCCTTCGTTCAGGATGCCATCCTTCCCGTTCAAATAACAAGGCACAAAAATGACTTTCACTTTTGAATCGGCCGCATTGGACATATTCAGGTACTTCAGCATATCCAACACCTGGTCGTGACTCATATTATGCAACCAATGCGTAATAAAAGGACATTCCAATGGAGTATCATATTCTTTGTCACTTTCCAGACGCTGCTTCAGGTCTTCACGCGCCTCGCCTACCCAACCCGGTACATTGACAAAGGCCAACACTTCACGCGTCAGGTTCTTTTCACGTGTCAAACGGTTCAAGGCTTCCAAATACACATTGATACCTTTATTCTTAAACTCATAGCGTCCGCTGGTGGCCACAATCAAGGTGTCATCATCCAAATGGGAACCCAACAGCTTGTTGGCCAAGTTCAAAAGCAAGGCTCTTGCATATTTCCGTTTTTTCCCGAACATTTCACCTTTCGGAACGAAATCGTCCTCAAAACCGTTCATCAACACCACATCAGCTTCCTTCTCCAGTAATTCCTTACATTCATTGTTCGTTATGTCGCTGACCGTCGTAAAACAATCCACAAAATGCGCTGTCTGCTTCTCAATGGAATGTTTAGACTCCACATTCAGTTCACGGGCCATCTGGTCACCGTTATAAGCGAATAAGTAATCATAGAGAGGTTTATTGTTCCCGGCAATGGAACGTCCGATGGTTGTTGCGTGTGTAGTAAAGATTGTGGCTATTTCCGGTACATGTTTCTGCAGATAGAGTGCCCCCAGTCCTGTCATCCATTCATGGGCCTGATAAATCACCTTATCGGTCATTGTCAGATTATACCTATAGAAACTTTCGGCGACTTTCCCGGCTGCGTATGAGAACATGGAAGCTTCATCATAATCCCCATAAGCATGCAGAGAGTCTACGTGGAAGTCAAGCCATGCTTGCGTATAGATATCATTTTTGTCCTTATAAAAAGGAGTAAAATCCACTAGAATTGCAATGGGGTTTCCAGGGACATTCCATCGTCCCACACGAATATTCAACCCATCTTTTTTGATTGCATGTTCCCTCCATGCCTGAAGAAGTTTCGGTTCCTCCACAAACAGAGGATTCTCTTTACCCAGCCAGACATCTGGCCCTATAAAAAAGATTCGATCAGGGAAAGTATTCTGCAAGGTTTTTGCTCTTGTAGACAATACAGTGTAGATGCCACCCACTTTATTACATACTTCCCAACTAGATTCGAAAATATAATCAGGTGTTAGTAGCTGTTTCATCATCGTCTTTAATATCTTCTAAATCAATCGCGAAGATACAAAAAATATTGAAACGGAAGAAAAAAACGAAATTTTTTATGGCTACAGCAAGGATTCTACCTATTTCCTCCAGCTAAATACATTATAGAAGTATGATTATCAACGTATTAATAAATTTGTAAATGTAACAGAAGTTTCAAAAAAATTTCCCCGTGATACAGTCAGACCGTACCACGGGGAAATGTAATGATTAACTAATTTTTAGGCTAAGGCAGAACCCATCAAGAAGGTAGCAGCCAAAGCTACGATGGCATACAATTCAGGGAATACAGCCAAAATCAAAGTGTTACCAAACACATTGTGTCCCTGACCGATGGCTGCAATACCGTTGGCGCAAACCTGTCCCTGACGGATAGCAGAGAACAAGGCTACCAGTCCCAAACCAATTCCTGAACCCAATACGGCACAAGCCTGAATAGCTGTAATCTCCGGAGTCAATACCCCAAAAATACTTTGGAACATAAAGTAACCGGCAAAACCATACAGACCCTGTGTACCTGGAAGTGCAGTCAATACCAGGAAGTTACCAAAAGCACTGTCATTCTTTTTCAGTGCACCGATGGATGCGTTACCTGCAATGGTTACACCATACGCACTACCGATACCTGACAAACCAACCATAATCGCGATGCCAATGTAGGCAATCAAAAGATTCATTTCCATAATTATTTGTTTTTTAGTTTTTAATTACTTTGTTATATTAATTCTTGAAAGGTTTATACTCCTTTCCTCCTCCTTCGTACCCGGCATTCTTGAAGAATTCCACGAAGGTCAGACGCATCGGATGCACCATGGCACCCAACACATTCATAAAGATATTGATGGCATGGCCGATGACAAATATCAGCACCATGACGATAGGACCGGCAATCACATTGTCCGGGCTCATTCCGACAGCCAGACTGTTGAATACACTGGCCAGAATACCACCGGAAAGCCCCAAGGCAAACAGACGGACATACGACAAGACATCACCCAGCAAACCGGTAGCCATGTTGTAGCTGTCCCACAGCCCTAAACCGATATTGACAAACACATTCTTATCCGGACTATTGTACAGATAAGCCATCAGCACGCCAATACCCAAAAAGACCAAATGCAGTGTACCTCCCATTTCCATTACGCCCGGAGCCGCAAAAGCGACCGCCGTACTGACCAGAATCAAAATCCATCCGATAGTGGAGATGGCATATTTCACGCCAAACTGAATAGTCTGATTAACAGCTTTCAGAACCATACCGAAAATAATCTGTACTCCACCCAGAATCAGTGAAAGATTGAACATCTGCTGGTTGTCCAGCGAAATGGATTCTTTCAAGGTCTGGAAAAGTGGCAGTTGGATGTCATAAAGATTAAATCCGAAACAGGTACCCGTCAGCAGACCGCACACCATGGTCGAAGCACCCAGAATCTGCACCAAAGTCAGAATCGGCTTCATGGATGCACTCAGCTTCTTGGCAAACAAGCGATACAATGTGACGGCCAGCAACATAAACAAGCCATATCCGGAATCTCCCAGGCAGAGACCGAAGAACAGCATAAAGAACGGAGCAAAGAACGGCGTCAAGTCCAGTTCGTTGTATTTCGGCAACATATACAGCCGCATGATCGGTTCGAATAACCGGAAAAAACCTTTGTTTTCCAATAGAATTGGTACATCATCCCCCGGTACAGGGGCCGCTGTCTCATAATAGACTTCCTGCGAACGGAGATATTCGGTCATTTCCGGTACTTGCTCCGTCGGAATCCATCCCTCCAGCAACATCAACTTATTGTCGGCCAAGGCATCGGTACTCAATACTACCTTCGAGAACTCAATCTGCGAATGTACCCGGTGTTGGGCTGCCTGTAAATCAGGAATTACGGTTTCAGCCAGTTCCTTCAATTTATTTTGGAGCGTTTCTTGCTGTTCCTTCAAATCGGTCACGGTTTGTTGCAGAACAGAAAGCGAACTTTCCGGCAACTTGGCTGTTTCAACTTCCAGTTCCGGCACAGCATCACCTTTCGTAATCGTCACAAAATAAATTTTCGAACCAATCCGGTTAATGATTGTAGCATGATACAAGTCCGTCCACTCCGGCTTGAACTGTTTTTCCGAACAGATATAAAAACCTGTCTGATAACCGGCTGCCTGTAAGCGGGAAATATTTTGAGGGTCAAAATCGCCCCATGGTTCCAATGCAGTCGCCTCTTTTTCTACCGCCTGAAGACGATGAGCAAGTTGCTGCGACTGATGAAGCAATTCTTCCATTTGCTGCAAGGCCTGTTCTCCGCTATCCGCATCCCCTTCACGGGCTTCAGCAGAAGGCACCCCCATCCCCTGCAACAATTTGATGGCAGAAGCATACCGGGCCGACAAGCGGATACTCTCCTGCAAGGAAGCGTTTTCGGCTCCTCCCTGCGCCTTTGTCACCACATGTACGACTCCCAGGTCACGGATACTTTTCAAAAAACAATCATACTCTTTATGGTACACCAAAAAAGTAACCTTTGTCATTTTTGCAATCATACTTCCGCCTCCTTTCTTTTCTCCTGAATAGACTTCAAAATCTTCTGAGAGGATTTTGACAAGTTCTCCTCATCTTCCATAAAGCGTTTGATTTTCCGCAGCGCATCCTGATAACCCGGTATCTGCACCTTTTCAAACAAGTTCACCTTCTGAGTGGTTTTCTTTCGTGCATGTTCCAACAAATCGAGTTTGGCAAGCGTAAACTCTCTTTCGATGGCTGTTTCGGCAAGTTTCTTCAACAAATGAATACCGTCGGCATACCACTTCGGGCTACAGAATAAGCTAAATGGCCGGATATCAAACTCCACCTCATCCAGCAACGGAACACGTACGCCTGCAATCTTCCGCACACCCAGATGCACATCTTTTACCCTTACCAATGAGGCATCAAACTCATTCCAGAGGGCATGCATGTGGTCGTATGAGGAAATTTGTGCTTCCAGTCGTTCCTCCAGTCCGGCAGCTTCTTCCTTGCAGCGTTTCACTTCCATGCGCAAAGCACTCTCCTTATTCTTAATAATAGGGAGCGTACGCACACGGACCTTCAGCTGCTTTTCAAGCTGTTGCAAAGAGGTCTTGTTATACTGAAATTTTATTGCCATTTTAAAGTCTTATATTTTTATTTCTTCCAATACTGATCTACGAATTCTTTCTTGATGTTCACCTCTTCCGGCTTGAAATATTTCCGGAACAGTCCCCAAGTCACATCCAACATTTCGGTTGTGTTCAGGTTCACATCGATGGCCAGCAACTGGTTGGCATAATCCTTGGCAAAAGCCAGCGCACGTTCATCGTAATTGGTCAGGTCGAAACCGTTTTCCATCTTGGTCTTGGCATTGGCCGCATCGGCATACAGACGTACGGCGGCATTCATCACCTGCGGATGATCCTTACGGGTCTTCTTACCGCTTACCAGCTGTTTCAAACGTGACAAGGAACGGAACGGATCGACAATTACCTTACCGATGTCACTGTCACGACGCAAGAAGAGCTGACCTTCCGTGATGTAACCTGTATTATCCGGCACTGCATGTGTAATATCTCCTCCGGAAAGGGTGGTCACCGCAATAATCGTAATAGACCCTCCACTCGGGAACTGTACAGCTTTTTCGTAAATCTTCGCCAAGTCGGAATAGAGTGAACCCGGCATAGAATCCTTCGAAGGAATCTGGTCCATACGGTTGGACACGATAGCCAACGCATCGGCATACGAAGTCATATCCGTCAGCAGCACCAATACCTTTTCATTGTGCTCCACTGCAAAATATTCGGCCGCAGTCAGTGCCATATCCGGAATCAACAGACGTTCTACCGGCGGATTCTCCGTAGTATTCACAAAACTGATGATACGGTCGAGAGCACCTGCGTTCGAGAATACATTCTTAAAATAAAGGTAGTCATCATTCGTCATACCCATACCACCCAAAATAATCTTATCGGTCTGCGCACGCAAAGCCACATTGGCCATTACCTGGTTGAAAGGCTGGTCCGGGTCGGCAAAGAACGGAATCTTCTGTCCGGACACCAGCGTATTGTTCAGGTCGATACCGGCAATACCCGTTGCAATCAGCTCTGAAGGCTGTTTACGACGGACCGGATTCACCGATGGACCACCGATTTCCACTTCCGTACCTTCCACCTCCGGTCCTCCGTCAATCGGTTCACCGAAAGCATTGAAAAAACGTCCGGCCAGCTGCTCGCTCACTTTCAGTGTAGGAGACTTGCCCAAGAAAACGACCTCTGCATTGGTCGGAATACCTTCCGTACCTTCAAAAACCTGCAGGGTCACTTCATCTCCGGCAATCTTCACCACCTGCGCCAGCTTGCCGTTCACCATAGCCAGTTCATCATAACCTACCCCCGTCGCTTTCAGCGAACAAGTGGCCTTGGTTATCTGGCTAATTTTTGTATATATTTTTTGAAAAGCTTTTGTCGCCATTTTCTACCCATTTATTGATTTCACTTATTTTACTTTTCGTTCATCCACCAGTTCCTGCAACTGTTTCCGGAACTCCGTGTACTGCGGAGAGCGGAACGGTGAATAGTTCATCTGCTTGCAGATATTGATCATCTTCTTGAAGTAGTCCATCACTTCCACAAAATTGTCGAAGCTGAAATCCGTATGGCAAATATCAATCACCATATTCACGATTTCCTCCTGACGTTCCATCGGAGTCACTGCATCCACTTCATCAAACGCATCCTGCTGCAAAATCACAAAGTCAGTCAGTTCTGATTTCCAGAAAATCACGTGATATTCCACCGGCACACCATCATCACCCAAGATGTTAATCTGCTCGGCGATTTCCTTACCACGCAACAGACGCGTCTTCAGTTCTGTCACCTTGCCAATCCATTCTCCATTGATATGTTCTGTGATATAGGACTCAAATTCAGGATATTCCAGATACTTTGAATAAGAATCAATCGGGTTTACGGCCGGATAACGCTTACGGTCGGCACGTTCCTGTTCCAAAGCGTAGAAACAGCGGGCCACCTTCTTCGTGTTTTCCGTCACCGGCTCCTTCAAGTTACCACCGGCCGGTGATACCGTACCGATAAAAGTAATGGAACCCGTCTGTCCATTGTTCAGATGTACATAGCCCGCACGACCATAGAAGTTGGAGATAATGGCAGAAAGGTCCATCGGGAACGCATCCGGTCCGGGAAGTTCCTCCATACGGTTGGACATCTCACGCAGAGCCTGTGCCCAACGAGAAGTAGAGTCGGCCATCAGCAAGACCTTCAGTCCCATGGCACGATAAAATTCAGCCATCGTCATGGCCGTGTACACAGAAGCTTCACGGGCAGCTACCGGCATGTTGGAAGTGTTGGCCACGATAATGGTACGTTCCATCAGCTTTCTTCCTGTATGCGGGTCTACCAGTTCCGGGAACTCTGTAAAGATTTCCACCACCTCGTTGGCACGTTCACCACAAGCTGCGATAATCACGATATCCGCTTCGGCCTGTTTGGAAATAGCGTGCTGAAGCACCGTCTTTCCTGTACCAAACGGTCCCGGAATAAATCCCGTACCTCCCTCTACAATCGGGTTCATCGTATCAATGACACGTACACCCGTTTCCAGCAGTTTATAGGGACGCGGCTTCTCTTTATAATTGGTCATCGCCTTCTTCACCGGCCATTTCTGAATCATATTCACCGGAATCTCGTTGCCTTCTGCATCCGTCAAGACTGCGACTGTATCTTCTATCGTATATTCACCTTCCGCTACAATGGATTTCACCTTATAAGTGCCCTGAAGCTGGAAAGGTACCATAATCTTCAATGGCTGATGGTTCTCTTCCACTTCGCCCAACCAGGCAGAAGGCCCCACTTCATCACCGACATTCACGATGGGTTTGAATAACCATTTCTTTTCCTTGTCCAGCGGATAAGTGTACTGGCCACGTTTCAAGAATACCCCTTCCATCTTGTCAAGGTCATTCTGCAAGCCATCATAGTTCTTCGAAAGCATGCCCGGTCCCAATGTCACTTCCAGCATGTGGCCCGTAAATTCGGCTTCCGCACCCACTTTCAGTCCACGTGTACTTTCAAAAACCTGTACATACACATTTTTGCCCACCACTTTGATGACCTCAGCCATCAGGCGGTCGCCTCCGGTCGAAATGTAACAGATTTCATTCTGTGCCACCGGACCGTCGACTGTCAATGTAACCATATTGGCGATTACGCCTATCACAGTTCCTTTTGTTGCCATTCTATTTTATTTTTACTATTTTCTAAACTCTTCCGGAATCTGTACTTCTTCCTTCAAATGCTGAATCATCTGACGGAACAGTTCTCTTCCCTTTTCTTTATCCAGTGAAATCCAGCGTTCAATCATCTCCAGCTGTAACAAGAAGACAAACAGACGCTCTACCGTGAAATAATTGAAAAACGACTCGTCTTCCAGCCATTTCCAAGCCAGCAAATCTGTTTTCTTTTCCCGTTCCACCAGTTCATCCATTTCTGCAATACGTTGCAAGTCTTCCATATACTCCAACTGCTCACCCAAGCCGAAATCACGCGCATTCGATGTTCTCAACAGCTCACAGACCTCGGTATCTCCCACTATACGTGGAGCTACTTCCAGTTTATATTTACGTGAGATATAAGCAGAAAGGATATTGTTCACATTCAGACTGAACTCAAACCAGCGACTCACAAAGCGATTACCACATTTCATGGCATACGCATAATACGCAGCCGCAAGTACCTCCTCAGCGACAAAATGTTCTTCACCGACATTCTGAAGATACAATGCTACAAAATCATACAAATAAGAAGGGAATTTCTTCTCACGAACGTCCCCCTGCCGAACAGCCTCTATCAGAAGAAGCAAATCTTCGGCAGAAAAATTTCCTCGTCCGTCCACTTCCACATCCTTATCCTTTAATAATTTGAGTAGATTTATATTATCAAATTTCAGGTAAAACAAATCAATCAGTTTTTTGTCTTTATCAGACAACGAAGGATAAAGTTCAGATTTAAAGTTTTCAACGGTATAGCTCAGCTTGCCATCGTCTAAAGACAAAGAAGGCAAACCGGCTACCAAGTAATAATAGCTGCTCATGCCATTGGATTAAAACAACATTTTAACTAACTGAGGACGAAGGAATTCCTTAAAATAATTTTCAAACTCTTCCTCTCCGAAATTCACTTTATAAGAGCCATCCGCAGGCGAAATGGAGAACAGCATCTTCATTCCATTCACCTGGTTAATCGTAACTCCCTTATCCAGCAAAGCCTTGGCCTTTACGGTGAAATATTTCTTCAAACCCTCCGCATCTTTCACTGAGATTTCAATAGGTTCATTGGCAGACCATTTTTCGGCCAATGTCAGAATAAATTTATAAAGGAATTCCTTGTCTGCGGTAAAACCTTTCACTGCATCTTCCACAGTCTGGTTAGTCAGCAGATTGGCGACTTCGGTCTTCAACGCATTCACTGCCTGACCTGCAAAAAGTTTTAACTCCGATTTCGTGTTTTCAGTCAATTCATCAGCTGATTTTTTTGCCTCGGCCAATATCGATTCGGCCTGTTTCTTCGCATCTTCAATCAACTTCTCCGCCTGAGCCTGAGCTTCACTTACCAAGCGTTGAGCTTCCTCATTTCCTTTCTCTACCCCTTCACGGTAGATTTTATCAGTTAGCTCTTGAATCTTGTTTTCCATGATGATATATATTTATTAAAGTTTACTGCTTGTATAGGATTTTTTTTACAGTCCAAATATAGCAACTTTTTTATTCAAAGCAATTATATTCATCATGAATATTTGACAGAAATATCTCTAAAAAAGACCAATACAGAATATCTTATCAGGCTTCATAAAGAATTGAAAAACAAAAAAAGCCCCGAGATATTGCTATCCCGAGGCTCTCTGTAAAACGGCGACTA
>URWA01000008.1 GCA_900551445.1 uncultured Bacteroides sp. | reverse complement strand
ATATCGGATTTATTCTTCAGATCATTTGCTGTAACAGCATACTCCGATTTTTCCAATATAGACGTATGGCACATGCTCTATTCATTTTTGCATAAAGATCCTTGTCCCATCCGTAAGTTTTCCGCAAGTTATAAACTTCAGTAAAAACATTCTCCATACTCGTAATATTATTCATTATCGAAAGCCAACTTATATCAAAATTGTATGAAGAGCCTTTTAAGTGCATGTGGAGATCTGCCATTTTATTTTTAAACAGCGCATTTAGCTCCTTATTATTATGGTCAATATATGCCGGCCAATCAAAGTATTTTCTTTTGGACTTATTAACAATATCGAGAGATGCTGCAAATACGGTAGTAAATGTATCTTCTCCAAAGAGATTTGAGACATTATGCCACCTTAATAATTTGGAATAATGACAAACCGGATCGTTGTTTTTAAAATATATAGTCTTACACGCAAAATGCAATAACATATTGAAAACTGACAGATCGAAAGATTTTAACTCCCTATGAGACTTTAAAGGCTTCATCCACTCAGAAATTACAACCTGTCCCACTATTGATTCTTGATCTAAGGTATTATATGCATTAACTTTTCTTAATAGATATTGGATCTGAGATTCTTTCATCTCCGTATCGGGACGTGGCATTTCACCACGGTTATATTGATCATCCTTTTGCAACATATCCGCACAAAAAAGGACTTCATCGCCATCCTGTTCCTTAAAAACAGCTTTCAGCGCATTACTTAAATGTTCCATTATATTATAGATTTATTAGTCAAAAAGTTGTTTTATCTCTTCTATTGTGAGTTTTTCATTTATAGTATTGAATAATTCGGACATTTCCTCCTTATTTTTATGTAGTTCCAAAATTTTTTCTTCAACGGTATCTTTGCAAACCAAACGATATACCTTAACATCATTTTTCTGACCTATCCGATGAGTACGTGCAAAAGCCTGACTCTCAACAGCAGGATTCCACCAATCATCCAGAAGAATTACTCTATCGGCAGCAGTAAGATTCAGTCCTGTTCCTCCAGCCTTTATACTTACCATCATAACTGTAGCAGAAGGATCATTCTGAAATGTATTGACAAGTGTTTGTCTGTTACGCGTCTCACCTGTAAGTATTAACGGGTTCAGTTTTTTCAGTTCCGGATGCTTTATAAGCAACTCCAAAGCTGAAGTAAATTGTGAGAACAACAATACTTTATGGTTTTGTGAAACGAAATCCTTTATCAGTTTTATTGCGAAATTGAATTTAGAACTGTCTATAATCGCTTTTCCACTCAGACTAAGTGGCAAAAGACTGGTGTTTACACAGCATTGTCTTAATCTTAATAACCCCTCAAGTGCTATACTGGTCAATCGTCCACTTGTTCCATCACTCATAGCAAGGAGAAATGTTTTTCTTACTTTGGAATATATTTCTCGTTCTTCCTTCGAAAGTTCTATATATACGTTTTCCACTACCATATCAGGCAGATTTAAAACCTCATCCTTTGTCCTTCTTAATATAAACGGCGACAGGAGCATTTTAGACAGTTCCACTACCCTCTTTCTATCGTTAGTGTCAGTCAAACTCTTGATTTTATTATATATCAGCTCAGTTTCTGGCTGTATAAGTTTAAATTGTGCCCATATTTCATCAATAGAATTTTCAATGGGAGTACCACTAAGGATAATCAAATAATGCCTGTTAAGTGACTCTATGGCTTTATGACGGTGTGTATTGTCATTTTTTACCATTTGTCCTTCATCTACTATTATTGTATCAAATTCTCTTTTGTGGTATTCCGAAGCATGAATCCTTATGGCTTCGTATGACTGTATTTCAATTCTTTCTAATAATTGGGGAGTAAACTTTATTATCTCATTTTTCCAATTTGCAGTAAGTGAAGCTGGACATATTACAAGAAATCTGTTATTTTCTTCAGTTATTGTAGTAAGATAAGCCAATGTCTGTAATGTCTTGCCCAATCCCATATCGTCAGCAAGCAGCCCTCCCCTATGATTCTTTCTGAGCTGAGACAACCACATAACGCCATCCATCTGATATGGTTTCAAATGTACATTCACATTTTCAATAACTATCGAATTAATTTTTTCTCTTTCGTTATCAGATAAAGGTATTATAGGTTTATAAAAATTCTCGATATTTATATTATTGGGAATCAAACTACCGATAAACTTCTCAGGAGTAAGATTCTTTATCTTATCAGAATCAAACAAATTAAAGTTACCATCCGACTCTATATAATTTCTACTATTAAGATATGCATAAAGAATATCTTTAATATTTAAAGAGTCAGGACTTCCTTCATTTGCAGACGAAAACCACTCTATCCCGTTCTTATCTCTATGATATGAAGCTGTAGAATATGCTCCTTTAGAAGAAGGTAAATAGAGTTTCCATCCCTTAGATATAACTTCTGTAAGTACTTTCACATCGGGCTTTTCTAACGATAAAGTACTGTATAATCTGTCAATATTTAAATCAATAGATTCTATAAATATATCTTCACCCTCTTTATCTCTGTAAAAGAAATCGTTATTATCATTTTTAATTGGAATGGAAGTATAACATATTGGATATAATGTAGCAGAATCTTCATATCTAAATCTTAGATTCATTTTCTTCCACCATGCCCGAATATCTGATATATAAATTTCTCCCCCGATAAGTTTTCCTTTGCAAATAGGTATTTTATCTGGGGAAACAGAGTTTTTCAGAACAGATGTTATATTCTTTATTTTTCTTAGAGATGAATTTTTCCCTCCAGAACGCTGGTATATCCATTCATGATTAGACAAAGCTTGAATTAGTTCTTCATTCACCATTTGCACTGGAGAGAAAATAAACGGCTGTTCTTCCTGTCCAACCATAAACAGGATTTGAGCCAAACGGTCTGTCTGAAAAGTTTTGGAACGACGAATATCGTCTCCGTTTACTTTTCTTTGAAACGGAGACAAAGATCTCGAACCTGTTTCCGTACAGACTTCAATGTCAATATTTCGGTTTGAAGTCGTATTATTCAATATACACACAAACCTGTATTCCATCAATCAAACTTATAAAAGTAATTAAAGCTATCTATCATTCTTTTCTTCAGCTTATTCTTTTTTTCATCATTACAACTTATCTGATGATATGGCAAAACCGAAGATTGTATTTTACCTGCAAAATCGAAATCATCAATTCTACATCCACCGTCACAAATATATCTCAATTCACAGTCTTTACAAGGGATAACATTATCAACCGAAGTAGCCAAATGTATTTCTTTACCTTTTTCCATGAAAAAAGACATTGGTTTCTCAGTAACATTTCCGAATGATTCCATTTCGTTTATTCTGTTACAGAAATAGGCATTTCCATCCGAACTGACAGATATACCTCCTAATCCACAATTTATAGCTACCAAATTTGCAGTATGACCAGCAAGGAAGTTCTCATAATCTGCATTTTCATCAACATGCTTTTCTATATCCTTTATTATTGCAGAGTATTTTTCGTTCTCTTCAGCTGTAAAATGCACATCTCTACCAGGAAGAAGCTTCTTGCTAAGTTTGAAGAATACATCTTTACCTGATGTTTTTTCTTTTATCAAATCGACCAGATTTTTGTATCGGGTCTGTGTATTCTCATTGAGATTATCATAAGTAAATGTTGTAGCTACAGACGTCTTAACTCCAGCATTGGCGAATTTCACGATGGTATCTACGACCTTTTCAAAATGCCCACTTCCTCTTACCACAGAGTTTGTTTCTTCATCAACACCATCAAGGCTGAACTGAATTTCATCAATAAATGGAGCCAATTCATGTATCAATTTATCTGACCACAACAACCCATTGGAAAGAACAGTACTTTTTAGGCCTAAATCATGAGCATGACTTATTATCTGTGGGAAATTTTTAAACATAAGAGGTTCTCCACCAGAGAAAGTTACAAATTCTCCTCCATTCTCTTTGAATGAAGTCAGCACTTTCATCCAGTCTCCTAATGTTAATTCATTCTCCAGTTTATTCCCGGACAGCATGAAACAATGTTTGCATTTAAGGTTACATGCATTTGTAATATATATATTAAGCATTTTGTAACCTTCAAGATATTCTTTAGTCACCTCAGCATTGACTCCTGCAAATCTTCTTGCAAAAATTGCAGCTAAGACAATCTTTAAGTCACCCATTGCTTCTTCACTATCCACTGTTTCTATTATATCACCAACGCACTTTCCAGAACGTAGCATATTTAGAAAATCCATCTGTCTGGCATTATAAAGAATAATCCAATTTGCTGTTTGTACGGCAATAACCAGATAGAAATTATTGATTTTTTCTACAACTATTTCATTAGGGAAATGAAGTATATCATCGTAATTCAATTCTCCATTCATAATCTATCAAAACTTATATAAATAAAAAATGCCCCACTTTTAGGGGCATCTATTTTTTGTAAACCAAAATTAGTTCTGGTTTACATCACAACGTTTGAAGCAATACATGGCTCCTACGCGCTCCGCATCAGAAATCTTCTTTTCTGACCAGCTGAATGAAATTGTCTTTTTCATATTTAACTTATTTTTATTTAATTAATAATATCTGTTCTCTATTAACTGGGTTATTAAAGTACAGCAACTTTTCAAATCTTCTATATCTATTGTCTCAACAGGACTATGCATATATCTACATGGGATACTTAATAATAAAGTACGTATTCCACTACGGCTAATCTGAATGACATTAGCATCAGTACCGGTTGGACGTGCACAGACCTCTATTTGGTAGTGAATATTCAAATTCTTGGCCAAAGATACTACTTTTTTTGTAATTTCATTGTCCATATTCGGACCAATTGCAATAACAACACCTTTTCCCAATTTAATATCACCGTCTCTTACTGGTGACATCCCAGGATAATCTGTTGCATGAGTTACATCCAAAACAATACAAATATCCGGGTTTATAGTAAATGCAGCAGTTTGAGCTCCTCTTCCTCTGAGTTCTTCCTGAGTTGTAGCAGCATAATATATGTCATCATTACATTTTTTCCCTGCAAGTCCCTGAGCTATTGAAACCATTGCAGAAAGTGAACATCTATTATCCATAGCCTTACCTATCAACCTATTTCCTTGCTGATATGTTACTGACTCCAATGTTCCTATACTACCAATCTCAACTAACTCTAACGCTGAATCCTTACTATCTACGCTAATATCAATCCATAAATCTTCAGGATTCAATGATTGTTTAGAAACAGACTCTTTTTGAAGATGAATTGGTTTAACCCCTATAACTCCCTTAACAATCCGATTGTCAACGCCCTTAATCAAGACTGTTCTACCAGGAAGAATATTAGTATCTATGCCACCTATTTCATCAAAATACAAATAACCATTATTATCAATATAAGTTACTATAATTCCTATTTCATCAGCATGGGCTGTTATCATTATCTTTTTACGCTCATCTCCACAACCACATTTGACTGCAACAGCATTACCTATATTAGTAAGATTAATTTCGTCAACATATTGAGACATTTCTTTGCACCAGATATCAATAACATCCTTTTCATAACCAGATGGTGCAATTATACTTGATACATGCTTTAAAAAACTTGTATTAAACTCCATAATATCATTTTTAAGGTACAAATTTAAAGAATTTTATTGGAAATCCTTACTAAAAACTCAGTTATAACTAAACTTATGAAAAAATTATATCTCTTATGCTTCATCAGTATGCAGAAAGCTATAACCAATAAACAAGTATGGTAGGTTGTAAAAATCAGCTATTCACTAATATATTGGACAGGAAAAATAACGAATTATATGAGGAGGATGTATACAATAGTCAAGCCTAACAATTACTATTGTTCTACTAAATTTCATAGTATCATAAAATGCAAGCACAAATGCCAACAAACGGACTGTACCATACAAAAAAACGACACAAATCAATGTCCATCTTCATATTATCTCACTCCACAAAGATTTAAAGACAACCCGAAAATATGTATTCTTTTTGCATAATATTACACACCATTGATGAATATGCTACATCACTAAAAAAGGGGTAAAAAACTCCTCGTTCTTGTAACTTATTTACTGGAAAAGTTTGAAATTCAACGGAATACATTTTTATCTTAACAAAAAGCATATTGCCGTAAAATCAAAAGCATACCCATCTCCTCTTAAGCTTAAAAAAACACTATTGCCTGCTTCTTCCGGGCCTGCTCCAACATAAAGGATGCAAAGCCTTCAAAGATGCGGTAATCTCGATTCTGGCTGGCGGAAGCAAATGTTGTTTTTGTTTATACATTCAAATTTAGCATGCACTATACAGAGCATACCATGTCTAAGAATCCTTATTTATTTTTGCCGTTAAGCCCATATTTATAATCTTCCCATATCACATTTAGGAACTTACCCGGCAATCATCTTCCCTCACTATTCCATCATATTATGGATTCCACAGGTTATTGATATAATTATCCTTATCGAAATTTTTATATAACTTCTCCACTTCTGTCCGTATTATTTCATCATTTGTAGTTTTCAAATGGTCTGGTAATAAAGATTTTACTTCATCCATATCCATCTTTTTACCATCTATGAAGTAACGTATGACAAGATTATACATGAAATCTTTCAAGTTGCATGCAGCTGATTTCAATACTGTCGTGTTCTTATCCAATGCCCGGTCATAATATTCAAGAGCCTTTTGGGGAGAACCTGTCCTATCATACAGCATACCTGTCAAAAACAACGTGTGGTAAGTGCAGGATTCCTTTTCGCATAAGGAAGAAAACAAGTGCAATGACTCTTCCTTCTTCCCTATACGGAATAATATCTCCCCTTTCCATAAATAAGAGTATGATATATTCGGATTGATGACTATTGCTCTGTCAATATAAGTGAGAGCTTTTGTCAAGGAATCCACATCATTCTCATAAAGAAGCACATAATGTAATGCAGAATTGTACAATGAAGATACTTCAGGAGTTTTCTTCAGTAGCGACAGGTCGTCCGAGCTAAAGTTTTGCCCATATATTCCAATAGAAAACATTATAGAGCAAAATGGAATCAATATTTTTTTCATAATATGTCATTAAGGTCCCACAAATATATCGATAAATCGCATTGTACAATGATGGAAAAGAAAGAATATGCAGATTTTATTCTTTTTTAGCAGGGTTGTCATCACAAACAGTACGATGGCTATAGAAACAGTAGACTCGTGCCCTCAAAAACGCCTAAGCATAAATACCCATTTGGGCTTGAAATTTCTATGTTTCCTACTCGGAAAACGTATGTTTCCGCCTTGCGAAACGTACGTTTCACGGATGGAAAACATACGGTTCTCGAATGGAAAACATAAAAAACATTTCCTCATGATGCACAATTCAATGAAGCATTTTCCAGAAACGCTACAAAGCAGTCATTCTTCTCGCAATAAATCACATATATTTTTCCCTGTCAGAACGCTGTCCGCATGCAAATCAGTATAATTGTTACTTATCACGCACTTATATTTAACCAATATTCACATTCCTGGAATAGGGGGATTTGCACCAATCTCCGTTATACCAATAAACAAATAAAGGAAAGCAGATATACTAGACTAGACTATAATTAACGTAATATGGAAAAGAAAAACGACGCAGATATGCTGGCAGCCATGGTCCAGGCATCGAACCGTTATGCCACGCGTCCGGCATTGGTCCTTGACGACCGGACCTATACCTATCAGGAATTGTTCGGACTGGCAGGAAGCATTTGTGAAACGCTGAGAAATCTCCACGGAGACACGGTGGGCATCGCGGCCGAAAACCGTATGGAAACCTACGCATCCATTTTGGGTGTGCTACTTTCCGGGAAAACATACGTCATGCTACATCCCGATTATCCGGCGGAGCGCAACGCTCGGATAGCCCGGCAATCCGGCATCGGCCTGATGCTCTACAATGGGGAAAATGGCTGCATGCTTCCCGCTGACATCAGGGCCATACGGGTGTCTCTTCCCTCCCATCGGCTTGCTTTACCGTCCGGCATCAGGGAGGTGGATTCCGACGTGCCCGCCTACATCATCTTCACGTCCGGAAGTACGGGCGAACCCAAGGGTGTCCCCATCTCCCGGAAGAACCTGAATGTGTTCTACCGGGCCTATCGTGCTTTAGGATGGCAACTGGATGAAAACGACCGTATGCTTCAGATGTTCGAACTTACATTCGATGTCTCCGTCGTGTCGTTTCTTTATCCCCTTACTCTCGGCGCGTGTGTCTATCCCGTTCCGCAGCAGGGAATGAAATACCTGAACGTACTGGATATCATGGAACGTCATCGGCTTACGTTTGCGGCTGTAGCTCCTTCCGTGCTTCGGTTGTCACGTCCTTATTTCGGGGAAATCTGTTTCCCGGACTTGCGCTATCTCGTCGTCACCGCGGAGGCCACCGACGTGAATCTGCTCCACGAATTTCGTCCTTGCATACCCAACGCCACGGTCGTCAACCTGTACGGACCGACCGAAGCGACCATCTACTGCACTTCGTATGTCATTCCGGCGGAAGGGGCCAAACACCACAACGGCATGGCGGCAATCGGGAAACCTTTTCAGGGGATGGACTATCTGATTGCATCTCCTTCGGGCAAACCCCTTCCGGCCGGAGAGACGGGGGAACTGTGGATTTCCGGACCTCAACTCATGAGCGGGTATTGGGGTGCTCCCGAAAAGACGGCGGAATGTTTTGTGACGGATTCTTCCGGAAAGCTTTATTACCGGACCGGCGATCTCTGCCGGGCAGATACGGACGGAGATCTCGTTTATTGTGGCCGCAAAGACACACAGGTAAAGATACAAGGCTTCAGAATAGAATTGGGCGAGATTGAATACCACGTCAAGGCGTTCTACCGACATGGCTGTAACGCGGTGGTGTTGCCGGTTTATACCTCTGACGGAAGTTGTGAACTACACCTGGCCGTAGAGCGGGAGACGGAAGATACGGAACGCTTGGAACAGTACCTGCAAAGTCATCTGCCGTCTTATATGTGCCCCCGGCACATTCATTTCATCCCTTGTTTTCCACAAAACAACAGCAACAAAACTGACCGGAAGCAACTATTAAAATTCATCATGCAATAACTCAAAAACAATCAAGTATATGGAAACGAAAGAATTATTGGAAATCCTGAACGGAATATTCAGAAAAGTATTGAAGAGAGACAACATCACCTTGACCGAAAGCACTACGGCCCACGATGTGGAGGGATGGGATTCGCTGACCAACATGGTGCTGCTCACCGAGATTGAGAAGAAGTTCGGGGTGCGTTTCACGTTTCGTGAGATCGTGAAACTGAAAAACGTGGGCGATCTTTGCCAGACTATCCTGAATAAGGCCAAATAAGGAGGGAGAAGCGATGTCATTCATTTCCCTTGAATTTGTCCTGCTGCTTCTGCTCTGTTTCACCTTATACCATCTGGTCCGTGAGAAAGGGCGGAAGCGGATTCTGCTTGTGGCCAGTGGGGTTTTCATCGGCTACTTCAATCTTGTATTTCTTGTCACGGCACTGGTCGTAAGCCTTTTCACCTACGGTGCGGCGATACGGATTGAGCGGGCCTGTGAAAAAGGAAGGGGCTCCCGCTTGATTTACTGGAGCAGTATCTCCTGTCTCGTCCTCTGCTGGATTGGGTTCCGCTATGCCCACCAGTGGACTGGAAACTCCGGCATTGTTTTCCCGTTGGGCATGTCGTTCTACACCTTTCAGGCCATCGGCTACTTGACGGAAGTGTATTGGGAGGAAGAAAAGGCGGAACGGAATCTGATGGATTTCCTGCTTTATATGCTCCTGTTCATGAAGTTCCTGTCGGGCCCGATTGAACGGTCGGCCGATTTGCTTCCGCAAGTCCGAAGACTCTCTCCTGCTTCCTATTCCATGATGACCTACGGTCTGAAACTGATTGTGGTGGGACTGGTGAAGAAGCTGGTGCTTGCCGACCATATAGCGCCCTATATCGACGGGGTGTTCGATTCAATGCATACCGCCTCAGGGGTACAACTGCTGATGGCTTGCCTGCTCTATCCCATCGAACTGTATGCCGACTTCTCCGGCTACACGGACATGGCGATTGGAACCGGCATGTTGTTTGGGTTGAAACTGTCACCCAACTTCGCGCATCCCTTTGCCGCCCAGACCACGGCTGAGTTCTGGCGCCGCTGGCATATCTCTCTTTCCTCCTGGGTGAGGGATTACCTTTTTCTTCCTTTGTCATCGTTTACTCGCCGTTGGGGACAAGGAGGTGTGGCGGCAAGCCTCATGGTGACCTTCATCGCGTTGGGTATATGGCACGGCGCGGGATGGACATTTGCCGTCTATGGATTCATTCAGGGGCTTGTGATTGTGTGGGAACTGAGGACGGAGAAAATACGGAACAAGGTAAGGAAACAGATCGGGGAACGGCTGTTCGCCATGCTTTCGGTTGTCCGCACCTACCTCATTTTTGCCGTATCGCTGGTGTTCTTCAAGGCACAGTCTGTTTCAGACGCGTTCTATTTCCTGCGGAACATCTCTTTTCAGACTCGTGCGAGTTGGAAAGAAATCAATATCGGCATGTCCGACCACATCTGCATCGTAGCTGGCAGTGCCTGGTTGCTGATACTGCTTTATGACTATTTTATGTCCAAGGGCGACTTGCACCTGCGTTTAGAGAACCAGCCTGCCTTCGTCCGTTGGACCGTGTATTATTTAATTGTGTTTGCCGTGTTTGCTTATGGCAAGTTCGGCACGGAAAACTTCATATATCTGCAATTCTGATGAAAAAAATACCGGAAACTATTACGGACGCACCCATCCGTAAACGCGCTGCTTTCCTGCGTCTCGTCCGAAAGTCGCTGTGGTTCGCTCTCCCCTTCTGGGCTTTGATGGCCCTTTACGTGTATGACGATCCTTTTATGGTCCTCCGCAAATACGACGTGTATGATTCGGATGTCATGCTGAACGAGCATCATGTGGGTTGGCAAATATACCGGAACCATAAGGACAGCGTGCATTTCAATTCTTTTATCTTGGGTAATTCATCTACCATGGCTTTCCGTTGTGCGGAGTGGGAAAAATACCTTTCCCCCGGCGACCGTGCCATCCGTCTTTTCGGGAATGGAGAGAGTTTGAAGGCGATAAGTCTCAAGCTTCACGCCCTTGACAAGGAAGGGGCAGAAATAAAAAATGTGCTGCTGGTTCTGGACCGTACCTCGCTTTCACGTATTAGCCCTTTGAGCGGTTACAGCAATGTGCTTCCGGCTGCTGTATCGGGAGATAGTCCGTTTGTCGTGCAGATGGAATTCATGCAGGCATTTGCCATGCCGGACTTTCTGTTCCCTTATCTGAAATATAGAATCACGGGACGTGTGGAACCAGACATGAAGCGGATGAATCTTTATGGAAGGATACGCGATTCGCGGAACAATGATTCGTTCAATCCACGTGAGAAGATGATTGAGCAGGAAGGTGAGGCATATTGGAAAAACCGTAAACAGGAGTTTCCTGAACGGAAGGGTATGGCTGTGGTGGAAGAGCCTGTCCTGTTTCAGCGGCAGCGTGAGCTGTTGGAGGAAATCAGGAAAGTCCTGCGCCGCCACGACACCTCGGTACGTGTCATTATCAGTCCGGATTATAGCCAGAAAGCACTGCACCCGGACGACAGCGCATTCTTGCAAAGCATTTTCGGGAAAGAAAATGTGTATGATTTCAGTGGCATAAACGAATTTACGGAAGATTACCACCACTATTATGAATCAGGGCACTATCGTCCCTTGTTGGGCAACAAGCTGCTGGAAAGGGTTTATAATACGCACCACATTCGGGTTGAGACTGTTCAACGAACCAAAAAGTCATAGAAAGGAGTATAAAGCCGGTCGTTCACCTCCAAATAAAGGAAGTTGTTCTTGAAGTCATAAAGCTGGTTGAAGCGTTGCAGGAAATTGTTGCCTAACACGCCGTCCATCACCTCACTGGCCTGCACCCCTTCCGTCACTGTAGAAAAAGCACCGGGTATGCGGGGCAAAGTCAGTGCATCTCCCAGTGTCACCCAATCGAAGTACACGTTCTGCAGTTCACCGCCCTCCTTCACCGTACCGGCTATGCGCGAGATGGCAAATGGTTTCTGCGTGCCCAGCAAGCTGTTGCGACGGACGAAAGGTGTATTGAGGTCGAACACACGGTCGGAACCCGTGTCTACCTCTACCGATACCTGATAATCCACTCCGCCGACACGCACGCCGACCGGAACGACCGGCACTCCCAGACGATAGTCCATCTTCAGCTTGACAGCCTTGTCCGATGCCGCCTTCTGCCCGTCGCCCAATTCATACAGGAAGATGGATTTCCGCCGATAATCAATACGGACATCAAAGTTCCTCAGATAAGACAGCCCCAGCACACCGTCCAAGGCATCGGGCGGATAAGGAACAGCTACCAGTTCCAAGCCGGAAATGGCCCGGCTGCCCATCCTCACCACCTGAGAGGGGGCTGTGGAAGGAATGGTTTCCACCGAATTGGCGCTATTGTTCTCCACACTTCCCGTAAAGGCAGCCAGCCCTTCGGTGCGCGGCGAATTGGAATTGAGCACCACATCCGTCGCTCCCGTGTCCAGCACAAAGCGCAGGGGGCGGTCGTCCTGCCCGTTGATATAGACTGTCACATACAAACGGTTGTCGGCACCCAGTTCGAAAGGTATCGTGTCGACCGGAGTTACTTCTGCCCAAGCCGACAGGCTCAGCAAACAGAGAAGGCATACACTCAGCAAAGACATTTTTTTCATATTCTCATTCTTTTTCTTTCAAAAGTACGGTCTACCAAAGATACTATTTTTATTTTCAAGTAACGACATAAAAGAAAAAAAACATTCAGCTCATACCATCTGGTTGACATATATCAAGTATTAAGGCCTTTCATGAAAAATTATATGTTATACAACATATCATATAACGAACAATGCGTACTTTTGTGTTGTAAAACATAAAAACAACTACAAAAATGAGATTTCTTATTAAATGTTTCATGAAGGGCCTGAGAATGATGGGCGACAATCAACTGAAGATGTTGAACAAATAACAGTTCACATTTGCCCATTTTGAACGGGAACAATAAGCACTAAAAAAGGCAAAAAATGAAACCGACCACCGGATACGCTTTACCCTATTCCGATGATCGGTGTTTTTTTTTGATTTAAGAACTCTATGCGTTCTTTATTCAAACCCATGAGGAAGAATCATTCCGATCAGCTGATATTACATTGGCGCAAAAAGGACATCCCATTTGGATGTGGAACCTTTTATGTTTCATTTCATTCCATTCACAAGAATACCCTCCTCAAACTAAGGGAACAAAGTTGCGAATGACACGGTAATCGTCTGAACAGTCCAAATCTCCTGTCAGAATATGTGCCATGCCGCTCATTTTTGGGCAGTAACACCCTATTCACCACAAGCGCATTTCGGCAATTCTTCCTTTCTGATTTCCGTGATGTAGAAACGGGCAAAGGCATTTCTGATTTTGTCACGTACACGGCGGAACTCCGAATCGATGAACTCCGGCGTGCCTGTAGCCTGTGAGGGATCGTCAAAACCGATGTGCATACGTTTGCCAACCTTTCCTGTAAAGGCGGGACAGCTTTCATTGGCGCCACCGCACACGGTGATTACATAATCCCATTCCTGATCGAGATAAGAGTTGACGTGTGTAGGCACATGCGAGCTGATGTCTATTCCCACTTCCTTCATCACTTCCACTGCCTTGGCATTTACCTGGGCTGCCGGTTCGGTACCCCCTGAATATACTTCCAGGTTTTTATCGAATGACTGCAAAAAGCCGTGAGCCATCTGGCTGCGGCAACTGTTTCCTGTACAAAGAATCAATACTTTCATTTATTCCGTTTTTTTATTTGGTTTGACTTAAAAGAGGGATGTTCCCCTATGCTATTTATTATCTTATTTACAGTATATAGTTAAACAGATAGCCCGACAGAATGATGAAGAACGCCACCGTTCCGAAGAATATGCCGATCAGTCTCCAGGTCATTACTTTCTTCAGCAGGGTGGCTTCCGGCAGGGAAAGGCCGACGACCGCCATCATGAAAGCGATTGCGGTTCCGACGGGAATGCCTTTTGCCACAAACACCTCGATGACTGGCACGATACCTGCGGCATTGGCATACATCGGTACGGCAAAAATCACAGACAGAGGCACGGCATACCAGTTGTCTTTCGACATGTATTGCTGGAAGAAGCCTTCCGGCACAAAGCCATGCATGAAGGCACCGATACCGATACCAATCAGGATGTATATAAGTACACCGCTGACAATCTTCCAGGCATCACGGACAATGGTCGGGAGTCGTTTGATAAAGGTGGTCTGCTCTTTTTCCCATTCATCGGCCTGGGCGGATGAGTGAGCCTGTATCTGCTTTACCCAGTCGCTCAGATAAGGAGCCAGACGCATACGGCCGAGTACGATACCGCCTATTACTCCCAACAGAATCCCGCTGATGACGTAAATCAATGTCACTTTCAGACCGAATGAACCGAGGAACATGGCCACAGCCACCTCATTCACCAGCGGGGAAGTAATCAGGAAGGCGAAGGTGACCCCCAAAGGGATGCCGCCTTTCACGAAGCCGATGAACAGCGGTATGGATGAACACGAACAGAATGGGGTGATGGCTCCGAAGAGTGACGCCAGCAAGTATTGCAACCCGTACATCTTGTGTGTGACGAGATAGTTCCGCAAACGCTCTATCGGGAAATAAGCGTTGACGATGCCCATCAACACACTGATGAAGAACAAAAGTATGAGAATTTTAATTGTATCATAAAAGAAGAAGTTTACGGCAACTCCTACCGGAGTATCGGCACTCAGTCCGAACAACCCGTAAACAAGCCAGTCAGCAAAATCCTGTATCATTTCTATTATCATTCTGTGCCTCAGATACCCAGCAGTTTCTTTACCTCGCTTTCAGTCGGAACCTGTCCTTTCATCTTCACCACCTCGTCAATCACCACGGCCGGTGTGGTCATGATGTGGTAGTTCATCATTTCCATGATGTCGTCCACCTTGGTCAGTTTCGCATCGATGTGGTTTTCTTTCAGCACTTTCTCAATGACATTGTACGTTGCTTTACATTTGGCACAACCCGGACCTAAAACTTTAATTTCCATGTTCGTAAATATTTGGTTTGTTATCAGATTCGTTTTATAAATGGAGCACGCCGCTTGTATTCATACTTCCCGGATATCTATTTTAACTGTTAGTTATTCGCAAAACTACGAACTTATCCTTCAAAAAAAAAGGGCTTACTCACAGCAGCCCTCTTTCTTGCATATAGGTTGTCCAAAAAAACCGGCAAACACCTTTTTGGCGATTTCCCAGTTTTCCTTGTTGATGCAGTATCTTACTTTCGGCGTCTCAATTTCACCCTGGATAAGTCCGGCCTCTTTCAACTCTTTCAGATGCTGCGATACCGTGGCCTTTGCAATGGGAAGTTCCTCATGAATATCACCGAAAAAGCAACACTCCTGAGAGGCCAGAAACTGAAGTATGGCTATGCGTGCCGGATGCCCCATCGCCTTGGCAAAGCGGGCTATCTTTTCCTGTTCTTCTGTATACTTCTTTTTCATCCTTTCTATTCCTCCTTTTGTTTGTTGTTCGCAAAAATACGAATAGGCTTTGATTCATCAAATGAATTATCATATTTTAATACTTATTTTTTGCGACTCCTGCTTCAAAGATACGTTCCAGGTCCAATTTACGGCTATACTCACAGTTTTCATCATCCGGAAGCCATTGCCGATGAAGCTATGGCAGGCAATGCTTCCGGATCCCTGATGAGGGCTTATTGATAATCCTTTCCGTTCTCCCAGGCGTTGGCATCCCACTGTTCGCGGAGGTGCTTCACCCAGATCCGACGGATTTCAGGATAGCTGCCCAAGGCGCGGATGCCGCAACCATCGGCAATGCCATGGTCGGCCCCGGCCTCCCTGATGGGATGAGATTCAAAATCCTCCTGCACCTGGAAGCCGATTTTCTCCAGACGCTCACGCCAGCTGTATTCGTTCGTGTTCAGTTCAACCTTATTCACATCGGCCCCTTCGGCCAGTGCCTTCAATCCCCAGAGGTCGTTATGGGCATGGTCACCGGCAATGGACATGAAAGGAGCGATATAGACTTTCACGTGGGCCGGCTGCAGGCCGTTATCCTCGCAATACTGCATGATTTGGGAGTAGATGCAATTCGGATATTGGCTGCGTACCGTGCGGACATCCGTGAGGCGGTCGGCCGGATTCTCTTCCGCCTCCTTGGGCCAAAAAAGCATATCGCCATAATCCACCGTCCCCACAAAGATGTTCTTGTGGACGGCCTTGGCCTGCAGGGCCTTTTGTACCTCGGCATACTTTTGGTTCGCGCTGTAGTTTTCATCCGGGTTACCGTGTCCCATCAGCAGCACGACGTGGTTCTTGTCACTGAGCCTTTCCGCATAGTGACTGTAGAGCACGTCGGCCACCATTTTCGTGTCTTCTTCCTCAGACAACAAGTTGGCTCCGCGCAAAACGTCGATGTGCGGAAACCATTGAATCATAAAGTATTTCTTGATGTCGGTATTCATCAGCGAAAGATACTCCTCACCGGGAATCACATGCAGCGACTGCACTGCCACCCGCTTGTATCCGGCGTTTCCGATGGCCTTCAGCCACTGGTCGAGTTCATAGCGTTCGATGCCCGTAGCGGCCTGTACGCGGTTGATACAGGTACGCGAGGTGAACGACATGTAAATGTCCACATCAGGGAATTCCTTCCGGAAGTCATTCATCACGTCGTCATACACGGAAAGCGACTCTTTGTAGGTGCTGCCAAAGGTACAGAGCAGCAAGGCCGTGTCATGCTTCTTGGTCTGCGAGACAGTCCGTTCGGCCGGATTCAAGGTACTTTCCACGTCGTCTTTGTCACTGCACGAAGCGATACCCGTGCATAAGGCAGTCGCCATCAGCGTTGCCATCATACTTGATTTGAAAAAATGCATTTTCATACTATTAGTGAGTTAATAAGTGAATATGGTGTAATTATCTGTTTTTGAACTTGAGGAGTGCCGAAACGTAGAAATTACGTCCGGGTGTGGTGGTGGCCCGATTATAGCCGAAAGGAGTACGGTCTATGTAGTTGAACACATTGTCCACTCCTACGTTCAGGGTCAGCGTCCAGCGTTTCATTCCCAGGCAGGTGTGCGCCGTATTGATGCGCCAAGTCTGGAAAGCGTCGGCATTGTTATCTTTTACATAACGGCGGGTGGACTGATAGCGTCCGTACACCCCTACTCCCAGGCGATACCTCTTCCACGCATGCCGCCAGGCGGCATGAAACGTCGCGTTGTGCTTTGAAGTGGCATCCATCGGGATATATTCCATGTAGTTGATACCCTGGTTGGGATATTGGGCCTTAGGGTCTGCGAAACTGTAGCCGCCGCTCAGCGTGACATCCTTGGTCGGCTGATAATTGAACGTGAAGTCCACTCCCCAGATGCGTGCCCGCGTCAGGTTCCGATACTCCTTGCTTTTCTCAATCTCCTCCAGCTTTTCCTCCGAAGTCAGATTGATTTCCACCAGCTCAATCAGGTGGCGCAGCAGGTTGACATAGCCTGTCAGACTGGCCTGCCACTTGTTTCCCGCGTATTCCATCCCTACAGAAGCATATTGGGAGGTCTGCGCCTTTAAGTTCCTGTTGCCATGGTAGGCCGTAAGCGCGCCGCCACCTAATGTGGCTATGTAGTTGTAATATAACTCTTTCACGGTGGGCGATTTGTATCCCATGGCATACGAGGCACGCAGGTTAAAATCCGACCATTTGTACAAGACGGACACTTTGGGACTGAAGTTCAAGCCCGTTTCCTTGTGCAAGGTTCCTCTGGCTCCTACGGTGACGACCGTGTTTTCCCGGGCCGTCCATTCTTCCTGGGCATAAGCGGCCAACGTATAGACAGAAGCACGGTCGCCGTCAATCCGATGGGGAGATTCAAGACCATTGTACAGATACTCGATGCCCGTGTTCAGGATGTGGCGCTCGCCGAAGTAGAAGACCCCTTTCGCCTGGCCCAGCACCTGTTTCTGGATGCTTTGTTTGATGCGCTGTCCGGGGAAATAAGTGATGCGGTTCCCCTCCATGAAATAGTCGGTGACCTCCTGCAACTTGTAGTCGTAGAAATACCCATACCGGTCGTACGAAAGGTCTGCCGTCAGGTAATTCCGTCCGCCCAGCTTGTATTTGCCGCCGACAGCGAACCCATAATTGCGATAATAGAAATCATTGGCAAGATAACTCCATTGTCCGTGCGAACGGGCCACCCAGCGTTCGTAATAACTGCCGGAAGCCGTCAGCTGGAGCTGGTCATTGACCTGCCATTCCAGATTCTCGGACAACGTATAATTGGTAGACCGGTTCACCGTTTTCAGCGTGGAACCCGGTTTCAGCTGCTGCTGGTTCCACTGCAAGTCGGTATTCTGCCAACCGTCCGTGTGCCGGAAGTTCACTCCCGTCACGCTTTTTATCTTTCCGACGGACAGTCCGAAGGAAGCGCTTTCCCTGATGTCGCCATACTCACCCACCCGGCTGGTGCTGGTCAGTTCCATCTTGTGAGAACTCTTCCTGGTGATAATATTAATGACTCCGGCGATGGCATCGCTTCCATAAAGGGAGGAGGCGGCCCCTTTCACAATTTCAATGCGTTCGATATTGGCCGGGTTCAACAGGTTCAAGTCGTTCTGTCCGCCTACATCCCCGTTCATCCGCTTGCCGTCAATCAGGATGAGAATGTAATCGTTGTTCAGCCCGTTCAACTGGATATGGCCGCCCATGTCTCCATCGTGGAAGGTGAGTGAAGCGGAAAGCCCACTCAGCAGCTCTTCCATGCTGCGTGCCTGGAATTGTTCCAACGCCTTCCGGGTGAGGACTTCCGTCTGTACGGGAGCGTCTTTCAGGTAATGTTCCGTGCCGGTACCCGTCACCACCACCTCGTCCAACCTCACGGAAAGGTCTTCCACTTTCTTGCCCTCCTGTATGCTTTGCGCCACGGAATGTGGGGCATTGCCTACCAACAGCAACGGGAGAATGAATCCTAACTTTTTCTTCATCATGCAACCTTTTTGTCAAAATTATAAAGCGGGCATGCGGCTTCAGATGAAGATAAGTAAAGTCCTCCCCCACAGGCAGGAAACAAAAAATTACGAATCTGTATTCATAAGGTGCACCTTGCGCTCCTAATCCCGGAAGCCCCATGCTTTGTCGTCGTGGATATTAGCAGGTATTCTGGCTTCCTCCTGTCTGTAGGGCCTTCCCATCGCGCATAAGCGACAGTGACACTTGTAGTTACAGACATTTCTGGAATGGAGGTTACAGCTGCGGGTACAGCTCCGGTTTTCCACCGGATTCCCTTGCACCGACAGACGGATTTGCCTGTTCGGTTACTAATTCCATGGGGCAAAATTACGATTTATTTTGTAATGGACAAATTTAGGGGGCTAAATTCTACAAATGGGGCATATAAACATAATCCTTTCTATTGAAAATGGCTTCTGCTCCCGTACTCATTATGTAAATTTCAAGCCGATAATCCCCTTCTTTTGCAGATTAAAAAGCGCACTGACGCAAAGGAAAATCCTCCCCTGCGTTTTCTACGTTTCCCGCACGGGAGACATACGTTTCCCGAGGCAAAAACGTACGTCTCCCACACGAGAAACGTACGGTTCCAAGTGGAGAAACATAAAAAACACTTTGACAGAATACACAAATCGACCAAGCGTTTTTCAGTCTGGATAGAAAACAAGGTCCGACTTGAGCATCTTGTATAAAGTTAAACCAAGTCGAACCCTATGTACACTATGGCTGTAGCAAGCCATGGCCTATGTAACCTTCCTGGTCGTATCCTTTTCGCTCACGATGAATAAGATCAATCAACCGCTGTAATTCACACGTGTCCGACTTAAGATTCTTGAAGCGGTCATACTGTGTATCATACCTCTTTCTGGAACCTACCTTCAGGCGAGACTCAATATCGTCCGGAATCAGATATGAGGAACGTTCTTTTCCCAAATATTGCTGGAAATTAAACAGAAAGATATTTATTCCCGCCAAATCAAAATCACCGAAATGGAGGTAATGATTGGGAATTGTACATAACCATTTTCTAAGATCAGTGGATTGTGGATATCGGGATACGAAGAGCACTCTATTAGCCAGTCCATGCGCTTGGAGATATTTTTCGAAGAATCTTCTTTGTTCCCGGATCATCCTAAAATTTTCCATATTCTCTATGCCAATCACTACCACATTTTCCGGAATTGTAAATTGTTTCCACTCTGCCACAAAAAGGAAACTACCTTTTTGTGGATGGACCATAAAAGGCTCGCCATCAAGGAAACACTCAATAGGTTCATAACTGTTTACAGGGAAACCTGGGCAGGAACGTACCATGACGAACTTGGAGTTTCCTGTTTCCGCAGCCATAGAAGCACGAGAATCGGAAGAATCTGTTTCGAGAATACGATAGTTCTCATCCTTATCTATAAGAAATCTTTTTAGGGCTTCAGGATCACGGGCACGATATGACTGTTTTGAACCGTGAGGTATAACCAATAGCATACCTTCCGCCAACAGTTCATCCCGTAATTTACGACTGAGCTTTGAGCTGGCAATTTGCTCACCTGCAATCAATGCCTTCATAGAAATACTTATCTCCATATAAAATCCAGCTAATTTATTCGCTTCAACAATTTTTCAACTCTCGTCTTCACCCCCTGCTTACTCAAAAGGTAGGTATAGCGGTAGTCATAAGGATTATACGATGTGGGTGAACTATTGATAAGATAGATATTGCGTGAATTGGCAAACTGCAGAATACCTTTAATATTACTAGGATGTAAACGTCCTATCTCATCCATCATACAGTGCACAATGAAATCCCCACTCTTTCGGGCTGCCTTTTTCTTAAAAACGTTGATAAGCATAATATTTACCATCGCTTTTACAAGAATATCGGTACCATCCGATCCGACATTATTTATGCGTACCACCCAACCTGTATCATTATCGTTCTCCTTTACACGGAACTGCAGGCAGAAAGCATCACCTAACGATACAGTGGGACGATTGGGCTCATTCTGCAACTGGCTGGACAGGCTTTTCAGATAATCCACCACCTTGCGGTTCACCTCATCCCGATTGTCACAAGAGAAAAGATTGAGTTCCCCAATGGAAAGGGCATTCTCTATGGTATAATCATGAATGGACATCAGCAGTTGCATAAGCTTGTCGGATGACTCATTTGCTCTGAGCTCAATACTCTTGATTACTCCAGCAAAATTCTTTTCTACAAAGTCACGATTTATGTCAAGTATCACTCCGTCCACATCCGCCCTACGCTTCATCAGTGAGCCAATTTCAGTCGAGATACGTCCCAAAATATCCTTGTAATGTTCACTCGTAAGCCTGCGAAACTCCTCGATTTTGTTGTTATCCATGAAATCCTGCAAATCAACGGCAATCTGCAGGTAATCTTTATCTGTTACAGGCATTGTGTTGAAATGGAAAGCATTTTGAGGCTTAAAATTGCGGTTGAAATTGACCACTATGCTTTTAAGTTTTTCAATTGATTCTCTTTTTTGGTTGACAGTACCCCTGAGCTGACTCAAAAGCTGCTGGCAGTCCAGCTCAGTCTTTATTGTCTTGTCATCAGAAAGATAAGTATCCGGCACCAAATGTTCATTCTCTACCATCTGGTGATAAAGGTCTAACCCTTCTCTCCTATGTGCCAGTTCTTTGAGAAGCATTTTCTGATGTGCTTCCATTTCCTTGCACTTCTTCTCAATGCGCATCCGTTTATCTTCGTAACGCTGACGCATCATTGAAAGTTGCTGTTCAATAGCCTTTATCCTCTTTTTGATTTCCGGCTCCTTGGCAAAAAGATTTTTTTCAGCGTCGCGATATCTGAGGACTGTTGGACGCTCATCTTCAATTCTCGCCAGTAGATTCTTCAAATCCGTCAACGTTTTACGATATTGTTCAAGCAAATCCATGTCAACACCTTTGCCGGCAAGTTCTGCTTTCTGCTGCTCGTCAAGTTGCTTTTGCTGAACCGCAAACTCCTGATTATATGCAATCGCCTCTGCTTTTTGTGTCTCTTTAAAAATGCGTAATTCCTCATCGAGTGCCTTTGAGGCTTTATGAAATGACGAATCCACTTCTTTAAGGTCTTTACTATTCTTCATCTCATTTTTCTCACGGGCATCTTTTTCCGATTGTACTTTCAGCAATGCCTCATTGAAGAAACGTTCACGAATCTCTTTTTCCTGAGCAATCTGCTCCAATTCTTCCATCTCCAAATGATGTCGGCGATTTTGCAAATCCTGTCGTTTGGCGGGTATCTGTCCTTCCTCTACTCTCAATAATGTCGCTTTCTGGCGAAGTGGATTAAGTTGCGTAGCGCATTTTTTCCCGAGTCTGGAAATCTCCTCCTGAAGGGTGACAGGCAATTGTGTAAGCTGACGGTTTATCTGCCGTACCTGCTCTTCCAAGTTCTTCTTCTCCTGTCTGTATTCGTCAGGCGTGCGATGCACAGAGGCAATATTATCCAAGTTTAACTTCACTCCAAACAGGCTATCAGATACGGTTCCAAGCTGAGGCTCAAGCCCCTGTGCATATAAGATCCGTTCCTCGTCAACGACTTTTCCTATGGTGTTTTCCCAACCTTCTACATTCTCACAAAGCCATCTATAAAGAGAACTGTCTAAATGGGCCAATAAATCATTAATTTTTTCGATTTGCATGCGGGCTTGTGTACGGTCAGCCTCAAGATGCTCTTGCTCGCGCTGAGATGCCTGCTTTATTTCCGTCTCTTTCATCTCATATTCGGCAGTAATCTGAGCAATCTGACTCTTTACAGATATTTGCTGTGCAGCATTCTCTTTCTCTCTCAGGTTCAATTGTTGAAGCTGCTCATCCACCTGCTTTATTTCATCCGCCATAGGATGCCACTGACGGAGCTCTTTCAATGCACTATCAGCCTTGTTCTGTTCAGCCAGCAACAGTTGTAAACGTTCGTCAGACTCGTGTCTCCAATTGTTGAAAACATTCATCACCTGATTCCTGTTTTTCGTACGTGTTTCCTCCAGACTTTCACGCTCTATCTGTAGCATGGATTGTTTCTGAAAATAGGCTTCTTTCTGAAGATTCTCGAATGTCTGACGTGCATTCTCCAGTTTTGTCTTTGCTATTTGGTACTTTTCTTCTATCGATGCATGAGTTTTCAGCAAATCATCCAACAGCATTTGCTTGGCCGTCATTTCTTGCCTGATGGCAGTCTCTCGGTCGGCAAGAGCAAGTTTGTCATCAATGCCGATGGCATCGAAATCTTTTCTTGCTTGTGCGATTTCCTTCAACTTACTCTTTCGGGCACCAAGTTCTTGATTCAGAGAGTCTTTTTCTTTATCATACTCTGCCGTAAGCTCTTTCTCACGGGCATACCCTTTCTCTATGTCCGCTTTAACTTCTGTAGCTTCAACTTCCAAAAGCGGTATGTGCTGCTCACTATAAGCTACGGCATGGTTTAACATACGCCATATATCCGACAATTGCTGGTCAAGTGCCACGATTTTACGGCCTTGTTCTGCGATGTTCAATGCCTGTTGACGTACCGGATAATTCCCATCACGCGTTTGACGGAACCAACAGTCAATCTCATCATACTCTCGCTCGAAATCTGTAACCAGTCGCCGGTAGGACTGCAGATCAATAGGTAAATCTTCCTCTGTCATAGACTGGATAATCGTGTTCTTTACAAAATCCGCATCCAATTTTGTATTCAGAAAAACGTTTTGAATACTTCGTGGAATATTCTGATAATGCGAACTTTGCACCAACGCATAACGTGTGTACTTAGAATCATGGGTGTTTCCGAAAATAATGTCCTTGAACATGACTCCAGATTCTATTCTTGCAGAAACAGCCACATTTTTGTCAATACGCTCACGAATCTTCACCCAGTCGCTCAATACCTGATTGTCACCGGTAACAAGCCATTCACGCTGGTAAGGGGCATCAATGAATCGCCAGGAAGCTCGTCCTTGATACCTGCTGACCAGTATCGTATAGGCACCATTCTCACGCATCACTTCATAAAGAATATGGGAGTTTGACTGGCGGAAATAGAACTCATCAAACGATTGCTGTCCCTGTTGAATACCTAAACGATGTTTATCAGCATTATAAAAAAACAGCAGCGCCCTCAATACCGTACTTTTACCCACGCCTTGTGTTCCGGTAAAATGTACATTGCCATCTACAGAAATCTCCGCGTATGGGATATTTGCACTATTGATAAAAATAATCTTATTCAGGTACTTCATCTTCGTTGGCTATTTGAATTATATTGACCAATTCCTCGACATAACGGAATGCCGAAGTTATTTTATACGTCTCATCCTGTTCGTTGATACACTCAGCAAATCCCATCGTTTGCATCTCCTGAAGCAGTTTGTTTATAATCTCCACATTAGACCCCACACCGTATTTTTTGAACAGATGGTTCGCCTTCTCCTTCAGTTCAATATCCAGACTGATTTGTTCTATCAAATGACTTTTACGGAACTGATATCCGGCTGCAAATGACTGGTTGTAACACTTCAAGAAATCCAGATAGTCAAGCCATTTTGAAAAGCTGTCCAACTTCTGTTCTATAGTCTGCTTACTTTCTCCTATTCGTGAAAAATAAAAATAGCCATTACCCGATTCCAGTTGCAGACCTATTTCCTTGAAATAATCTGTATAATCCTCCACATTTTCCTCTATATCTTCATACAAATGGCGAGTGGAGGTATCAGCACTATCTACCGAAAGGAATTCCCCTCGGCTTAACCGTTCGTATATTCTTTGAGTATTATTTCGCATAAATTATAGGATATTCTATGTCTTGATAAATCGCATACTCTCCTGTCATTCGACATTCTTCAGGATGCAAGATAACCAACTGACAGAAAAGACGAGCATAATCTTCAATCGTACGTTCTACTTTATAATCATATCTTAGAATGAACTCAAACAGATTATAGCTTGAGGCCAAAAACGCATTCCATACTTCTGTAGAATCCACCTCCTTCAGTAATTGAATATGCTCTTGCAAATCTTCCTCAGCCAAAGGTTCAGCTTCTGTTCTTGCCATTTTCCGTATTCCATTACGCTCGGCAACTCGTCTCAGCAACTTTACAACCTGATCATTTTCCCTCAGCATGTCTAAAGATAGCCGGATTTTGCTGTACTGTCGAGACTCCATCCAAAGAGGATTTCTTTCTTCCAATACCTGTATAAGGTTTGTATCAGTTTTAATAAGCAGTTGATCCTGCAGATACTTCAATTTCCGTATCTTTTTATAAAGTTGATTCTGTTGGTCAATCTGATTGATATAAGAAATAATCTGCCTGTCGATTTCCATCAGTGCATGATAGGCTTCGACGAAGTCATGTTTCACATCGCTACAGGTCCTAGCCATGTGAGGATCGTTGGCCATGATGAAAAAAGCATGCTCATTATCCATCAATTTCTCACACTCACGTATCATTGCACGAATACTATGACCCTTTTCATCCAGATTTTGCAGTTTCTTCTTTTTAATGATATAATTGGGTTCCTGCTTATAGGCATTATCCATATTACGCTTCAAATCCACTACATTTTTCAGCGTCCTGAATCCAGTCTTCTTTAAAAGTTGCCGCACACTGTCCTGATATCCGGTTTTACGGTTGGGATTAGTTTCCTGCAAGAAATATCCGATATGCTCTTTCAACGTGTTGATACATTCCTGCACACTCAATACGCTAATTTCTTCGTTCACATTCAGTACCTCTTCAAAGAAGTTCAGGTAATCACTCTCAATCTCCACCGCATTGCCAACTTCCACCAATACGCCATAGTCTATCAGCTTTCTTAATCTGGCTTCATTCCCTCCGACAATATCTATGGCAAGCCCTCGCGGAAACTTCATAAGTTTTCGTTTCTCAAACATATCGGTCAGCAATTCATGCTCATGTGAGAGTGTTTTAGTCAGTTCTTCTATACTTCTAAAATGTGCTAGAACATCCATATGCTTAAAACTCTGTGATTGTCACTCAAAGAGAATGCTTCCGTGAACTTACGTCCGTCGAGACACTGTTATCAACTCAAGAAAGTGACATCATGATCTTATTTTTCACTAGAATACAATATTACAATATTTTATGCAAATCACAATGCTCATTACCCATAATCTATAACATGATACTATTATTGAAAAAAGCAATCTGCGAGGTACAGGCAATGCCGTTCACAGAAACAAGCATAAAAAAAGCACCGCCCATCGTTGGACAGTGCTCCATTTGATTTCTTTTTTCAGTCTCTCTCGCGAATGAACGGCTACCCCGCCCGGCGACACTCCAAACTGCCTTTCACAGCGGAGGACTTTCGTATGTGAGCTGCCACGACGAGAAGGAGCTGGCCCGGATGAAGGAGAAATCCATCCGTCACGCCCAGCTGCTTTTATTCCTCCCTCCGCTTCTTCCGCTTGTAGGCAAAGCTCATCCATTTCTCTTCGGGCCATTGCTGCCGCTGCATTTCAAACCGGGCCATCACGAAAAGCAAATCCGACAAGCGGTTGATGAACCGGAGAATCGCCTGCGGGACGGGGTCCGTGCGGTGGAGAGTCCACAGTCGCCGTTCTGCCCTGCGCGTCACGGCCCTCGCATACTGTAACTGGGCAGACAGCGGGGTGCCGCCCGGCAAAATGAAATAGCCGTTGTCTTCCAGCTGCGACATCATCTCGTCCATCCACTCCTCGCAGAACCTATCCAAATCTTGCGGCAGTTCGTTCGGGTTCTGTTCCCTCAGCGCGGAAGGGGTTGCCACATGACTCATCACGACCATCAGGTTGCGCTGGATGAAATAAAGTTTTTGCTGCCACGCATCGGTCTCCGGCAACAGGCTCCGGATGATGCCGAGCAGGGTGTTCAGCTCGTCCAGGCAGCCATTCGCTTCGATACGGATGTCGTCCTTGGGCACACGTGCGCCCCCATGGATACCGGTCGTTCCGTCGTCTCCGGTCCGGGTGTATATTTTTCTCATACTCTTCGTTTTAATCCCATAAGTTAAAAAAGTCATTCTCTCCCCAATACCAGTGCGTGTATCCGGCAATCACGTTCCTGTAACGATACAAGGGGGTATCTACCGGCGCACCTTTCACATTGTACTGGCAAACCTCGGAGGGCAACGCATCGGGCTGGACGACCGACGAATAATGGAACTCATGTCCCTTGAGCTGCATGCCCCGATAACGGGCCGTACGATAACCCAGGTGCAGACGCATTTTCTCCAGCGTACAATCCAAAGGCAGCACGCCCGCCATCGGATACACCTCGCCCTCCTGCGAAACCAGTTGCCGGCACAGATACATCATTCCTCCACACTCGGCAAACAGTCGCCCGCCCTGCCCGGCGAAGTCTCTCAGCTGTGCGCCCAACCGTACATTGCGGCTCAGGGCGTCGGCAAAGAACTCCGGATAACCGCCCGGCAAGTACACATAATCGGCCTGTGGCAGTGCATCGCCTGCCAGCGGACTGAAGGTCACGACTTCCGCCTTTTGGGAAAAGACGTCCAGATTTTCCTTGTAGAGGAAGTTGAAAGCGGCATCCTGTGCCACCGCGATGCGTTTCCGCCCCGATTCGCCGGAGGCAACCGCGGAAGCCGGAGTCGCATCGACCACTTCCTGCGGACGGGTGGTCAGCGCCAGCAGGCGGTCCACGTCCACGTATTGCTCGATTAAATCGGCCACCCTGTCGGACAGGGCATCGATTTCCGCAGCCCGCCCGATGGTCAGTCCCAAATGGCGGGAGGGGACTTCTATATCCTTCACCTTGGGCAGATAGCCCAAATCGGCCACGCCCACATCGGCACAGGCCTCTTTCAGGTACGCATAGTGCGAGGGAGAACCTACCTGATTGAAGATGACTCCCGCCACTTCCACCTGGGGGCAGAAATGCTTCAGCCCATACAAGACCGCGGCGACGGTGTAGGCTGAAGAACGTGCGTTGAGAATCACGATGACGGGCAGATGCAGCAGGGAAGCAATCTCGGCACTGCTCCCTTTCATCCGGTCGTACCCGTCGAACAGGCCCATGACGCCTTCCACCACACAGGCCGACGCCTCCCGGGCGTACCGGGAATAGACTGCCCGCACATGGGCCTCCGAAGCCATCCAGGTGTCCAGGTTCACAGACTCCCGCCCCGCGGCGAGGGCATGAAACTTCCCGTCGATGTAATCGGGGCCGCACTTGAAGGGTTGCACAATCAGGCCCCTCCTTTTGAGTACCCGCAACAGGCCCATCGTAAAGGTGGTCTTTCCGCTTCCGGAAGCGGCAGCCGCAATCAGAAATTGAGGTTTGGCTAACGACATAAGTTTTCCGTTTTTAGTCAGTCTTTTTCTTGGGCATAAGCCTTCTTTTTCTGCACGATGTCCACCTGCTTGTGCTGAAGGATAAAGCGGATGTGGTCGAGGTAAAGCTGCTGGATGGCGGGTTGTTCTCCCAGGCCTTCCAACAGGGCGGTCACCTGGTAGCCTTTCTTTTCCAGGGCGGCTTTCATGTCGTCCGCAATGTCGTTCTTGGCATGGTCGCCGGCCACAAACATGAAGGGAATCAGCTGTACCTGCTTGATTTTTTTCTGCGCTTCCAGTCGGCCGATGGCATTGTCGAAGGTGGGATAGCCTTCTACCGTTCCGACGGCAAAATCAGTATGGCCTTCCGCCTGCAGCATGTAGTCCAGCATGGCATACTGGGCTGTGGCGGGGGTGTAAGTGCCGTGCCCCACCAGGATGGTGAAGGTTTTCTCCCGGCTTTTCGTGGCCAGGCAGTCAATCACCTGCTTGTAGTCTTCCGGAGTGTAAAGCAGGGGCATGCCCAGACGGATTTCCTTGAACAGAGGGCGCATCAGGTCGATGTCCTTGCGGAGCGATTCCATCTCGATGCCGTCGATGATGTTGGTCGACTGGATAATAACGTGGGTGTAGCCGTCCGCTTTCAGCTGGGCCAGGGCTTCCACCGGATTCAGTTTGCGCATGCCCCGCTTGGCCAGCCGCCGCATGATGATGCGCGAGGTATAGGCTTCGCGGAACTCCAGCTGGGGGAATTCGGCCTTGGCCTTCTGGTTGAGGGCGTCGATGGTGAGGGCACGGGTATCGTCGTGCGTGGTACCGAAATGGACCATCAGCAACGCGATTTTATCGCCTTCCTGAAGATGCTGCATCACATCTTCCGACACGAAATTTCCTTCTTCCTGTGCATGCACCGGCATGCAGATTCCACCTAAAGCGAGGCAACAAGCCACGAGAAAAGTTCTTGCTTTCATAAATACCAGATAAATTTGTGAATCATAATCGGTGACAAAGATAATGCCATCTGCCCATTTCTCGGAAACGGACAATACTATAGATTGTTATAGTATGACAAAAAGTAATGACAGGGAGGCTGTTTTTAATTATATCTTTTAACTTTGCAAAGCTATTTTTCAATTGAGACAGAAAATACGAACGCTTTTTGCATCCTTCCGGAACGGTTCGGAGAGCAGAAAGTGATTACCTACGAATAACAGACCATGAAACATCTATTTTGGTGGGTATGCCTGGTCATACCTTTCTTGTTTGGCTGCGGAGCGAAGAAAAGCTCGAATACAGAGGAGAAAACGAACGTAAACGGCACCGTCATGCCTGCCGATACGAACGTACGCATTGTCCCTCGATACGCGAAGGGATTTCAGGTGACTTACACGGACAAGGGCTATTGCCTGCTGGACATCAAAGACCCGCAAAAGGAAAAAGGCGGAGAATCGTATCACTTTGTCCTGGCGCCGAAAGGAACCAAGGTCACCGGCGCGCCTGAGGGCTATACCGTCATCGAAACGCCGGTCAAGAGCACGGTCTGCATGACTTCCCTGCAACTTTCCAATTTTATCAAGCTGTCGGCCTTGGATGCTGTGGTCGGGATTACAAGTACCCGTCATCTTTTCAATGCCGACATGCAGAAGCGGCTGAAGGAAGGAAAGACGCACAAGATTGGCATCGAGGGCAACTTCGACAACGAGGTCATCATGGGCATCCATCCCGACATCATCCTGATTTCTCCTTTCAAGCGCGGAGGATATGACGCCCTGACGGAAGTGGGTATTCCCCTCATCCCGCACCTGGGCTACAAGGAGATGACTCCCCTGGGACAGGCGGAATGGATCAAGTTTGTCGGACTGCTGATTGGAAAGGAAGCACAGGCCAACCGGATTTTTGCGGAGATAGAGAAACGTTACCAGGAATTGGTGCAGCTTACCGCGCAGGTGAAGAAACGGCCGGTCGTGTTCAGTGGCGAGCTGAGAGGCGGCAACTGGTATGCGGTCGGAGGAAAGAGCTTCCTGGCTCAGCTGTTCAAGGATGCGGGGGCCGACTATTTCCTGAAGGAGGATACACACTCGGGCGGGGTGTCGCTCGACTTTGAAACGGTCTACAGCCAGGCGGCGTATGCGGACTACTGGAGAATCGTCAACAGCTACAAAGGGAAGTTCTCTTACGAGGCCCTGCAAGCCGAGGATGTCCGCTATGCCGATTTTCAGGCGTTCAAGAAAAAGCAGGTCATCTATTGCAACATGAGTGAGAAACCGTTTTACGAGAGTATGCCGGTGGAACCGGAAGTGGTGCTGGCCGACCTGATTGCCATCTTCCATCCGCAGCTGTTGCCCGACCATACCCCCCGTTATTATGAACGCTTAAAACCCTAATCCTCTTCCTTGCATGAAACGTCCGGTCGCACTTTATATGGTGTTCATCGCCCTGCTGATTTTTGTCTTCTTCCTCTTGAACCTGCTCCTGGGGTCTGTATCGATTCCGTTCAAGGAGGTGTGGCAGATTTTGTGGGGAAATTCGCACGACAACGAAATTTGGTACAACATCATCTGGAAATCCCGTATCCCACAGGCACTGACGGCCCTTGTGGCGGGAGCCGGACTGTCGGTCAGCGGACTCCAGATGCAGACGGTGTTCCGCAACCCGCTGGCCGGACCTTCCGTGCTGGGCATCAGCTCCGGCGCGAGCATGGGCGTGGCCTTCGTGGTCCTGCTGTCCGGTACCCTCGGCGGGGTTGCCTTGAGCAAGATTGGCATCATGGGCGAAATCGCCTTGACCCTTTCGGCCATCATCGGCTCGCTGTCTGTCATGGCGCTCATCATCTTCGTTTCGCAGAAAGTGAAGGGAAACGTGACCCTGCTGATTATCGGGGTGATGGTGGGCTATGTGGCCAACGCGGTAATCGGGGTACTGAAATACTTCAGTGTGGAGGAAGACATCCGGGCTTACGTCATCTGGGGACTGGGCAGCTTTGCCCGCGTATCGGGCAACCAGATGACGCTGTTTGTCTCGATTATGCTGGTGCTCCTGCCCGTCTCTTTCCTGCTGGTGAAAACGTTGAACCTGCTGTTGCTGGGGGATGCCTACGCACGCAACCTGGGACTGAACATCAAGCGGGCCAGACTGCAGGTCATCACCTGCTCGGGCGTGTTGGTGGCCATCGTCACGGCCTATTGCGGGCCCATCATCTTCCTGGGACTGGCGGTTCCTCACCTCTGCCGCAGCCTGTTCCGCACGTCAGACCACCGCATCTTGATGCCGGCCTCCCTGCTGATGGGAGGAGCCATGGCCCTGGTGTGCAACCTGATTGCCCGCATGCCGGGATTTGAAGGGGCACTTCCGGTCAACTCCGTGACGGCGCTGGTGGGTGCACCGGTGGTTATCTCGGTATTGTTCAACAAACGACGCAATGACATGAACGAATGATGGAAAACAATCACATACAAATCAATCACCTCACCATCGGCTACAAGGAGAAAGGCAACCGGAAGGTGGTGGCTACCGACATCAACGCCTGCCTCCACAGCGGGGAACTGACCTGCCTGTTGGGGGCGAACGGCATCGGAAAATCGACCTTGCTCCGCACCTTGTCCGGATTTCAGGCGCCGCTGGAAGGAGAAATCATATTGAGAGGAAAACCGTTGTCCACGTATTCCGACAAGGAACTGGCCACCCTCATCGGGGTGGTGCTGACCGAGAAGTGCGAGTTGCGCAACATGACGGTGGAGGAACTGGTCGGCATGGGGCGAAGTCCGTACACCGGGTTCTGGGGCCGCTTGGGCAAGCACGACAGGGAGGTGATAGAAGAGTCCATCCAATTGGTCGGCATCGGGTACCTGCGCTACCAGATGGTGCATCAGCTGAGCGACGGCGAGCGGCAGAAGGTCATGATTGCCAAAGCACTGGCACAGCAGACGGACATCATCTTCCTGGACGAACCGACCGCTTTTCTGGACTTTCCCAGTAAGGTGGAAATCATGCAGCTGCTGTTCCGGTTGTCGCACACGGGCAACCGCACCATCTTCCTGTCTACGCACGACCTGGAACTGGCGCTACAGATTGCCGACAAAGTGTGGCTGATGAACAAGGAGAACGGGGTGAAAACCGGCACCCCGGAAGATTTGTCGCTGGATGGCAGTCTCAGCCATTTCTTCCTGAGAAAAGGCATCCGGTTTGACCGGGAAAGCGGACTGTTCCGCATCGCCCGGCAGGCCATGGTCTCCGTACGTCTCACGGGAGAAGGAGACCGGTACACCATGGTGCAGAAGGCACTGGCCCGACACGGGATTGAAGGCAACCGGCAGCATCCGTCCGACTGGTACATCGCAGTCACCGACGAGGCTTTCTTCCTCCATCCCGCTTCCGGACCAACCGTACAGGCAGCCACCATCGAAGAGCTGCTGCAAGCCGTACATCAGTTATTGGCCACCCTGCCCCACTAGGCGGCAGGCAATGTGCCCTTCCTCGTCTATCAGCATCAGGGTAAGTTCCGTTTGGCTGAGTAAGGCCAGGCAATGCTTCAGGCACAAGCCCAGAAGGGCCGGAAAGAAAAGGGCCGCATCCGCTTCCGAAAGACCTTTCCACAGCTCCCGAGCCAGCGTCATCTTCGTAATTACCGCCTGTGCCGCCGGAGAGCAACCGCAGTCGCGGGCCAGTTCCTGCAAGAACTGTTTGTTCATCACCACCTGCTTGCTGTAGGTATTCAAGTGCCCATCGGCCAGTTTCACCGCTTTGCCCAGCATGATGCCCATCGTTACTTTCCCGATGTGCAGGTCGTCTGCAATCTTCAGGGTATCGCCGATGTAGTTCCCGTAATGTACGAAGGCCTGCGGGGGCAAGTCCGGGTATTCACGCTTCACGTATTTTTCGCTCTTGGCACCTGAGTTGAGCACCAGCCGTTCCGCTCCGATGGCCTGACAGACTTCCACCTCCCGACGGATGGCTTCCACAAAAGCCTCGGAAGAGAAAGGCCGCACGATGCCCGAAGTCCCGATGATGGAAATCCCGCCTACGATGCCCAGCTTGGGATTGAACGTACGAAGGGCCAGTTCCTCTCCCCCCGGTACGGAAATCGTCACCTCCAGTCCCCCGTCGTACAGGGCCGACAGTTCTCGCATCATCATCTGCCGGGGAACCGGATTGATGGCAGGCTCTCCCACCGGCAATCCCAGGCCGGGAAGGGTGACTTTCCCCACCCCTTTCCCTTGCAGGAAACGGATGCCGGGTTGTGCGGCGAACGCCACCTTGGCCTCTATCACGCTGCGGTGGGTCACGTCGGGGTCATCGCCCGCGTCTTTCACCACGGCAGCCGTAGCCGATGTGTCTGTTTCCTGACAGACGGACGCAAGGGGCAAGGACAGTTCCTCTCCGTCGGGAATCCGAAAACGTACTTCCGAAAGCGATTCGCCCGTCAGCAAGCGAATCAGGGCCGCCTTGGCCGCAGCCGTGGCACAGGCTCCGGTGGTGTATCCGCTCCGCAAGGGATAGAAATCGGGCAGCAAGCGCTCGACGGCTTTCCGCAATCCGTGTATGCCGGTCACCGTAATGAAATCGGCCGACAGGGAAGGGCGACAGACCGCATAGACCGGAATTTCCCCACGGCGGGCCGCCTCCAGTTTCTCGACAAAACCCCCACTCTCGCCGCTCTCTTTGGTCAGGATGGCCTGGGGCTTCAACTGCTCCAGAAGTTCCGTCTCCGGTGCGCCTTCATGGTAAAAGACCAGCCGATTCACATCGAAACCCTGACGAACGGCCAGTGAGACGGATTCCTCCCGGTCCAGGATACGGAACCAGCAGGTCGGCTGGAGGGTATCGTCCGCCCAGAAGTCGCGCAGTTTCCCGATGGTCTGCACGCCGGTCAGTGCCAGAAGACGGGTTATGCCGTCCTCCTTCAACCGACGGACCGCCTCCTGATAATCCGCACACCAGATGACATCGTCGGTGCGGGGCGGATAGATACGTTCGAAACGCACCACGGGCAACTGGAGGCTCCGGCTGACCTGTTCCACGGTTTCGTGCAAGCGGACGGCAAACGGGTGGGCCGCATCCACCAGCAGGCGGACAGAGTGCGCCCGACAGAAGGCTTCCATCTTTTCCGCATCCATGCCCCCGCTGACACGCTCCCCATGACGGCAACTGACCTGCTGCGAGTCTCCGCGCGTGGAATAGAAATAAGGCTTGCCCGACTCATCCAGCACTTTCACGGCCAGCCGCCCTTCCGTGGTTCCACCTAATACGAGTATCATGACCGGAACAAATGGGTAAAGTCGGAGGCATACAAACGGGAAAGCCCCTTGCGGTTGTCTATCGCTTCTCCTACCACCAGCAGCGTGGTCAGGGTCAGGTGATTGTCACGAACGATACGGGCCAGGTCTTTCAGCACGCCCCGGTAGATTTTCTCTTCCTTCCACGTCAGCTTGTAGCAGGCGGCCACAGGCGTCTCCGGCGGATAGGCCTGCAAGAGTTCTTCCTGCACCTTCTCCACGATGGACGCGCTCAGGTAGATGCACATGGTACTTTGTGACTGGGCCAGCTTGTGCAACTGTTCTTTCTCCGGCATGGGAGTACGCCCCTCTCCCCGGGTCAGGATGATGCTCTGCACCTTCTCCGGGATGGTGAACTGCGAACGCAGGGCCGCTGCCGCCGCCTGGAAAGACGAGATTCCCGGCGTGATGTGGTAGCTCATGCCGTAGGCATCGAAGAAGGCCATCTGTTCCTGAATGGCACCGTAGATACACGGGTCACCGGTGTGAAGACGCACCACAAACAGTCCCCGGTCGTAGAATTCCTTCATCAAGGCAAACTGCTCCTGCAGGTCCATGTGGGCCGAACTGCGCACCACGGCCCCTTCCTTCGCGTAATAAGTCAGCTCGCGCGGCACCAGACTGCCCGCATACAGTACCAGGTCGGCCTTTTCCAGCATCCGTTTACCACGTACCGAAATCAGTTCCGGGTCACCGGGACCGGCCCCCACAATCTCGATGTGTCCTCCGCGCACCGCATCTGCCGCCAGTGTCACCGCAAAGGTGAAATGCGAGCCCGTCACCAACTCTCCTTTCTGTTTTTCCAGCAGCCATTTTCCGCCTCCGCTGCTTTTGAGTGCCGCACTCTCGGCCACACCATAGACCCCGGTCACTTCATACACCTTCTGCGACGGATGGGGTATCTCCAGACCGCTCAGCTCTTCCGCAGAATAGATACAGACCTTGGCCTGTTTCCATTGCTCCCGCAACGCCTTCAGCAGCGGCTCGTCTTTCTTCAGCTCAATCGTACCCACCGTAGCCAGCGACAACGGTGACAGGCCGTGCGAGTGCATCACTTCCTCGATGTACTCGGCAATGCCGTCGGGTACGCACTGTTTCTTGCAGCCCACTCCGAGATGCAACACCGGCGGACGATAATATAAGGCCTGCACCGGCGCCTCGTACTCGTAGGGCGTGACGGCAATCAGCAGGTCCGTGTCTTCAAAAGGAATGTCGGCGTAATGGAAATACACTTTTACATACGGCGGGAGGGTACGCTCCAGCCAGGCGGTACCCTTGTCCTTTATGTCCAACAGCAAGGCCACTCTTTCCTGATTCACGAAACGGGCAATCGCGCGGTTCATCTCCTCGTGCGAGCACGCGGTCTGCCATCCGAACCGGGCAGCCAGTAAGTCCAGGGCCCACACCCCGTGGCAGTCGCTTTGGGTGGTGATGACCGCCTGTGCCCCCAAGATGGAGGCAATCTGCCGGGCCCACTCGTTGGCCCCTCCCACATGGCCGGACAATACCGGAACGACAAACTGCCCGGTACTGTCCATACACACCACTGCCGGGTCGGCATATTTGTCGGACACACAGGGAGCGATGCAACGCACACAGATGCCCATGGCCCCGATAAACAGGAAACGGTCGTATGCGGCAAACGAAGCCGCCACGAACTCACTGTACGAGGCCACCTGCGTGCATCCGTCGAGTGCCTTTTGTGAAAAAATGGTACAATCTCCCAATTCCTTCTCCAGCAGCTGCGCCATCGGCAATGCCTGGGAAGATATCAATATAATGGCTGTTTTCTCTTTCATTCTGCTTTCAATATTTCAATTGGATTATGGGCATCCACCACAAGCCGGATGCGTTCGGTCACCCGACGTCCGGTCTGCGCCACTCCCTCGTAAAACTGCTGCAAGCTGTCCTCGCTCACCGAGTTGAATACGATTACTCCTCCCGGAAGCAAGACCTCGTCTGCACGCTTCAGCAACTCCTGCAACCGGCCTCCATGCCCGCCTATAAACACGGCATCCGGACGAGGGAGGTCGGTCAGAGGCTGTTCCATGAAATCCCCGCCCACAAACCGTATGCCGGGGGTTCCCCACTTGACACTGTTCGCCCGCAGCAGTTCCGCTCCTTCCGGACGCCGTTCAAAGGCAATCACCTCAAGTTCGGGATAGAGACTCTTCGCTTCAATCGACACGGAACCCGTGCAACTGCCGATGTCCCAGAAGACCGTGCGCATCTGCAAATCCAGCATGCTCAAGGTCTGCAGGCGTACCGGCCGTTTCGTAATCATGTTCACCCGGCCGTTCAACAGCGCAAACTCCGACTCCTTCAGTCCCAGCGGACGACGGCGCAGTGCCGAGCGTACCAGAATCAGACAGTTGGGTGATTGGAAAGTGGTGTGCCGGGCTTCTTCCACCGTCAGCTCCCGCACCCGTTCTTCCGCCGCATTGCCCAAAGCCTCTCCCGCATACATCCGGTAATTGTCGTAACCGTATTCCTGCATCCGGGCGGCAATGGCTGCCGGCGTTTTCACCCTGTCAGTCAGTACCCCGATCATGCGCTCCCCGCGTATCAGTGCGGCATCGAAAGCCTTCCACGGACGCCCGGTCAGCGATACCATCCGCATCTCCTGATAAGGCAACAGCAGGCGATGGGCCAGCATCTGCAAGGAATTGAACGTGGGATAGACGTGGATACTACTCTCGGGCAACAGGCGCTGTACGGTATTGGCAAAGCCGAAGAACAGCGGGTCGCCGGAGGCAAAGACCACAATCTCCCGGTGCGCGGCATACTGCGTGAACACCTTGTCCAACGGCACGGTGATGTCTATCCACTCTGCCCCTTCGGGCAAGAACCCTTCCACCAGCTGGTGATGGCGCACGCCCCCCGAAAACACCTTCCCCCGGGAGATGACTTCCTGCACCGGAGGCGGAAAATAAATCTCGGTGCTGTCGCTGATGCCGATAATATGGAATGACTGCCTACACATCGCGTCCGGGTTTTAACAAGGCCGCATCGTCCAGCGTCAGGATGGCGTTCACCAAGGTGGCTGCCAGATTGCTTCCTCCCTTCCGTCCTTCCACAATCAGTTTGGGCACGTTCTGGAAGGTCTTCACCATGTACTTGCTTTCACACACATGCACAAATCCCACCGGAGCCGCGATGATGCCTCCGGGATGGGCCTTCTGCTTTCTCATCAGGGCACACAGCTCCATCAAGGCCGTGGGCGCGTTTCCAAAGACAAACAAGGCATCCGGATGCTCCTCCACTGCCAGACGTATGCCCGCCTGGGTACGGGTGATTTGCTTTTCAGCGGCCATCCGAGCCACCCTTTCATCGTTCAGGTAACACTTCACCTCCAGTCCCAGCCGTTCAAGGGCCCGTTTCCGGATGCCCGAAGCTGCCATGGTCACGTCGGTGATAATGGTACGTACCTTGCCCGTCACCAGCAGTTCATGCAGTTTCTCCACCGCATGCTCGTCGCTGTACAGCAAGTGCTCCATCTCGAAATCGGCCGTCGTATGGATGGCATGCAGCAACGCCCACTTGTGTCCGAGCGGCAGGTCCTGTTTCTTCAGTTCCTTGGAAATGGTCTGGAAGCTGTGAATCATAATCTCCTGTCCGATGCCTGTCGCCTCCATTTTTTCTGGCTGATAATACCCCCGTGGGGTAACTATATGGCCCGCCCATTCGTACGACTGCGAGTTCCCGATGAGCACCACCGTAAACATGTCCACGTCCTCCGGGTCAAAGTCGGCCAGCGTCGTCAGCTTCACGGTCTCTTCCTCACGTCCGGCCTGACGCACATAGCCCACCGGCGTCGTCGCTTCCCGCTCCTGCATGAAAATCTCCTTCAGGCGGTACAACTGCCAGTAACGGCCCTCACTCTTCGGATTGTAGACTGCTGTCACGAAGTCGGCCGATGCCGCCGCACGGATGCGTTTCTCAATCTTCTCCCATGGCGTCAGCAGGTCGGACAAGGAAATCACGCAGAAATCATGCCCCACCGGCGCCCCCAGTCTGGCAGCCGCCTTCTGAAACGCACTGATGCCCGGCAACACCTCCAGCGTCACCTCACTGGCGCGTTCCCGCTTCATCTCATACATCAACGGTGCCATCCCGTAGATGCCGGAGTCGCCCGAGCTGATGACACAGACACACTTTCCCTGTTCCGCCAGTTCGAAAGCTTGACGGGCCCGGTCGCGTTCCCGCTTCATCCCCGTGTCCACACACTCCGTCCCCTCCTTCAAGTAGGGACGCACAAACTGAAAGTAATAGTGATATCCCACTACCACATCCGCACTAGCCAAGGCCCGGACCACCGCCGGAGTGATGTCCTCCGCGGAGCCCGGGCCGATGCCTGCTACAATTATCTTGTGATTCGCCATTCGTCTTGATTCTATCGCTTTCTTATCCTTGCAAAGTTATAAGATTTCTCAATTCTCCACTACTCTCAATACGTCGAAATAGTAACCCTGCGCGATATCCGCCCCTTTTTCCACCTTTCCGGTAGCGACGTCGTAAATATAAATGCAGGTACTTTTCTCCGTATTGACCCCGATATAAGCCTTTCCGTTCACCACTACCGAACGCTGGGAGAAACGGCCACTATTGAAACCGATTTCCTTCCCGTCGAAAGCCAGCCGGGTTCTTTTGCCCGTTTTCAAGTCCACGATGGAATAATATAGGCTGTAAGTGTCCCGTCCCGTATTGGCCGACTGGTTTCTAGCGTAAGTCAGCGCCTTGCCGTTGCCCAGGTACTGAACCGTACACAGTTTCCCGTCCGCATTCGGATAGCCGTTATAAGAAGGGTCGAAGTCCGTTTCCCCCTTGTTAATACGCAACAGACAACCTTCTTCCAAATCGCCCTTCTTGGTAAATGCGGCGAGGTAGAGGTTCCCGGCTTCGTCGTAAGTCACACAGTCCTGCAACAGCTGTCCGTAGGAACTTCCGGCCATTTCTCCGGCCAGCGCATTGACCTTGTTGCTTTCCACTTTCATGTCCGAAGGATTGATGATGGCGGTCAGGAAGTTGGAAGTAGCCACCCCTTTCCGGCCGGCCTTCGTCTTTCCATAATAGAAATAATACAGCTTGCCCACCTTCTCATTGTAGGTAAGAATACCCGTCGTCGTAAACGCAGTCGCCTTGGCCGGCAAAGGAAGCTCCAGCGTGCCCTCCGACAAGATGCGCATATCCTCCACATTCAGTTTGGTCCAGACAATCTTGTCCGCATCGCCATTGGCCGCCATAATCAGCAGCGTCTTGTCGTCCAGCCACGCATGCGTGTACTTCCGTTCGGTATAGGAATTCACCCCAAACGGCTGTTCCTGCACCACTTCAATCTTGTTGTCCAGAATCCGGAACTTCGTGAAACGCGTCTGCTTGCTCGGCACCTGATAATAATATTTCCCTTTGGCAATCAGCTCGATGGTGTACGGATTCAGTTCCACACCGGACCCCTTGATATCAATCATCGGCTGGTCGGCTGTCAGCAATTCCACACTTTTGACAATCGTATTATCTCCTCCTCCCATGCCGCCGTGCTGGCCTACCGTCATGAAGATATCAAAATGATACTTCCCGGCAGGTTCCGGGTCTACCGTATTTTCAGACGGAGTATCCTTACTACATGCCGCAAAAGAAAAGAGTGCCGCAGCAAACACACCCGCTTTCAGGAATCTCAGAAAAGAAAATTTCGTTGTTTTCATACACATAATGTTTAAGATTAATATTACTATAGTTCGTTAATATCTAGTTCAGATTCACATGTCAGTTCAGGAACACCCTGAACTTCAGGAAGAACGACCTTCCCGGATTTTGCAGTTTGTAATGGTCGTACACCAACTTATCAAAGAGGTTGTCACAGCTGACCGAGAGGTTGTACTTCCCGTTTTCCAGCGAGTAAGTCACCCCCGCATTGACCACATGCTGCGCCGGAATCTGCGCCTTGCTCTCCTTCGAGCCGTACGCCTCCCAAGTCAGGAAATACCAGTGTACCCACTGATACGAACCCTCCAGGCGCAGACTGCTGCGCTTCAGGCCGACCTCGTGAAACGTATAGTCGACCTCCGCCGCCCCGAACAACCACGGGCGGTTGGGCACCCGGTTCAGGTATGTAGCCGAAGGCTTGCCGTCGTCCTTGTACTTACGCTGGTCGCGCGCGTCCTGCCAGCTCACATTGGCCATGCACTGCAAGTGGTTCCTCCAGCTGTAGCGCACTTCCGCATCCAATCCCTTGATATGCACCGCAGGCACGTTCTGATACTGCATCATGCCCTCTTTCTCCGCCACCACGGCCTGAATATAATCGTCCACAAACCGCATAAAGCCGTTCACTTCGTAATACAACACATGCCCCACTCCGGGATGCCACGTACCAAAGAGCCCCACGTTCACGTTGTTGCTCCTTTCCGGACGCAACGCCGTATTGGCATAGACCGTAGACCCGTTGCCCAGCAGTTCACGGGCCAGAGGCAGACGCACGCTATGCTCGAACGAAGCCTTCAGCGCGACCGGCTCCCGGAACTTCACCCGCGTGCCAGCCCCGTATCCCAAGTAATTACCCGTACTTTCTCCCTTCACCTTGTCCGAGCCCGTCTGCCAGTACAAGTCCGTCTGCCGGATATTCAGGTGATTGATGTAATCCTTGATAAAGAACGTGTTCTCCATCTTGTCCTGCCACAGTTGCTGCTGATAGGAAAGGCCGAGGATGTGTTTGCATACCACGTCATTGGACGGCATAAAACTGTCATCCACGTCATCGTAGCGGTCGTTTCCCGTCCGGTTGAACAAGTAGTTCAGGTTCAGGGTGTGCTGCGGATGAAAACGATAGTCCCAGTTGGAGCGGAACATCGTCGTGGGACGTTTGTAATGCCGCAACGACCGTTCCCGGCCCGTAATCTCATTGCGGGAACTCTCCACATAATTCCCGTTCCAGTCGTACACCCGGTAGGCCGTATCCACCGTCAGCGAATAGTCCCAGGTATGCGAAAGCATGCTGTGCATCTGCAACCCCTTCAACAGGAAGTCCTTCTTGCGGTACTGTGCCGACACGTTATAAGCCGACCCGTTCCGCTCGGCCATCCCGTAGACCTTGGTCTGGATAGAACCCGTCTGCAGCTCCTTGTCCACCTTCGAATACGAAGCCGTCACAAAGAAATCGTCTGCCCACCGTTTCCCGCTCACTCCGACCTCCACCTGGGCCAGTAGCGAGAAATAATCGTCGTGGAAACGCCGGCGGTTGGAAGGCACATACTTCCGCACGCTTTCCTCCCACACCTCTACCCCTTTCATCATATAGTCGTTCTTTGAATAATTGACTCCGACGGTCGGACGCACGATAATCCCGCTCTTGGGAAACACCACCTGCGCGTTCAAATCCGCCTTGTGCGTGTGGAACGAACCTATCCCGTACGATAGGTCCAGATAATTCTTTTTCTCTTTCTTCGTCACGATGTTGATGGCACCGCCCAGCGCGTCAGCCCCCAAATAAGCCGGCACCACCCCCTTGTACATCTCGATGTGGTCGATGAGATTGACCGGCAGATTGGCCAGCGACACTCCGGAGCCCTTTGTCTCCAGCGGCACCCCGTCGATGAAATAACGGACCGAATTGCCCGACATCCCGTTGATGGACAGGTCATAGTCCGACCCGACGCCTCCCTCCTGCCGCACCTTGATGCCCGAAGCCCGGTCCACCAGCTCGCTCAGGTTGTTCAACGAGTTCACAATCGGCTTCACATCCAGCGCACTGACGGCGAACGTACCTTCCCGCAATTTCTGCGATTGGCTCTTGGCATAGACTTCCACCTCATTCAAGGCCACGGCCTCTTCCTTCAGGACAAAGTCGATTCGCTTGTTTCCAGCCAACCGGACCGTCTGCTTCTGGCTCTCATAGCCGATGAAAGAAGCCACCACGGTGTACGTCCCCTCCGGAAGCTCCAGTCGGTAGCCCCCTTTCTCGTCCGAATACGTCCCGTAGGCCGTACCCTCCACCGCCAGCGAGGCCTGCGCCACAGGCTGTCCGTGGGCAGACGTGATGCGGCCCGAAAGAGTGACCAGTTTCTGTGCCAGCCCTTCCGAGAAGCCGACAATGCCAAAAACGAAAACAAAAATGAGTGTCAGGTGTTTCATAAGTTCCTCAAATCTTCATACCACACACTTATGCCCGCGAGACGCATGCAAATACAAAGAGAAGAGGATTCCGTATATCCAGAACGGGTAGAGAGAAGTCCAGCTCGTTGTTTTCATACCTTATTTCCCGAAAGCATAAAAAACTATGTACGACACTGGCAGGTCTTCTGACTTGTTTCTTTTCAGGAGCCTTCCCATCTTTCCGACAGTGGCATGCAGATTTCCTGAAAATCATGCGAAACTTACAGCAGCGGGTCTGTTCAGGACTTTCACCTGATTCCCTTTTCATCACGCTTTCTCCAAGCAATGAACCAATATCGCCACAAAGGTAGAAAATATTTTTTGATATGCTACATCCCGGCAAATTTTTCATTTTCACAAAAAAGGTCGTATCTTAGCGACCGCAAAAAACAACCCCCTTTTGACTCTATGAAACCATCGTATCCCGCAATTCAGTTTGTATCCTTAGGCCCCGGCGATCCGGAACTCATCACCCTGAAAGGACTGAAGGCCCTACAGGAAGCCTCCTCTATCTATTGTCCGGGCACCCGCAGTGCCGCCGGTATCCCCTCCTCCTACGCCGCAAACACCCTGCGGGCATTGGGAATCGGGGAAGAGAAAATCAAGACGTTCACCCTTCCGATGAACAAGCACAGAGAAGCGGCCCTGCAGGTGTATCACGAGGTGGCCGCACAGATAGAGGAAGATTACCGTGAAGGGCAGAAGATAGCCGTGGCCGCCGAGGGCGATGCCGGGTTCTATGCTTCCGTGCAGTACCTGTATGAATTGTTGGAAAATAGGGGCTTGCCGGTGAGACGCATCGCAGGCATTCCAGCCTTCATTGCCGCAGGCCCCGTGGCAGGTCTCCACCTAGCCAAACAGGAAGAAAGGCTGCTGGTCATCCCGGGCCTCATTTCCGCCGAGGAACTGGCCGAGAAACTCCAATCCGGCTATGTCCTCGTCATCATGAAACTGCCTCTTTGCGCGGAAGCCGTGCGTCAGTGCATCGACTCCCATCCCGAAGCAACGTTCCATTACTTCGAAAACATCAGCCGGGCGAACGAATTCTATACCTCCGACCCGGCGATTATCAAGGAAAAGAAGTTTCCCTACTTTTCACTGATGGTGATAGGGCCCAAAGAGTGAGACAATGTGGCAGCATCGGGAAATCCCATTAAATTTTACCAAACTCAAACTCCCCTTTCAGCATCTCGTAGACATAAGCAGAACTTTCAATATAAAGCCCAGTAGCCTCATCCGAAAGTTTTGCAAAAGTTTCAGAGTTGTAGAATTCTTTGAGAGCAGTTGATAAGTCGTATCCGTTATCTTCCATAAGATAAGCTATTATATCTTTGGAAATGCCTTCTACCAGATATTGCATTCGTTTATTCATATTCTGCACAAGTATTTTATGGCTTCTACCGAATGAAACAAATATTGTGACGAAACCTTTTTGTATTTCAATCCATTCACGAGCATCGGCAAATCGATAATGCCGTCATCAAAATTACGGAATAAAGTGGCGATGGTATCATCGGCGACAGGCCCTATGACGATATCAAAACCATGTGTCGGTTGTAGGTGATTCCTGCTACGATTAGCCATCACAAACAAGGCCCATTCTTCACTTGGTTCTTCAAACGTTTTTACAGAAAGGACATTCAGCGCTGTTTCATCAAATTCAAACTCCGTAACGACAGGTTCTCCCCCATAGATTGCAGATGTACGTCTGGCCATTTGCTCCGCCTGTTCTCTAATCGCTGTCAGGTAAAATCCCTGTCCGAAATCTTTGTAAGGTTTACATCTTGACAAGTCTATCTGTTCAATTATAGTATTAGAACCGTGATATAGTTTCATTGAATACCCCCTCCATTATTTAAACAAACTTGAGTAAGATCCTGAATCGTATCATCAAATGAAAGCAAATGCTCTGCATCATAATGTTCCGTAAGAAAATCAATGCCCTTAAAGCGTATCAGATAATTGTTTGCCTCACGAACCGAAATACGGTAAGTTTTGGCAAATTCACTGATAGCAGCAATAATGTATGCAATCACATTCTTATCAATTGTCTGTGTCTTCTTCAAGATAATAGAAGCAGACATTCCAAGAGCATCAAGCACCTTTGTCACAGTCTTTATCGTAAGCCCCTTTCCACTTTCAATCTTTGAAATTTGTGCTTTACCGACTCCTACCCGCTCGCCAAGTTCTTCCTGAGTCAATCCTTTGCGAAGACGTTCATCACGAATCATCAAACCTATATTTTCCAATCTATTTGTCATACCAGGCATTTTAATACAGGAACAAATATACAGAAAAGTTTCCAAAACAGGAAACAATTACCTATACAGATTCATATCAATATGCCCCGCTTCTAACGGATGAAATGAGTCGGTGTCCACGGCTCACTGGGTGGGACAGGCTCCCCTCCCTGCTTCAGGTTCTTCAGCAGCCATGCCATGTTGCGTCCCAGCGTGCGCATGGTCTGCAATCCCTCGATGTCCTGACTCGCTTCGCCGGGCAACCTGCCGTGCACGCTGTTCCAGTATTGGGAAGATACCACCGGCATGTTGTTGATGGTGAAATACTTATTCAGGCGGTCGAACGTCGCACTGGCTCCTCCGCGACGGCATACAGCCACCGAAGCAGCGGGCTTGTAGGCCAGCAAGTCGCCGGCAGAATAGAACAGACGGTCGAGCAAGGCGCAAAGCGAGCCGTTGGGCCCTGCGTAATACACCGGCGACCCGACGACGATACCGTCTGCCGTCTCCAGTTTCTCCCGGATTCTCTGGTACAGCTCATCCTTGAACACGCACCGTCCCAGTTCCCTACAACGGCCACAGGCAATGCAACCCTGCACCGCTTTGGTTCCGATGGATACGATTTCCGCCTCTACGCCATTCGCTTCCAACGCCTTCGCCACTTCCGACAAGGCGATAAATGTGTTTCCCTCTCTGTGGGGACTTCCGTTGATCAATAAAACTTTCATATCTCTCTTTGTTTTTCTACAAAGATAAGCGGTTTTGAAGGATTTTGAAGCGTCCCAATTACGGATAATTCTACCTCAATTATCGAAGCCGCTGTTTTTGCTTGCGATTCGCTGGGGTTTTCGTACCTTTGCACGCAATTTTAAAAGATGACATACACTTCAGAAGCAATGAAAAATAACCTCATCCAAATCTCCGCCTGGATTGCGGCGCACATCACCCTCATCGTGGTATTAGTGACCGCCGTGGCACTCTTCCTCCCCGCCTCATTCAACTGGATAAGCACATCGGCCATCACGCCGATGCTGGGCGTGGTGATGTTCGGCATGGGACTGACTCTCCGCCCGTCCGACTTCAAGCCTGTGTTGCAACACCCTAAAGATATTCTCGTGGGCGAACTGGCCCAGTTCCTTATCATGCCTTCCCTGGCGTGGCTGCTCTGCCGACTGCTGGCCCTGCCGGAAGAACTGGCCTTGGGCGTGGTCCTCGTAGGATGCTGTCCGGGAGGTACGGCCAGCAACGTCATCTGCTACCTGGCCAAAGGCGACGTGGCCCTGAGTGTGGCCATGACCGGGGTCTCCACCCTGCTGGCTCCCCTGCTCACGCCGGCCCTCGTATGGCTGCTGGCCGGGGAATCGGTCGACGTAGACATCGCCGGCATGTTTTTGAGTATCGTGCAGGTGGTGATTGTACCCATCGTCTTGGGATTTGCCGCCAATCATTACTTCAACCGGACTACCCGGCGAATCGTTCCGCTGCTGCCCATGATTTCCACGCTGGCCATCGCCTTCATCATCGGCATCATCGTGGCACACAACGCGGCCAGCATCCTGGCATGCAGCCTGATTGTAGCCGTGGCGGTGATTCTGCACAATGTCCTCGGCTTGACCTTGGGCTACGGACTGGCGGCCCTGACCGGAAGCGAACCGTCCAAACGGTCGGCCATCGCCATCGAGGTGGGCATGCAGAACTCCGGACTGGCCACTTCGCTGGCTACAACGCATTTCGCCCTGTTCCCCCTGGCGGCTGTTCCAGGAGCCATGTTCTCGGTGTGGCACAACTTCTCAGGCAGCATCGCGGCACAGATTTTCCGAAAACAGGCAGATAAGAAAAAGATTTACAAATAAAACAATACATACCAGTTGAAACAGCATGTATCAATCACTTTTCTTTTATGAAACATTACTTATTTTCTAACAGACAGTAATACCTAAACATGATGAAAAGCAGAAGGCACATTACCTAATTTTTGCGATTGACACAGCCTTCCTATAAGGATACCTTTGTGCCTGAAATTATCAGGATATGAAAACAATCTTTATAGGCTTTCTTACAAGTGTCAGTCTGACTGTCTGGGGACAACCACACAAAATAATCGGAACCGTACTTGATGCAAAATCCAAAGCACCGGTAGAGTTCGCAACGTTGTGGATTGAAGGAAGTGGTATCGGTACCATGACCGATTCGCAAGGAAAGTTCGTCATTCAGCATCTTTCAGAAGGAAAGCATGAGGTGCTGGTGCGTTGTCTGGGCTATTCTGAATATAAATTACAACTGGACGTCAGGAAGGATAAGGAAAACATCGTGGTGTATCTTTCCGAACAGACGTTGGCCCTGAACGAGGTAACTGTTACGGCAGAAAGGAAAGCCACAGATGCCACCACGGCATACACACTGGGGCGTACGGCATTGGATCATTTACAGAGTGTCAGTGTATCTGACGCGTTAAGCCTCTTACCCGGAGAACAGACCAGCAAGTTCAAGGGGCTGACTTCTTCAGCTCAGGTAATCACGCTGCGAGGAGAAAGAGCTGAAATGGGAAAACCTGATTTCGGAACCGTAGTTGAGATGGACGGGGTGCGCCTGTCGGGTAATGCTACAGCTGTTTCTACCTCTGGGACGGATACCCGTAACATTGGCAACAGCAATGTAGAACGGATTGAAGTTATCACCGGAGTACCTTCTGTGGAATATGGCGACCTGACCAACGGAGTGGTAAAAATTGTGACACGCAAAGGAAAAAGTCCGCTGATTGTCGATGTGGCTGTGCGTCCTACTACCCAGTCGTATGCCGTAAGTAAAGGAGTGGAACTAGGGACAAAAGCTGGCGTACTGAACTTGTCCTATGAACGGGTTCGCTCTGTGTCCGACATTGCATCACCCTACACATCGTATGTACGCAATGCGTTTGGCCTAAGATACTCCAACAGCCTGCATACAAAGACCGGAAAAACTTTGTCTGTCGATTTCAGCCTGAACGGTAATGTGGGAGGCAATAATACCGAGGCCGATCCGGATGCTTTCAAGGAAACTTATACCAAGAGTCGAGACAATGCGTTATGGAGCAGTCTTTCATTTAACTATATGCTGAATTCGCCCTGGCTATCCAATTTGCGTGGAGGGGTGACCTTCTCGTACGCCGACAAGCGAGTGGAAGAAAAGAAAAACCAGTCGGCTTCGTCCGTCCAGCCTGCACTGCATACTACCGAAGAAGGATATTTTGTGGCTTCCAAATATGAAGAGAATTCCTCCTCACCTATTATTTTGTTGCCCACCGGCTATTGGTACGTGACGTCATTCAACGATAGCCAACCCATAAATTACACAGCCTACTTGAAAGCGCGCTGGAGTCATAAAATCGGGAACGCAGCCAGTAATCTGCTGGCAGGAACAGATATGAAAGGAGAAGGCAACTTGGGTAAAGGAACGTATTATGAAGACATGTCGATAGCTCCCACCTGGAGGGAATACCGTTACGATGAGTTACCTTTCATGCACAATCTGGCTGCGTATGCAGAAGAAGAGATAACCCTGCCTTTCCGTCATTCGCAACTGCTCCTTAAAGGAGGACTCCGAAGTGACATGACTTTCATCCCGGGCACAGTGTATGGCACCGTATCCAGTCTGTCTCCCCGTTTCAGTGTCAAGTATTCATTTGGCGAAAAAGAGCATGGTTTCTTTCGAGGGGCGACCCTTCGTGCCGGATGGGGGAAGGCAGTGAAATTTCCTTCGTTCGAGATGCTGTATCCACGGGAAACGTATGTAGACCGTCTGGCATTTGCCCCTGGAGCAATGGCCGACGGAACGACCTATTATGCTTATCACACCCATCCTGTACTTCCTGTCTATAATCCGGAATTGCAATGGCAGTACAGCCTTATGCGAGAAGCCGGAATGGACATTCGTCTGAAGTGGATACGGATTTCGCTGTCATTCTTCTATAACACCCTGTCAAAACCTTATACCAGTACGCGTATCTATACTCCGTTTGATTATAAGTTGACCGCCCAGAACGCACTCAATGATTGCCTGATACCTTCGGCCGACAGGGTGTATAGCATTGACCGTACGACAGGAATTGTGACCGTGTCCGACAAGAACGGGATACTTCCCTCTCAGACGCTTGCCTATAAGGAGATTCATGATTTCCAGTCGGCCGTCATGAATGTGAACGGTTCTTCCTCTTCACGGATGGGGCTGGAATGGGTGCTTGATTTTAACCGGATAAAGGCAATCAATACTTCCATCCGCATAGACGGGAAGTATTATCGCTACAAAGGGATTGACGAAATGATGGTACCGTCTACCAGCAGCCTGACTGATACGGACGGACAGCCTTATAAATACATCGGTTATTATGTAGGAGGCAATGGCAACTACAACGGATTCATGACGCAACGATTGAACACCAACCTGACCTTGGTGACGCATGTGCCGAAAATCAGAATGATTTTCTCTCTGCGGTTTGAAGGCACTCTTCTGAACACGCGGCAGAATCTGAGTGAATACAGCGATGGCCCCCGGAGCTATGTGCTCGACTCGCAGAGTGATTATCTACCCTCGTCCACCCAGACGGATATTTATAACGGAGCCAGTTACGTGGCTACGTATCCGCTGTATTATGTATCGAGAGAAGATATGGGAACCCGTATACCGTTCATGGAAAAGTTCCTGTGGTCTGCCGAACATGACAAGGAGTTGTATAACGAACTCAGTAAACTGGTGTTAAAAAGCACCACTGGCTATATGTTCAGGAAGCAGGGATATTCCCCCTATTTCTCGGCCAACCTGAACGTATCGAAAGAAATCGGGAAGTACCTGACAGTGTCATTCTTTGCCAACAACTTTTTCTACAGCTTGCAGAAGATAAAAAACTGGCAGACGGATAATGAGGAAAGTCTGTTCGCTTCTTCACAGGTCACTCCCTTTAACTATGGCATATCATTTAAATTAAAATTATAAACACTATGAGTATGATGAAAAAGATGTTATTTGCGTGCTGTGCCTTAATCCTGATACTGGCTTTCAGCGCGTGTAAGGAGAAAGAAAACGGCAGTTATCCGGTAAGCTGTGTAAACATTCGGCTGGTGTATCCCGAGGAAAGCGGATTTGAGCCTGTGAAGGGAGTCAGCGTGACTTTGAAGAATACGTCGGGCAGTACCACCTTCAGTCAGTCGACCAATGCAGAGGGAGTAGCTGTTTTTGAAGTGCCGCAAGGTATTTATGAAGCTTCGGCTTCCGACAAACGGGTGACCGATGCCAAAGTGTATCTTTTCAACGGATTGAATACATCGGTCAATGTGACTCAGGAAACGGTAGAGGCTACGATCAAACTGGAAATGTCTTCAGGAGGTTCCGTGCTGATTAAGGAACTGTATGTAGGAGGCTGCCCGAAAGACGATGGTTCGGGTACGTTTGCCATGGACCAGTATGTCGTGCTGTATAACAATTCTTCAGAAACACTTGACATCAGCGACTTTGCACTGGGCATGGTAAACCCTTACAATCCTCATGCTTCGAATAAGGACTATGTGAACGGTGAACTCTTTTATGCGGCAGAAGGATGGGTACCGGCCGGAACGGCTGTCTGGTATTTCGACAAGCAGGTACAGTTGGAAGCCGGAAAAGAACTGGTGATTGCACTGAATGGAGCCATCGACCACACACGGGCCTATTCCCAGTCCGTGAATCTGGCCAACAGTGCCTATTACTGTCTGTATGACATTGAGGACTTCAACAATGCCAAATACTATCCGTCGCCTTCGGAACTTATTTCTACCGACCACTACCTGAAAGCTTACAAATACGGTCTGGGTAATGCATGGCCCGTCAGCCAGTTCGGCCCGGCATTCTTCGTATTCCGTCCGGAAGGTACTACCCTACAAGCTTTTGTAGACGATGCATCCACCACCAACCTTTATGGAGGAAGTGCCAGTCAGCCGCGTAAGAAAGTGCCGGCAGAGTGGGTGGTAGACGGTATCGAAGTATTCGTGCAGGGAGCCGACGGCAACCAGAAGCGCCTTCTTCCCTCGGTAGATGCAGGCTATGTGGAACTTACCCGCGGTATGGGATACACCTTGTATCGCAACGTGGATAAAGAAGCTACGGAAGCACTTGCAGAGAATAAAGGAAAGCTAGTCTATAACTATTCGCTCGGTGTAGGAAATTCAACCGATGCCAGCGGAATAGATGCCGAGGCATCCTTGAAAAACGGAGCCAGAATTATTTTTCAGGATACAAACAATTCAACAGCCGACTTCCATCAGCGGAGCAAATCTTCTTTGAGAAACTAAACATGAAACATTATCGTATCGCTTGCTTTTTTCTTGCACTTGTGGCGGGAGGCAGGTCCTGGGGAAGTGTTTCCTCAGAGACCTCCTCTCCTCTTCGGACAGACTTTAAGGAAACCTTGTGGAGGTATACAGCTTCTGCCGGAAGCAATCCTTCTTTTCTGTCGGGGATGGAGTGCGGTCGCATCTCCTATCTTCAGGCAGAAGGCAGTTACGGGAGCGGCAAACTGGTGAATTATTATCAGTCGGACAGCCGGCTGGGCGGATTGGTCTTGACCGAATCTTACTGGCGACTGAACTCGCGACTGGTATTAGGAGGTGCCATGGCATACGGTACGGAACAAGGCAAGCACATGTCGGGTTCGGCTTTTCTGCGTCCGGAAGAAACACCTTTTGACATTGTAGAGATGGACAATTCGGGAGCTGGTACGAAACGGCATGAATGGTACATGCTCAGAGGAGAAACAGGCTATCTCCTCACTCCTCGCCTCTCATGGGGAGGGCAACTGGAATACCGTACGGAAAACTACGCCAAGCTCAAGGACTTGCGGCATCAGAATTCCCTGATGAACCTGCATTTGTCGACGGGCTTCTCGTATGAACTCTTTCCCGGATGGCAAGTCGGACTTTCTTACGGGTATTTGCGCAACGTGGAAACGGTAGGCTTCGGAATTTATGGAACGACCGATCGTCAATATACTTCTCTCATCAGTTTTGGAGGTTTCTACGGACGCAGTGAGGTGTTTGGTGAAAGTGGATATACTTCAAACACAACACCTTTGTTTACTCAAACACATGAAGTGGCCTTTCAGGGACAGTATCATCGCGGAGACCTGCACTGGTTTCAGGAGGTATTCATGCAAAAGACTTCCGGACGTTTTGGGAGCGGTTCTTCGACTAGCATCACCTACTCTACTCATACAGGGAGTGAAGTAGGTTACCGGATAAAGCTTACCTGGCAGCAATCCCGACTTTTTCAGGCGATGGAACTGGGTATCGCCCTGAAATCACTGGAAAACAGGGAAAACTCATATAAGGAAAGTACGGATGGACTGGGCGTATCGCAGATAGTCTATTACGGTAGCAATGACGTGATGAGCAGGGACCAGTTACGTGCCTGGCTGGCGTATCAACTTCTTTCAGGAGGTAAAGAAAGCCGTTCAGGCTGGTCGGCCGAAGTGCGGCTGGACTATCGTTCCCGCTCTGTGACGGCATCGCAATATCCGTTTTTCCGGAAGCAGAGTCTGCACGTCACGAGGCTATGGCTTCAGGGTGCCAGAAACTGGTATAAAGGTCTGCAGGTATGGACTGCTTCCGCCGGACTGGGCTTGCAAGGCGGATGGGGCTGTATGAAGAAAGACGAACAATATGCCAGTGTATCGGAGAACCAGCAACGCCCGGCAGAAAGAGCAGACTTGCTGGTGGCAGAATATAATTACCAGACGGCTGTCCGGCTGATGCCGTATGCGGCCGTGGGATATGAAAGAGAAATTACTCCTTCCCTGTCAGGTTATGTCCGGGGCGAGGTGACGTATGCCAGGGCTTTTACGACTACAATGGCAGGAAAGGATTTCGTGCAACCCGTCATTAAGGTAGGAGTAAAATTTTAAGAACTAATCATTTAATTGTCTTACAATGAGCAAAATAATAGAGTGTGAAAATATTACGCATTATTACGGGAACCGCTTGATTTACGAAAATCTCAGTTTCGACGTGGAACAGGGAAAGGTATTGGGCCTGTTGGGAAAAAACGGCACCGGAAAAACCACCATCATCAATATCCTCAACGGTTACCTGAAGCCTCGCTCGGGTATGTGCAGGCTGTTTGGTGAAGAGATGGAACACCTCTCTCCGCTTACCAAATCGAAGGTGGGGTTGTTATTGGAAGGGCATGTGCAGCATGCTTACTTCACGGTTTCGCAGATAGAGAAATTTTATTCGGCCTTCTTTCCGAAATGGAAGAGAGAAGCCTATTATGAATTGCTGAAAAAGTTGCAGGTGCTTCCTTCACAGAAACTCTCTACCATGTCGTGCGGACAGCGTTCGCAGGTGGCGTTGGGACTGCTTTTTGCCCAGGACCCGGAACTGCTGATTCTGGATGATTTTTCCATGGGACTGGACCCGGGTTATCGCCGTCTGTTTGTGGAATACCTTCGGGAATATGCGTCGGCAGAGAACAAGACAGTCTTTCTTACGTCGCACATCATTCAAGACATGGAACTGTTGATAGATGATTGCATGATTATGGACTATGGCCGCTTGCTGTTGCATAAGCCGGTAAAGGAAATCATGCACCATTTCAAGCGGTACCGTTTCACCTGTCCGGGAGATACATTCAGGCTGAAGGCCGATGAAGCATTCTGGCACCCCTCCGCACTGGGCAATAAATGGGAAGTATATTCTTTTCTGCCAGAGTCCGAAGTCGAACAACGGCTGAAGACGATGGGTGTCATGGGAATTACAGCAGAGAGCCTTTCGCTGGAAGACGCATTTATTGGTTTAACAGGTAAATATTAATGTCATGAATTTATTCAGAGCCTTGTCTTATAAAGAATGGATGAAAACCCGCCGCCTGATTGGGGTGATGCTGTTGCTAATGGCAGCAGCCGTGGGCTATACCTATATTGACCTTACCCACGAAATCCGCTTGAACGAAGCGGTCAATGTGTGGTATGGCTGTCTTTTTCAGGGCACATCGCTTGCCCCGTGGATGAAATACCTGCTGCCACTGGCCGGGATTGCCCTGGGAGTCGTGCAGTATGTGCCCGAGATGACGCAGAAACGCTTGAAGCTGACACTTCATCTGCCGGCAGGAGAAACCCAGATTATGGCCTCCATGCTATGGTATGGCTTCAGCGTCATTTTTCTGCTTTGTGTGCTGCTTTCGCTGGTCCTGGCGGCTGTGGTCCACCTGTTTCTGCCTTCCGAAATTGTAGGAATGATGCTCCAGCAGTTGCTTCCATGGATGGTGGCAGCAGTGGCAGGTTATGGCTTCACTGCGTGGGTTTGTATCGAGCCACAGTGGAAACAGCGGATGCTTTGCATTGTGGTATCGGTGGGATTGCTGTCCATGCTGTTTGTTTCCTCCTATCCCGGAACCTATTCACAGTTCGGTGCAGGAATCTGCTGGATACTGGCAGCCTCTTTTATCTTTCCTTTCTCATCCTGCATCCGGTTCAAGTATGGTGTACAATAAAAACAATGAACAATGAAATACAAATCTCTCATTTTTTCAATCATTCTGTTGTCTGTCACCCTGCTGGCCTCCTGGACGGTGCCGGCACTGGTACAGAAAATGACCGACGATTCGCACAGCTATCCGCTGATGTATTATAGTGCCCGGTTGAAGGAACTTTGTGTGATTGACTTCCGCGAGCATAAGAATTCATTTTATGATATTCATGGTAACGAGTACCCTCGTGCACAATACGACTCACTGCTTCCGTTACTGAACTATCGCCAGCTGGCCATGGAAGGCCAGTTGCCCGATTCGTTGGAGGGACAGGCCATCGACGTGAAAATCCTGCGAAGCAAACAAGTGATGTTCCGTTTTCGTCCGGCCGATGCATTCTCTCCTCAACCCGCTATGGGGATTTTGCTGGAAGCCATGCCCAAACGGGGAAATCTTACGCTTCCCGGCGACTACTTCCGGATGAATCATGAACTGACTTTTGTTGATGCACAGTCCAATTCGGTAAATCGGCAGAAGAGTGAAGCCTTCACCAAAGAGCTTGTCAAGAAAGGCTTCAGCTTTCCGGTAAAAGCTTATTGGGGAAATCCTACGGTAAGGAAACCCTATGAGGAGGGCTATTTCTGTCTGGACAGCAAAGGGGCTCTCTTCCACCTGAAGATGGTGAACGGACGGCCTTTCGTGAAAGATACGGGTATCGGTTCACAGTTAGGCATCAGATGGTTTGTCATGAGTGAGACGAACGATAAGCGTTTCTATGGCTATCTGTTTGGCGAGAAGGGCGAAATGGGCTTACTGGAAAGTACGGACGAAGGCGGTTATCGCTTCCTGCCGTTTGATATCCGTCCGGTAGACATCACGAAAGACGAAATCAACATTCTGGGCAACTTGCTTTACTGGACCGTACGCGTATCGGATGCAGAAGGAATGGACTGTTACGGACTGGATGCCGTGACACTTCAGTCGCTCTCTTCCTATCACCAGGACCGGAAGCGTGTTTTGTGGAATAAGTTGTCGGAATGGCTGTTCCCGTTCCGTTTCTCACCTTCGTCCGAAACGAATTCCTTTGTGAATCTTTATGTAGAAGATTTTTCTTCAAAGGGATTGGTGGTCAGTTTCTTTTTAGCCCTCCTGACTTTCTTTTTGTGCAGAAACAAGGTATCTTTATTCAAGCGCATACTGATGGCGACATGCGTGTGCGCTGCCGGCTTATCCGGAATAGTAGCACTGTTATTTCTTCCTTGGAATAAATATGAATAACTATAAACTCAATTGAAAATGAAAAAACTGTTTTTTATCGTAGCTGCGGCCTGTCTGCTGACGGTTACCTCGTGCGTGAACAATGGCAAAAAATCAGAGACCTCTCAGGAACAGCCTACTGCCGCTCTGTCGGTCAATAAGGCAAAATATGTGGAAGACATTCTGAAAGATGCAGAAAAGAATGTAGACAAGGAGGTGGTGCTGAAAGGATTCATCACGCATACCTGCAAGCATTCTGGACGCCGTTGCTTTGTAATTGGAAAAGACCAGAAAACTTCCATACGTGTGGAGGCAAGAGGCAATATCGGCGGATTCAACCGTGAACTGATTGGTTCAGAGGTCATCATCAAAGGGATTCTTCGCGAAAACCGTCTGACCAAAGAATACATTGACCAGGCGGAAGAAGAACTGAAGGAAAAGCAGGGAAAAGCAGAAGGAAACGGTGAAACCTGTGATGCGGAGATGAACAACATTCAAAGCATGCGTGAATGGATGAAGGCCAACCACAAGGACTATTATTCCATTTACTACATAGACGGTACGGAATATGAAGTGGCGGAATAAGAGTCTCTCCTACTGGCTTCGTGTGCTGCACCGCGATGTGGGCTACCTGATGGTAGGGGTCTGCTTGATTTATGCCGTGTCGGGTATTCTGCTGAACCACATGAATGGCAAGGATCCGGCTTTCCGTACCACTGAAGCGGCCGTTCAACTGGAGAAAGGCATGCAGGCCGAAGAACTCCTTGCAGCATGGAACCGACAGGAGGATTTGCCTCCTGTAAAGCGGGTGCTGTCTATTGATGAAAGCCATCATCGCCTCATGCTGGAAGGCGGTGTGGGTGTGTATGACACTGTCAGCGGTTGTGTAGATTATGAAATACACGAAAAGCGTCCGGTAGTGTACTGGTTCAATCGGTTGCATTACAACCATATTCAGGGTTGGCATTTCATGGGCGACTTTTTCGCCATTTCGCTGGTATTCTTTGCCGTTTCCGGATTGTTCATGGTCAAGGGAAAAAATGGACTAGCAGGACGCGGGAAATGGTTGTTCCTGATAGGTATTCTGATTCCATTGGGATATATCTGGCTGGCCACATAATCAGACAAATACAAAATTACCTGTCCATTCTACAATGTGACAGGTAATTTTTTCTGTTCACTATAACAAAGGATTTTGTACATTTGCATAGGTTTTAAACCCCAACCGGAACACAGTAAAGAATTTAAAGCAGAATAAGACAATGGAAACATTCTACGACGTAATCGCTGGCGACCAGCTCGTGCTGGTGGATTTCTTCGCCACTTGGTGCCAGCCCTGCAAGATGATGCACCCCGTCTTGCAACAAGTGAAAGAGGTGCTGGGCGACCGCATCCGTATCATCAAAATCGACGTGGACACGCACGCCGCCCTGTCACAGCAATACCAGATTCAGTCCGTCCCCACCCTCATGCTGTTCCGCAAAGGGGAAGTGCTCTGGCGGATGAGCGGGGCCATGCCGAAAGCTGAACTGCTGAGCAACCTCGATCCTTTCCTGCGATAACTCACCCATAAAACCTTACGACAATGCACGAAGAAATTACCCTGCGCGACGTGGCCGACTACCTAGACCGCGTTGGCTTGCAATTCATGGCTACCATCGGACTGGATGGCAAGCCGAAGGTGCGTCCCATGCAATACATGGTGCTGGAGGACGAAAAACTCTGGTTCTGCACCAACGCAAAGAAGGAAGTGTATGCCGAACTCCAGGCCAACCCGGCGCTGGAACTGTGCGGATGCAAACTGGAAAAGGACGAGATTCAGACGCCGTGGATTCGTTTCTCGGCCGAGGCGGTCTTCGAGGAACGGCAGGACATCCGCGACGCCATCATCGAGAAAAGTGCCATTGTGCATGAACTCTACAAGGACATGCGCACCAATCCTATTTTCAAGGTGTTCTACCTGACGCACATCGACGGCTGGATGACCAACCTGGGGCACGTGAAGGGCTTGGAAGACAAAGAAGGATTCGCCCGTCCCCTTCATTTCCAGTTCTAGGGGAATTGTCTGGCAATGGAAATCTCTTGCTTGGGCCCTAGATAGAATGACGAATTTCTATCCTCTCCTGCGGATTCCTGCCGGCAAAAAGTCGGCGTTTCTCATTTTATGACTAATTTTGCACCCCGACAAACATTTACTTCTGCAAACACATGAAAAAACTTAGCAAGAACGCCCTCATCGGCTATCCGGCGGGAATCATCACCGGCATCACGTATGGTCTGAACCCCTTGTTTGCGGTTCCCCTGATGAAGCACGGCGCTGCCACGGAATCCATCCTTTTCTTCCGCTACCTCTTTGCCGTATTGATTCTGGCCCTGTTTCTGCTGGTCCGCCGGCAGAGTTTCCGGGTTTCCGGACAACAGGCGGGCATCCTGCTCATCCTCGGACTGCTCTACACATCGAGCAGCCTCTTCCTGTTCGATGCCTACGAATACATCGCTTCCGGACTGGCCACGACGCTGGTGTTCCTCTACCCGGTGCTGGTGGCCATCATCATGGTGTTCCTGAAAGTGGTGCCTTCCTGGCCGGTGTGGCTGGCCATCGCGGCAACCTTCGGGGGTGTCCTCATCATGACGCAGGGCGACGGCACACAGGCGCTCAACCCCATCGGCGTACTTCTTTCCATCGGTTCGGCCCTGGTCTACGCCCTCTTTATCGTCATCATCAACCGGAGCAAGGCCATCGCCAGCATCTCCAACTCCCTGCTCACCTTCTATGCCCTCTCCGTGGGAGCGGTTGTATTCCTGGGAAAGATTCTGATTTCCGATACCGCCCTCACCGCAGGCCTCAACCACGCACACGACTGGCTCAACCTGGTAGGACTCGCCTTCCTGCCGACGGTGGTTTCTACGGCGACTCTGGCCATCGCCTCGCGTAACATCGGGGCCACCAAGGCTTCCGTCCTCGGGGTGTTCGAGCCCATCACCGCCATCGTGGTCGGTACGCTCGTGTTCGGCGAACCGCTCACCACGAACATCGTCGTGGGCATCACCATTGCCATCGTGGCCGTCACGTTCATGATTACTTTGACCAAACGCTAGGCATCCTTTCCGGGGTCAGTAACTCCGGTTCCGGATGTCGAGGGTCACCTCCATGTAGCTACGTCGTCCCTCTATGTAATCGGCATAGAGGATTTCCACGTCCTGGCCTTTCAACACGTGGCATTTTCCGCACAACTCACAGTTATGCAAGCACTTCCAGGCGTCGAGCACGTATGCCCGGCGTTCTTCCTGAGTAGATTGTTCTATAAGAGGTGGAATCATAAGGACTGTCTGTTTGATACATTGACAGACAAAGATACGGGTTCTGCTTCATTCAGACCGAAGGCGTCTTCGTAAAAATCCTAAAACATCCCCGCATTGACCTCCTTTCGTCCTTGCATTTTCTATGTTTCCCTTGTGGAAAACGTAGGTTTCCGCCTCGGAAGACGTACGTTTCTCGCCCGGAAAACTTACGGTTCCGGTTCGGGAAACGTAGAAAACGATGGAAAGTTTGCCTGTCAATCTCCCATCGTTTTCCGATATATCCGAGAGCGTTTTCTCCTCCAAGAAGAATCTCCATAAAAAATTACGCGCATCTCCTGAGAAGGAATCGGGAAAATGCGTATCTTTCCCTAAAAATAAACTACAGACTAAAGCCATGCCACAAGAACTCATACACTCCTGCCCCGAACTGATTGAGTACATCCGTCAGGTGGGGATGCTGCCCCTGCTCTCCATGGGCATTGCCGGCTGGTCGGCCGAGGAAGTGACCGACGAAGACTGCCAGTACACCCGCCTGCCCGACGGCGGCTGGGAATGGCCGCTCTGGGAATGGAAAGGCGCCATCCTGCAAGAAAGCGGTTGCGCCTACGGCAAGTTTTTCAAGGGAAAAGCCGCGTTCATCAGCCGCGAATGGTGGCCCGATTTCTGCAACTACCGGCGCAGCCTCTTCCCCTATCCGGAAGAAGGGAGCATCGAAGAAACAATTCTCGACGTACTGAAAATCGAGGGACATCAGATTACCCGGAAACTGCGGACTTCCTGCGGTTTCACGGGACCGAAGATGCGGAGCCGTTTCGACGCCTATATCACGCGGCTGCAGATGGCCGGCTACATCGTGACGGAGGATTTCGTCTACCCCCGCGACTGTCACGGACGGGAATATGGCTGGGGATGGTCGCTGCTCACCACGCCCGAAGCCCTCTTCGGACGGGAAGCTTGTCACCCGGACCGCACCCCGCAGGAGTCGCGTGAAAGGTTGCTCGGACAGCTGCGGAAAATCCTGCCCCACGAACCGGAAAAAACGTTGGAAGCGCTGCTGAAATGAGGCTATAGGAACATCGTCAGTAGCGGGATGCTTATCACCGAAAGCAAGGTGGTGAGGAAGGTGCCCTCGGCCATGATGACCTCCCCTTTCTGGTACTGGATGCAGAACAGGGTGCCGTACGAAGCCACGGGCATGGCGGCCAGCACCACGTTGATATTGGCGATGGTGTCGTCCACCTGACAGAGACGGGAAAGGTAGAGAATCAGCAAGGGAACGAGCATCAGACGCAGGGCCGCCATCAGGTAGATGGCTGTGTTGCCGAACATCCGGCGGATAGGTACCCTGGCGATGGACGAGCCGATGATGAGCAGGGCGGCCGGTACGGTGACATTACCCAGCAGCATGAACGGGGTACTGATGACGCGGGGCGGAACCCATCCCGTCACCACAATCAGGATGGAGAGGTACGAGGCAATCATCGCCGGACAATAGAGCGTGCGCCAGTCGAAGCGCATCTTGCCCTCGCCGCCCGAGATGAAGAGGGTGCCGAACACGAAAATCAGCAGCGTGCTGGGGAAGTTGAGGATGCTGGCGTAGAACACTGCACTGGCACCGAAGATGGAGGCCACGATGGGATAGCCGATGAAGCCCACATTGCCGAAAGCCAGCATGAAACTGTAGATGCCGCGGTCGGACACCTTGACGGGCAGGTAGCGCGGGAGCAGGAAACCAGCTCCAATCAGTACCACGTAGGTGGCGAACCCTACCACGAGCAGCGGCAGAATCAGTCCCTTGTCCGGGAGCGTGTCGCCCATCACCGACGAAAGTATCAGACTGGGACATGCCACGTTGATGACCAGTCCCGAAAGTTTGCGGTCGAAATCCGCATCCATCATTTTCTTCTTGCTCAGATAATAACCGACGATTACCAGGATGAACAGGATAATCATCTGCGTCACGATTGCATCCATTGTCTTCTTCTTACCTTAAAAAATCGCGCAAAGATACGGATTATCCCTTTCGGGTATTCACTTGCACCGCAGTTTTTCATCGCCGGAACGGGGAAAATGCGTATCTTTACCCCACGAATTGAATCATCCTAAAAAACGATATCATCATGATCAAGATTTATGGAATGGACACCTGTCCCGACTGTACCTACGTGGAAGCACAAGTGAAAGACAACGACCGATACGAAATCATCGACATCGGGCAGCACGTGAAGAACCTCAAGGCTTTCCTCAAGCTCCGCGACCACTCGCCCGTGTTCGACGAAGCCAAGCGCATCGGTGCGGCGGGTATCCCCTGCTTCGTGCTGGAAGACGGCACCGTGACCCTCCGTCCGGAAGACGCGGGCCTACATTCACGCCCGGTGGAAGAAGGCGCCACTTGTAACTTGGACGGGAGCGGTTGTTGAGATGGAAGCACGGAAACTCATTTTTCTGCACGGGTTCTTCGCCTCGGGGGCTTGCGTTCCTGCCCAGACGTTGAAGGAATGTATGGCCGGAAAGGCCCTCGTCCTGACACCCGACCTGCCGCTGCATCCGCAGGAGGCCCTCGCCTTTATCCGCCGGCTGTGCGAGCAGGAGCAGCCCGACCTGCTGGTAGGCAACAGCAACGGGGCATTTCTGGCGCAAATCGTAGCCTCCGAAAACGGTCTCCCGGCCCTGCTCGGCAACCCGTATTTCGAGATGACCCGTTTCCTGACCGAACGCCTCGGTCCACACGAGTACAAATCCCCGCGGGCAGACGGCCGTGCGCATTTCGTCATCGACCAAGCCCTGATAGACGAGTTTGCCGAGGTACAGCGCCACCAGTGGGACCATTGCACGCCGGAGGGCCGCGAACGCATCTGGGGCCTTTTCGGGGAGAACGACCATCTGGCACACTATGAACCGCTCTTCCTCACGCACTACACGCATGCCTTCCACTTTCCCGGACAGCATACGCCCACAGCGGAAGAGGTGCGGACGTATTATGTGCCGCTCATTGAAAAGCTATTGAAGAAATAAATCACAGAAACCTATGCGAATCTTACTTGCCCTCGATTCTTTCAAAGGCTGCCTCTCTTCGGAAGAGGTGGAAGCCGCTTTCTCGCAGGCCCTGACCGCCCGCGGTGCGGAAGTACGTGCCCTCCCGATGTCCGACGGAGGTGAAGGCATGCTGCAAGCCTTTATCGCCGCCCTGCATGGAGAAATGCGGGAAGTGGAAGTACACGACCCACTGATGCGCCTCGTCACCGCCCGCTACGGCCTCGCACCCGACGGAACCGCCGTCATCGAAACCGCACAAGCCTGCGGACTGACCCGGATGACTGCCGAAGAGCGCAATCCGCTGGTGGCCACTACCTACGGCGTGGGTGAACTTGTGGCTCACGCCGCACGCCACGGATGCCAACGCTTTATCATCGGACTGGGCGGAAGCGGCACGAGCGATGCCGGAAGAGGGATGCTTCAGGGCCTGACCAACTGTCTGGCACCGGGCGGAACGATAGAAGAGGTACTGCACGGGGCACTTTCCGGATGCCGCTTCATCCTGGCCAGCGACGTGCGTAACCCGCTCTACGGACCGGAGGGAGCGGCTCACGTGTTTGCCCCGCAGAAGGGAGCCACACCGGAGATGGTGGAGGAACTGGACCGCCGTGCCCGGCAGTTTGCCGAAGAGTCGGCCCGCCGCATGGGCAGAGATGCTTCCTCCCAGCCGGGTGCCGGAGCCGCCGGGGGATTGGGATACGCTTTTCTGCAATACCTTCAGGCCACCACGCAATCGGGTGCCGACCTCCTGCTCGACCTCTGCGATTTCGATATCCTCCTGACCCACACCGACCTGGTCCTCACCGGTGAAGGCCGTGCCGACCGTCAGACCCTCATGGGCAAGTTGCCGGAACGGGTGATGCGCCGCGCACAAGCCCACCACGTCCCCATCTGGCTGGTGGCCGGACAAGCCCTCGACGCCGAACCGCTGCTCCAGGCCGGATTCAGTCGCGTGGAAAGTCTCACGCCCGAAGGCATGCCTCTTGAAGAGGCCATCCGTCCGGAAGTCGCCCGGGAGAATATTGGGCGGTGGGTGGAAAAGAACTTCCCACTCGACCAGGCAAATATCCCAACAGAGTAATGATTAATAGGAAAATAAACGACAAAATTTACACAGAATAAAAATTACAACTCCGAAAGCAAAGCAAGTCCCTTTACCGTCAAAAGATACTTCTGACGGGGATGACGTGGCTTGTCGGGATACAGCAAAGTGACAAAACCCTCTTCCAAAGCTGGAAAAAGATACAAACGGAGAAAATTATCCCTCCCCTTTAACTGCAATTTCTCCATCATCATTTTTACGGACATCTGTTCCTTCCCAATCACTGCCACCAGACGCTCTATATCTGGATTATCCGTATGCACCTTGTCCTGAGCTTGTCCTGAACTTGTCCTGAACTTGTCCTGAGCTTGTCCTGTCTCCCTGGTTTCTGACAGATTGGGCTGGTTCTTCCATTCGCAGGAAGGAGTAATGTGAAGATAACGATTACGCAAGTCCCATTGGTCTCCCAACAGCAGATTCCGGAAGAAGCGTTCTAAATATACAGGTGTGTAATCAATCCCTTTCTGTGCATTCTTATAATTCGCCCTCACCAACGCATTACGGAAATACCACGAATGATCGGCAAACAGATTATTGCTCACCTCAAAACCAATAGAACGTAAATATAAAATAGTGAAAACAGCCGTCGTACGTGTGTTCCCTTCTCCAAACGCATGAATCTGCCACAAGCCCGAAACGAACCGTGCAATATGGGCCACAATCTCATCCGCGGAAAGTCCTGCATAACTAAAATTACGTTCCTGCTCTAAGTCATAGTCTATGGCTCTTCGTAAATCTTCCCAGTTCAAATAACTGACAGAATCCCCATTCAAGACCCATTCTTTTTTCATGATGTCATACTCCCGGATTTTCCCGGCAAACTTCAAGACTCCTTCAAAAATTCTTCGATGCAATGAAATATATCCGTTTGTGCTAAAATCCAGTGTACGTGTGGACAGAATCTTCGTAATATTCGCAGAAACCTTGTCGGCCTCCTGCTTTCCTTCGTCATCCGGCTCACGATTAACCTTTGACTGATAATAACTCTTTAGCTGTTCACGCACTTCATCGATGGTCATTTCACCTTCGATATGTCTGCGCGCCATATCTTTCAGGTATTCAGAAGGTTTCAGTCCATCTACAGCCTGAAGTCCGATGGCAGTCTGCCAGGCATACGCCCGTTGCTGCCTGTCCGGCTCACTCTGTCTTATATATTCATCAAAATCAGTCATGGTTTCTCAATCTAAAAATATTATTCTATCATAATATCCACCCGTTCTTATTTCAAATAGAACCATTATCTCCGTATTAAGTTTCTTTCAGCGAGAACAATGTATTTCATTCCTCTACAATTGACCTCCGGACGCTCTACATGACATGCATTATATATAGCATTCAATAAAGCGGATGTCCCCCATATCGGGGAAAGTACTCCACAAATTTTACCAAAAATAATGTCACCCAAGTGAGATTCCCTCATTCTTGCAGAAATTTCTTCTTTCTCTTGCCGTAACTGATCCAATTTTATAGAGAAAAGTTCAGATTCAGGCGAGATTGTGGCATCCAAAGCTATTTCTTCTACACGATTCCTGAATGTCCTTAAAAGTTCACGATGTGTCTCCTTAAAATGTTTGATCCTTCCAAGATCGTAATTTCTAGGAGCTGGCATCAGTTCTTTCAAAATGCAATTTCTCCGATTGTTCTGATGACGGATTTCATATTCTGGGGTATGAATGTATCTAATTGAAAATGAATACGACATTCGGTCTGTAGATAATCTGTAATCCATCGTATTAGCCAATACAGAAGCTAAATAATACATCAAATCATTGGCAGTATGAGGCTCTACATTGTACCAACCATTCTTATCCTGTTCTGCCAGGCCAAGTTCCTCTAAAGAGTGATACAAGGAATGACCAAATTTACCTTCATGAAGTTTAAATGCTTTCAAATGTTTCATCCGATGAAAAAAGCCTCTTCTTTGTTCCAGACTCTGCATATGTAAAATAACATATTGCTCAAAAATCTTCTGCACCTGATCCTGATATCGTAAATTCATCATTGGATCAATAGGTATAACCAGTTCATTTACAACTGCTTCCCGCATAAAAGATTCATAAAGATCTGGCTCCATATTATATCTATATGGAACAATCGCTGCCACCTCATCATAATACAAAAAAGCGCGAACTGCCCATTCCGTTCTTGGTATATTAATTTCAGGGTAATACAAAATGTTCATGGTTCAGAATCTATTTATGCGAATTTAGAGAATTAAACGCAAATACCCAAACCCTTTTTTCTTCTTCAACTATATAACCAAAATATCCATACGGATGATAGCCGCTGCACAAATGATTTTCATCTTACAAGATGACCTACGAAAAGATTACTTTTTCTTTACTCCTGAACTTGTCTTGTCTCCCTGGTTTCTGACAGATTGGGCTGGCTTTTCCATTCGCTGGAAGATTTTTTTCAAAATGGCAGGAAAGTGCGTTTCTCCACCTTCCTGCCACTTCTATTAATAGCAACCCGCCGGTCACTTCTTTGCCGGGATTTCCGGCACATAAAGGAAGCTGTCATACTGACCGCCTGTATAGATGCAGTGACGGCCCACATTGTGTGTAGCCGGTGAAACCACCACCTCCTTCGGGTCCGCACATTCAGTTGCGTTGCCCCCCAGCGTCTTTATCGCAGGCGCCTTCCTTTCTTCAGCACCAACGTTTCCTGCATAAATCCATTTTCCAGTTATAGTAATTCTGTTTTCGATAGGTAAAGTTATAACAAAAATCTCTTTTTAATTGATTTTTTTCCATCTTAAATATCCTCCATATCCTTTTGGATCTTCGTTTCAATATTTTGAGAATCACGATATCTTATAATCACAAGACCTTCATTGATTCCTCCTGAAGACTTCTCAATAGATATTTCAATTGAACCTCCTTCTACATCCCAAGTACTACCATAAACCACTCTCCCCTGCCAAAGTTCGTACATCATTGAGATATTGCTATTATCATGACTAGGATTCTTTTCTATACTGGTCGATGGACTTCCATATTTTCGAGAATAAATATCTTTATAATAATCGTATGTGCTAACAAGAGTATTCCACTCCTCACTTGGGTCAAACAACACCACAACAGAATGAACAGTCTTTCCATCATCTGCAGCGCCAACGCCTACATAAGCCTGCCGACCCGTAAAATCACCGACAAAGGTCGTAATATTATTATCAGAACTAACCTGAGTAAAGCCTTTAGTTTTTAACTGCTGACAAAAAGAAGTCATGCTTCCAGTAATGGGAATGCCTTTAAATGACAAATGGGGCTGAGCAGCTGCAGTAACAGCCAACAAGGCACCACAAATAAATGATAAAACTTTAATTCTCATAGCTTCGGTTTTTATATTTAGTATTCAATAATATTAGTCGTGAAGCATTCTTTAAAAAGTTGATTATCATTACATAACCAAACATTTTGACGGACAACAATAATCGTAAAATTATTCTACATTTACATAAATAGCTAAAAAATTGATGGTACCATGGCAAAATAAAAATAGCAGGATTACAAGTATAACCTCGATAGCTTTTCAATTAATTTTCCCCAGTTTCTTCAAGCGGCTGCGGATAGCTCCCTGGGTACGTTCAAACATCTCGGCAAGCGCACTTATGCTATTCCCTTCATCATACAACCGGCAAAGCAACTTGTCGGCCTCTTCCTCCCACGGAATATAAGCGTTTCCATGCTCATTCCTCTTCTCCTCAACCGTATAAGCCTTCTTCTTCTCCGACTGCACGGGCGAAGATTGGGTTTCCTTCGCATTGTAACTCTGCTTGGACGGAATGACACCCCTCACCCCGCCTTTCGGATTGGGCACATCCCCCTTGTAGCGAGGAATCAGGTGCATGTGTACGTGAAAGACCGACTGCCCGGCTGCCTCGTTCACATTGATGCCGATATTATATCCGTCCGGATGATACCGTTCATCCACCTTCTGCTTCACATACTGAAGCACCACGTTCATGGCCTCCCGCTCGTGATGGGTCAAGTCAAAATAAGATGCCACATGCCGCTTGGGAATGATCAACGCATGCCCGGGCGACACCGGATAGCCATCGTAGAACGCTACACAAGTGGCCGTCTCACAGATAATTTCCACCTTGCGAGACAACCGACAGAAAGGACAGGTCTCCCCTTCCTTCCGGGGCAACTTGTTGAAATGATGATACTCGTAAAGCTCATAGCTCGTGTTCCGTTCCAGACTCAGGAAAGGCAAACGCACATTGCATTGATAGGTGTACTGGCGATAGATGGCATGCAACCTGAATCCTTCTTCCGTCAGGTCACGACGCACGGCAAAAAAGGCCGTTCCTGTGGGAGAAAGAAGATTGGTCACGTTCATCATTACTTCGGCCTGCGCGTAGGGTTCCAACACGTTCAGCACATAGTTGCACAAGATGGTGTCGAACTTTCCTTCCGGATATTCAGGCCGGTAATAATAGTCATACCCCACAATGTCATACCCTTGTCGTTTCAATTCGTCTGTGTCAAATCCATACCCGCAACCAAAATCCAAAATACGTCCCTTCAGCAGACTGTGCTGAAGTAAATAACGGGTGGGCGCAGAAAGACTGGTGCGCTTGATGGCAGTCAGGTAAGGATGGTTTATTTTTTCAGGTTCCATAATATTAGTATTTCCAGGTTTCAAAGCCCATGTTCTGGGCAATCTGGTGCATAGGTCCGAACGTACGTCTATACACCTCTAAAAACTCTTCCTCATTCATGTTGACGAACTCCTTCGGGGTATATCCCAAAGACAGGAAGTCTTCCAAAATTGCAGGCTGATACCCTGCCTGTATCGAGATTTTCAAGGAATGATGCTGCAATTTAGCCAATTTCGGTAAGTAAATATCCAAATCCGGCAAATAATTGCTTTTGGAAGAGTTGATACTTCCATCAGCAGGTATCAGATTCCACAGCAAGTCATGAGAAACAAAACTCCAGGGAATGAAATGGTCCAGTTCATAGTCGGAAGCATGCAACTCATGTCCCGTATAAATACAGCGTACAGGTCCCCCAAGCTGTATCACCTTATTCCAATAACGATGCGGATTTGCCAACGAGCTCCTGCTTTCCGGTCGGATTAACTTACTGGAGATGGCAGGAACATTCGGATTTCTCACTTGCAAGAACTGTGTCAGGTTCCAATAAGTGAAATCCATCAGAATCCGATAATGAGTATGCAGGTACTCATCCCATATCGGATTAAGTTCGATATAAAAATCCGTTTTCTCCTTATGGATAGAATAAAGGCATCCATTCTCCAGATTCTGCGAACGCCACATGATTTCCCGATTGTTATTGGCCGCATTTATCCAAGGATACAGGAAACAATATGGCACATACACTGTCAGTCTCCGCAGTTTACTTTTTACCGATTTATTCTCCAGTTTCTCCTGAAGCTGCCCGATTACCTCCTCACAACTTGCATCAATCGGTATCTGCGTTTCTTTCTGCAACTCGGTGACAATCTCAAACAACGAATCGTTTTTCCCGAATGACAGCCGGAAATAGTGTATCGGATACCAGGCATTGGCCACCATGCGGACCATAATGTTCCATACGTTTATATGCAAATTTTCCGTGCGGGCATGTATCTGCAAGATAGACAAGAACCAGAAGAACTTATAGGTGGCCGAGGTGCTATCAAATACCCTGTTAAGGCATCGGGTAGTAAGTATTTGCGATTGTGGTATTTGCATGGATTTTCATTAGTTTACTATTGCAAATATAGACTTCTTAAAACAGAATTTTTATTTTCTTACTATCTAGGATTGAGATATTATTTGTGAGAAAAAAATGTATTTTATATTTCTGGTATAATTTTTTATATTCTGTAACATCATCAAAAATAGTTTGATTAAATGACACCTTATTCTTTCTAGGAAACGATATTACACCATAAACACGTTGTTTTTCAATAACACCTTTATCTCTAAATATTTGTACTGTAGATATAATTTGAGTCTTTACTTTATCCTTGTACACAGATATATTTTTCGACTTACAATCTTTTATTTCCACAAAAGCTATACCTATATCATTTTGTTCACTTTCTGGAAATAACACACACTCGCAATGAGATAAATCATGTCCTTCATTATCTTTAAACTGATTATCATCAAAGATATTACATATAACGGACAATCGTGAAGAATTCTCCAAAACTAAGCAATCCATACCTGTAGTACCATCTGGAACTTGTGGTATGGCTTCATGAAATTCTACTTTTCTGTCGCTACCTGTCCTTTCAGTAAAATCAGCAATATACAATTTAGGGGCTGTACTACTACAAAAGACAGAGTGCGGATAGACGGACTGTATTTTATTCTTCATCTTCGTAGTAGTTTAAAAGTTCTAAGTACTCTTCTGAATTCTTCTTATATGCCTTATTTAAATAGTTATCCTCAATTATACCATCTTTATCTTGTACACAGCGAAGAGTACCGTCGTTACTCAGTTCAAAGACAGACACCAATTTAGGATTAATCCATGCCGAATGAGAAGCAAAATCAGAAACTTCCTCTGCCGGAATATTGTCTTTAACTAATCCTCCCATCATACAATTATTAAGAGCAAACAATATATACGGACTATGCGTGGTAATGACAGCAGCATGTCCTTTATCATTCTGCATAATTTCTAACAACCAATAAACAAATTCTTGCTGCGTATCTGGAAAAAGATTCTGCTCCGGTTCTTCTATAAACAGCTGAGTATAATGATAATTAAACAACCGCTCCATAACGTGGACAGCTTCATATATATTATGAGACAAATCTTCCGGTAGCAAATCCGAGAGCTTGTTTATTGCCTTTACATCATAACTCTCAAGCATTTTAAACATAGAAATCAATATATTGGAATATTTCTTGAATTTACTAATACTTTCTCCATTAGCAATTTCATTAGCCACCATAATCATTTCATTAGAAAAATCCTTCTTGGCCATTTCCTTTGAAGGTGACAAAGCCCTTTGCTTCTTATACAGGTTTGATAACATATACAATATCGTTTGATATAATGGCAATACCGATTGAACTCCACTTGATGCATTCGTAAGTAATAACTTTGAGCCATTATCAAATATGTAGTCCTTGTCATTAATATTTTCATAGGAAACTTCCCTACTAAGCAGATTTGAGATATCAAGTTTTTTGATATCCTCTTTAGCTTCTGACCAGTCATAAGCAAAATAAAGCAATACATTATTTCCCTCGTTATACTTGCTAAAATTGGGTACACTAGCTACAAAGTTACGCTCTGACGGGATATAACATATTTTGGGATAAGAGAATACCATTTTATCATTTAATTTAATAGTAGTCTTCCTTGAACTATGAACATAATTTATAGTCATAGCCTCCCCTATATACTTTATACTGGCATTTTTGTGAAAATATCCTTCCAACTTATGATACTCCACAAGTGAATCATAAAAAACGCCTTGTTTTTGAAAATACTCCATTTGCCTATCATTCATAAAGCAAGTCTTTTCCACCCACTGACAGTGGCAAAGTATTTTAGATATCGTACTCTTTCCTGATGATTGAGGTCCCATAAAAACATTAATTCTATTTACCTCAAATTCTACAAGCTTTATTGCTCCTATATTTTTTATTGTAAGTTTTTGCATACCTTTCTATTTTACATAGATACAATGTTGAGATTTTCCACGAAACTACTGAAATACACCAATTTAATAAAAGTTTTTCTAATATATACCTGAAACTACTTCCTTTCCTCTTTAAAGAAACGCAAATCTAGAGTCGAATCGTTTTATTATTAGGATATTCCAATATATAAAAAAGCAGAGAGTCCATTCAAAAAATTTATGCAAGTAAATAAATCTTATGATAATATTTCCTCTATATAGTTTAAAGCAGAAATGACCTCTTCATCAACGTCTTTAGGGCTCATATATGAAATTAATTTATAATATTCACCTTTTCTCATAGGATAAGAAAGATTAGATATTTCAACAAATTTATCCATGAGAATATCCACAAATTTACTCATCTTCTTATTCTCTGTAACTGTAGACCAGATAAATCGTTGTACGTCTTTTAGGGATTCTTTATACATTCTATAATTTTCACTTTCATCGTTAAATAAATATTGAGTTATAGCAAATTCTCTCGCGTTTAAATAAAACTGATAATATAAATTATCAGTCCCATCTACAAGATCAGCAAAATAATGATCTAATATATCTACAGTAACAAAATAATTTTCCAACTCATATTTCTTCCATTTTATAACCTTCAAACCATCAGGACATTGAGTACTTTCGTTTTTATTACCGTCTGAATCAAATATACCAAGACCCACAAAATCTGGAATCATTTTTTTTATCGCACTGAAATGGCGAATATAATTAGTATAATATCCTTCCTTGCGTTCAACAATATTATCTATATTGTTCTCACCACAAGAATTTTGAATATAATAATAATTCAATTCTCCACCAAGAATATCGATAGCCTTCTCTCGTCCAAGTAATTCAGCAAAAGCTTTTAACATTTGAATATCCGTAGATCCCTCTACATAAAAAATATTTCTTGTTATCGAGGCTTTATAAAAATGCTCCACGCCAAATTCTTTCAAGATTGGTTTTATATCTTGGTCTTTATTTGAGATGGGTTTAACTTCACCGTCTAAAAGCATAGCTATATTATTATCTACAGCTTCATTTAATACGACCTCACTATGAGTCGCAATAATTAATTGTATATCATTGTCATTTGCTATCTCATTTAATAAGGCATATACGGTTCTTTGTTTTATTATCTCCAAATGAGCATCCGGTTCATCAACCAAAATTATAGATGATTTATGGGCGCACATATATGATAATAACAAAAGAATCTGTAACGCCCCGCGGCCTGCGGACGCAATGTCTAAAGGCCGTTTATTATTATGATGTTTGTATGTCAACTCAAGAGCTCCCTTTGTTTCAATATACTTAGGAGATTGAATTTGCATACCAAACAATTTATTCATCCATTTTACTATTTTACTCCAATCTTCCGGATTATCTTCATAAAGTGTAAAACACAAGTTTCTCAATACTTCAGAAGTCATACCTTGCCCCATCAAATAATTTACTCGTTCTATCGGAAGACGTACCTCTTCAATCGCTATACCCGACATTGAATACAAAAGATTTACTTGTATATTTACAGCAGCCTCTAAAATATGATTATCATTAACGAAACATTCTTTAGGCTTACAATAAATTAGTTCCGAGTTATTTTGAGTAAATTCAATAGGACATTCATATAACTGTCCATCAATTTCAATTCCAAGGGTAATAGTTACAACAATAGGTTCCGTACTTCCTTTTCTTACTTCACAATTATTCCATAAAAAACGAGCATTTTGAACCGGAAGTTGGGATAAGTTTAATCTATTGATAGGCACTCCATATCTAATACGAGCTTTCGATTTACCTTTTTGTAGATTCCACGTTTTAATACCTAATGACCACAAAGCAAATGCCTGTAAAACAGATGTTTTACCTGAATTATTAGGTCCAATAAGTACAGTAGGGTTCGTTAAATCAATTCGAATATTTCTTCCAAATATTTTAAAATTCTCAATAGAAATAAATACCACTCGTACCATAATTATCAATTTTAGTTGTTTAATTCATCTCATTATTTTAATTTTGCTTCAAATTTTAAATCTATACAATCAAGATTTTATCATATCTAATTTTGTCATAAATACCACACACTATATAATAAAACAATATCTACTTAATTTTATTAAGAAACATATTCTGACTAATGAAGTTTATCTTAACAATGTAGTATTTCGCATATACCTCCTAATCTTATTTTACAAATATAGCAAATCATTCAATATTTACTACACACTCAACTCCAAAACAGCTGTTTTGCAATTTGACAACCAACCTATTCTCCACCATAATTCCCATATCATTATACAATTTAATTTATGCATTTCCTATCTCTGTTAAAATAGATATCATCTTATTAAATGAAGTTTCTACAAACATAGTGATAATCTTTTTACATTCAGACTGATTTTACACATCCATATTTCATTGGTATATTCCGATACATTATTTTTTCACCCTTTCTCCTCTCTCACATACACCGGCTGAAACTTCGTCCCCGCATTCTTCAACACCCCTTTCTGCACCAGCTCCCGAATCACCCGCATAGCCTTCGACTGGTTAAAACCCGTGAGCCGTTCAAAGTCCCGGCGTTGCAGGAAAAAATGGGTCTTGAAAAAGTCTGCCAGCTTTTGCTGCACCTCTTCCTTGTCTAACTTGGCAGAGTGATGCGCATCATCGTCCTTCACATACTTCGGGTAATATTCAGTGCACATTTGTGTGGCTTTTATGACCGACTCATTCCCCAATCTTTTACACCACTTTCAGGTATTGCGGCATCACCGGTTGCTCCAGTCGCCAAGTGATGTTCATGGGGAAATCACCGTGCGAAGAAACATAGTCCACGGAGCCGAAACAATGGAAAGGACAGGTGTTTCCAAAGCCATCTTTCTTTTCCTCACGCACAAAGAGCACAATCTTGTTGTGCCGCTGAGGTTGCTCGGTGTAAATCCGTCCCCCACGGTTATGATGGGCGTCGGTATTCTTGGACTGCCAATGGAAATAGTCTTTGTTGATGACATAATCATCGTATTGCGTGGAAGGGGAAAAATCCTTGTCCGATTTGTTCAGTGTGACGAATAACAGGGTAGCATCGTACTCCGGCAAATTGAACACACCGGATACCGAACCAGACATTCTTTTCTCCAAAGTCTGCCGCCCGACCAGCGTAAATATTTCCTCACGCGAATAGCATCCGTAAAGCTCGATACAGGGCAATACTTCATCGCCGAGCGGAGTGGTGGTAATCTCCAAATGGGCCAGCAGATAAGACACGATTTCGGAGACTTCCTGCTTGAAATAGCGGTAACGGTCGTCTTGCAACAATGCCAGAGCCCCGTACATGCCCATTTCTTTGAATTCGGTTTTGTCGATTCTTTCCTGAAAGAGGTCGTAATACAACATGGTGGTATACGGCCGCTTGCCTTCCTCCATATAACGCTTGCTGCCCGACAGAAAATCGGCTATGAAATGCAGATAGGAGGCGGTGTTGTGATGTATCAGATTGCCCATGCCTTTCTCCAATCGACGGGTAATCGCATCGTCGGTATAAGCGATGCGTCCTGCGGCCCGTTTGAGGAAAGTCCAACAGAGGTTGTTGGCATATACCACCCGGATGTCTTGTCCGTTGTTTTCCAGGAACTGGGTCAGCGTGGGCAGTGTGGAGTAAGAATTGATTTCTTTTACCAGACGGGGCTTGTTGTAGATGGCTTGCTGGATGTTCTCCAAAATGTATTGCCGGGCCTGCTTTTCCATGATGATGCTGCATCCGGTAGGCAGAAGGGTGAAACCATTGGCTATCTGCTGGGCGATGTTCTTTTCGGGGCGCAGGGTCAGGGCACGGAACTTTGAGGCGAAATCATACTTCCGATGGGCTTGGGCCACAAAGTCGAGGACGGTGAGCTCGGCCTTCCCCGGAGAAAGACGAAGGCCACGGCCCAACTGCTGCAGGAAGATGGTCAAACTGTCTGTGGGACGGAGGAAGAGCACCGTATCCACTTCGGGAATATCGACACCTTCGTTGAAGATGTCTACCACACAGAGGTAGTGTACCAGCCCGTTGCGAAGGTCCTCGGCCAACTGCTTCCGTTGTGGTTGCGGGGTGTCGGAGGTCAGGCTTTGGGCACTGAATCCGTATTTCTGGAACTGACGGGCCATGAAGTCAGCATGTTTTTTATTGACACAGAAGCACAGGGCGCGACAGGTGTATTCATCGGCCAGGTAACGGTGTAAAGCGTCCACGATGTGTTGTGCCCGTTCGGGTACGCACAGCTTGTCGGCCAGCCGGTCAATCACGTAGCGCTGCCCGTTCCAAAGGGAATCATCGGTCAGGTCGGTATCGTCGGTCACACAGAGGTATTGGAAGGGCGTCAGCAGTCCGGCCTGAAGGGCTTGCGGAAGGCGAATCTCGGCACTGATGCGTCCGCCGAAGTCCGGGCGAAGGTCTTTGCCGTCCATACGTTCCGGAGTGGCGGTCAGTCCAATCAACAAGCGGGGCTGAAAATGAGAGAAGAGTTTCCGGTAGCTGTCGGCCTGACTATGGTGGGCTTCGTCGATAACGATGTAGTCGTAGTAATTGGCCGGGAGCTGGGAGAACAGGCTTTCAAACCGTGAGTTGAACATGGAGATGGAGACAAACAGATGGGCATAGTCGGCTTCGGTCTGGGGCGCCTCATTGCCCACCCACAACGTACCGAAATTGGCGTCTTGCAGCACGCTGCGGTAGGTGTGCAACGACTGGCGAAGGATTTCCTCACGATGGGCGGTGAAAAGGATGCGACTGGTCTCTCCTGCCCTTGTCTGATGCTGACGGAAGGCCAAGTAATCGAAAGCGGAAATCACGGTCTTTCCGGTACCGGTGGCCGCCACAATCAGGTTGCGGAAGTTGCCACACTCTTCGCGCTCCACTTTCAGCTTGTCCAGAATCTGCTTCTGGTGGGGAAGCAAGGTATAACGTTGGTACACAAAGGCATCCTGCTTTCCCTTGAAGACATTCCGATGCAACTCTTGTTGGAATTTTTCGATACCTCCCAGCCGGAAGTCCTCGAAGTTCGGGCTGTTCCAATACAGGTTGAAGGTGGCCAAGGCGGTCTTGATGATGTGCGGATTCTCCACGCTCGTCACGCGCATGTTCCATTCCAATCCGTCGGTCTGGGCAGATTTGGAAAGATTGGACGAACCGATATAGGCGGTGTGCATGCCGGAATTGCGCACAAAGATGTAGGCTTTGGCATGGAGACGCTCGATGTCGGTGTGATAGGAGATGCGGATTTCCGTGTGGGGAAGTTCGGAAAGCTGTTGCACGGCCTTTGTCTCGGTCGCCCCGCAGTAGGTCGTCGTGATGATGCGCAACCGGGTGCCTTCGCGTTGACAGAACTTTTGTAAGTCATCCAGCAGCAGTCGCACACCAGAGAGTTTCAGGAAAGAGACGATAAAATAAATCTCGTCGGCACTGGCGATTTCCCGCCGGATTTCCTCGCCTAACGAAAGGACACTGTTTCCACCCGTAAACAGGTTGCTCACCCGGAAGCCGGATTGTGGACGGACGGTTTCCGAACGGCTGTGCTTCTGCAACAGGCTCTTCTGTTGGGTCATCACTTCCATCAAGAGGTTGGAAGTGTCGGCTATCTGCACTTCCTCCACAAGTCCGTACTCCGCCAATATCCGATTGACCAGGTTCATCCGATCGTGCACATCTTCCGTGTCCTCCAACTTCTGCCGGATGGCTTTTGCCAGGTAATCGGCCAGGATTTTGGAAGATTCGGCGGCATCAATCTCTTCGCGCCGACAAACCAACTGATGTGATTCGGCTTCCTGTATATCTCGTTCTACTTCCTGATTGATAATGTTTTCGTAGATTCCTTTCTTTAACATCGCTCGCTGATTTCTGAATTTCAAGCTGAAAGTACAAAATAAAATGAAACGGACTGACATATTTTGAGAAAGAATCCCGAAAAACTTTATCTTTGTGAATATAAATCATTGGAGTGTATGGATAAAAATATTCTTGAATTTGTCACCTACTGTATTGGAAGTCTTTCACGGATTCTTCATTTGCCACAACGTGAGGTGTATAACAGGCTGAAACAGTCGGGCATACTGTATGGATACATCGTTCCTTCATACGATGTGCTTCACACATTTGGCTCCCGCTACCTGATGGAAGATTTGATTGATTTCATGAAGGAGAAAGGAGTGCTTGAAAAATGAGACTATACCATGCCTCTACTGTAATTGTGGAACATCCCGACACGACTCATTCCAGAGATTATTTAGATTTTGGACGTGGATTCTATCTAACCTCCTTACATGAGCAAGCCATAAAATATGCCGAACGTTTTCTACGCCGTCAAAAAGATGCCTGGTTAAATGTCTATGAATTAAAAGACGATTTAAAAGAATGGAATATTCTTCGTTTTAATCAATACGATAAATCATGGCTTGATTTTGTGGCAGCATGTCGATCTGGAGAACCTACAAAGGAATATGATATGATTGTAGGTGGAATAGCTAATGATAGGGTCATTCTCACACTTGATTTATACTTTGCCGGAGAAATTAATCAAGAAGAGGCTTTGAAAAGATTAATTTTTGAAAAGCCTAATATACAATATTGTATTCGATCGGATAAAATGTTACAACAATGCTTGACTTATATAGATAGTAAAAAGTTATGACAGAAGAAGAAAAAAAACAAATCATTATGGATGCAAAATATGCACGCATTATCAATGATATGAGCGAAATGTATCATATTCCCATTGATAAAGCGGTGGACGTATTTTATAATTCTGAAACGGCTAGTCTTATTGATGAGGGCATTGCAGATCTACATTGCCGGAGCGACAAATACCTGGCGACTGAAATTTGGAATGAATATTTAGAGAATCAAAATTGATACTTATCACTCCCTCAGGAAAACCTACCCATATATGAACCCTTTTATCCCCATCTTTTCAGCCTTCTTCATCCTGCTCGGCCTCCTCGTCTGGAGATTTCCCAAACTCATGGCTGGATACAACACCATGACGCCCGAGCAACAGAAAAAAGTCGACGTGAAAGGGCTCAAAGCCTTTATGTGCCGTGTGTTCTGTGCAATCGGCTTACTAGTTTTTGTGGGCTACCTGCTTCTAAGGCTTTTCATGGACGAAGCGTCAGCTATCAACGTCTGTTCCATAGTAATGCCCATTGCAGGAGTCATTTATCTGCTGATAGGTGCTCAACGGTACGACCACAATTAACAGGGGGCTTGGGCAATAATCTCCTCCACCACCTTCACATCCGCCGGAAGCCACGCCACGCTCTCCAGTTCCTCCCGCTTCAGCCAGGCAGCATTCTCGTGCTCCTTCAGCACCAGGCTGCCGGAAACCACCGAACAAAGGTAGCAATGCATGGCGAGGTGGAACGACGGATACTCACAGTCCACCGTGGTGAGGAAGGCCTCCACCCGGATGTCCGTATCCAGCTCCTCGCGGATTTCCCGCACCAGGGCCTCTTCCCTGCTCTCGCCCGGCTCCATCTTCCCGCCGGGGAACTCCCAGTAATCCTTGAACTCGCCGTAGCCGCGCTGGGTGGCGAAGTACTTCCCGTCGCGGACGATGACCGCCGCCACCACCTCGATGCGCTTGCCCACCACATACGTCTCTCCTTCCTGCCGGATGCTCCAGAACGGGACGGACTGAGCGTCGGTAAATTCTTTCATCCGCCAGGCCGATTCGAAGCCGCTGGCCACGAAATGCATGGGCACGAACAGGCCGACGCGGAACACATCGAGAAACTGACGGGCCCCGCGGGTATAGCCGTTGCCGATGCGCCCGTCTACGGGGAACATCACCACATCGAAACGGTCGGTGAGCTTGCGGATGTCTTTCAGCTCGCCCAAGTAACGTTTCTCTTCCTTCAGGGGGTCGATGTCCATGCCGAAGTCGGGACTGTAGACCATACCTCCGTGGTAATCGTCGGTCAGGAAGCGGGCGTACCAGTTGTTCAGGTCGCCGGCATGGAAGATGCGCTTGCCGCCGGTCTCAATCACCCACGACACGCCGCTGTCGGTACTTCCGGTGGCGGCCACGTGCACCCGTTCGTCTTCCCACGTGGCCCCCTTGCCCAGCCAGGCGTCGGCTTCGTCTTTCTGCGCACGGCGGTGCTTCAGGATGTCTTTTGAAAGGATGTAGTAGAGGTTCGTCTTCGCGGTCCGCCAGGAGAAGATGTCGCGGTTGAAATGGTCTTCGTGGAAATGGCTGGAGAAGACGTACATCGGCTTAGGCGACCGCAGCAGACGGGGCATCACGCCGGCAGGGTCCATCCAGTAATCGAACACGAGGATGCAGCGGTCGGTCTCAAGGGCAAAGCCGCTGTGGAAGATATAGGTGAGTTGCATAGGTTTCTTGAATAGTTTATGCAAAGATAGCGTTTTTGCCGGAAAGGAGCAGAAGGCCCCGGGAATTAAGAGCCTTCCACTTTATACCGGATGGAGCGCTCGCTGCGTCGCAGGCAGTCGGTGAACACACTCAGAACGTTGGTATAGTTCATCAGTTCCCACACGAGCTGCATTTCTTCGTCAGTCCAGAATGCTCCGTGACGCGGAGCCTTTTCCCGGAGTTGCCGCACACTTTCCTGCGAGGATGCCGCGGGAACGCCCAGCCGGCCGACCTGTTCACGGACATGTGCCAGAAGACTCTGCGGACAAGTATTGTGAAAGGGTGGACGGAAGAAGTCCGGACTGAAGCCCTCTCCTCCCTGCGGACGGTAGAAGACGGTTTCCGTTTCAATCTGTGACAGTTCTTGTTCCAGCCGCTCAATGTAGGTGGCAGCTGCCGGGAACTGCACCCGGATGGAACATTCGTGACGGGCTTTCTCCTTGTCACGGTTGGCCGAAAGCCAATTGAACGAGCCTTCCACCAGCAGACAGTCGTCCACTGCCAGCGACTTGTTGTGGATGCCTTTCAGAATCCGCAGACTGACGTGGTTCTCTACCAGCGCGCGGCGGGCTTTCAGGGTATCTTCGCGCCACAGACCGTGCTCCTTACCCAAATAATGGTCGGTATAGACCACTACTTCTACTCCGCGTTCCACGGCTTCCCGAATAAGGGGAATCAGGTTGTCACTCTCCAGGGCAGTCAGAAAGAGGAAGGGCGACACAATTACCACGCGACGACGGGCCGTCTGAATCGCCCTGCGCAGAATCTCCCGATGGGCTTCGAGGGTGGACAGGCGGTCGACTTCGGTATAACGGCACAAGGGACGCTCGGCCTGATAGACAAAACCGGCTGACATTTCGTCCTGCAGACCGTCGAACAGCCATTTGGCCAGGTTACCCGACGGCGTGTCCCGGTCGGGATGGAAGATGTTCATGTTGCCGAACACCAGAAAATGGTACTGCGCCCGCGATACGGCCACATTGAGCATGTTGTATTTTCCGCCCGCTTCCATAAAGAAGGAAGAATCGCCGGGCGAATTGACAGGCGAGAAAAGCACCAGCGGATACTGGGCTCCCTGCAGCGAATGGACGGTGCCGATGGTCATGGGTGCAAACAGCTCAGCCTCCTGGGAGGACAAGCTGGACAGCAGGTTGCGCAACAGGCGTTCCTGTGCCTTGAACGGGGTGACAATGGCGGCCACCTGATGGATGGGTTTCCCATAAGCTTTTTCCAGCCCTTCTTTTTCACGGACCAGCCAGGCTACGATGGCAGTGGCTTCGGCTTCGTTGAAACGGCTTCCGGTCTTTCCTCTCCGGCTGAATCCGTTCACATGCACATAGCCTTTGGCGGGAATGGCCGTATATTTCGGGCGGTCGCCTTTCAGAGGAACCAACCGCCCATGATACACGTAGTCGTTGCAATAGGCGATGATGGCATCCAGGCAGCGGCGGTGTTCGCGCAGGAAGGCGCCCCGTTCGCCGTCTACCCGGAAACTGCAACTTTTCCGGGCCATTTTCATGAGGCTTCCGGAAGAGGACAGGAAACCGTGTTCGGACAGGAAACCGTAGAGCGGGTCTTCTTCCGAAGCCACCACCCCGAAGCGCTTGAGGTTGAGAAAGGAATATTCGGCAGACACGGGCCAGATGGGCTCTATCTGTTCCACATCGCCCACGAGAATGGCTTGCCGCGCCAGGCTGAACGAGGGTACGGCCAGCTCGGGCGACACCTGCCCCGACTCGTCGACAATGAGCAGGTCGATGGTATTGTAAAGGGGGACGAACTTTTCACCTTCGCAGGTGCAAGTCATGTAGCGGGGAAGAGAATGGAACGTGGAGATGAATACCGGCAGCACGCAGGCCAGACGCCTCAATCGGGCGAGATACACCCTGCGGTCGTCACTGTTGAGGTTTCCGGTACAACAACTCAGGCGACGGATGAACTCGGCCTCCCGATGATGGATGGCATACCAGAACATCTGATAACGGTAACTGATGTCCAGTCGCACGGCCATGTCGTCCATGCAGGGCAAGTCCTTATACTCCTCTCCCTCTGTCAGTCGGGTATAGCATTTCTTAAAATCATCATTTTCCTCCCACCGGGCCACAAATTCTTCGTAGACGGTAGAGGACTTGCAGAAGCGGTGCATCATCCGGGCCCAAAAGCTTCCGTCTCCGCTTCCGGTACCACATTCTTTCTGTACGGAGGCCTCCAAGCCTGTGTCAATCCGCTGCCTCAAGAGCAACATCCGACCGCGCAGGTAGTCCTGGCACTCCGTCTCGTCCTGACAGGAAGCATGGAAATGACGGTTGAACCGCTCCAGGTAATACGTGCGGTACTCGTCTACCCGCTCCGGCTGGTCGTACGCCTCCGGAAAGCCCTTTCCTTTGTTGCTCAGCATCATGACATAACGCTCGTCTTCCTTGCCGGACAGATACAGGCCCAGTGTATCCAGTTCCGGCAGCCAGCGCTCGGCCAGACGTACCTCGGAATCATCCGAGTCCGCAGCTTCTATCTTGAAATCCTTGAGAATGTTCGTAATGGCCTGGTTGTTGACGGAACTGGCCACAATGAGCTCGGGCTCTCCTCCCGACAGTACGGAATTCACCAGCCGGTTGGCGATGACCGTCTGCAGGAAGGTGGTCTTTCCCGTTCCCGGAGGACCGTTGACGGCAAAAATCCGGCTGCAACGGGGGTGGGTGTACATGGCCAAGGTTTCGCGTTGGGAGACAGACAAGGGAAAATCACCGCTCATCTGCGCCCGGTGCTTCCGGTTGGCATATACTTCTTTCCGGTCGGGTAATGGAAGCAGCGGCTCACATTCACAACGCGTCAGACATTCCAGCAAGGGAAAGTCGTCACGGCTGTCCAGTAGCTTGTCGTAGAGTCGCAGGATATTCTGTGCCATTCCCGTGGCCGGTGCCTTTGTAACCGCAATCTCCGGACACTCCGAATAGTTCATTTCAGAGAAAACCATTCCGGTAGCCTTACGGAACAATCCCTCACATGCCCGCCAATAAGCCTTCTCATCGGCCAACTCCAACGGAAATTCCTTCAGCAGACAGTCCACCTCCGCAAGGGAAGCAATCGTACGGTCGTCCTTGGCATTGGGAGAAAGAAACCTACGGACAAACACTGGCACCCGCTCCAGCGGGTTTTCCGGCATGCCCAACCGGCCGTCGGGCCACAAGGTATAAGTGATGAAAAAAGGATATTCAGGGAATGGCCTGCCGAGGAGCTTGCCATTTTCATATTCGGGAAGCAGCACACAGGGAGCAATACGTACACTATGCTTCTTGGGGGAATCTGTCTCGTCCGGGAAAAGCAACTCCCGGTCTTTTTTAAGGAGATATTCCGGCATCCGGCGACCAATTCTCAACGTAACACGCGGTTCCTGATTGGAGGAGTTGTTGCTCCATTCGGCATCCAGCAGACAGGTTTTCCAGTATTTAAGCAGTTTTTTGTCCATAGGTTCACAAATAATGGGACAAAAATAGGCTCATTCCGCCACACTCAAAACAATACGGCTGTAATAAAGCGTAATTTTACCTAAAAACAATTGAAAGGACACATCCAAAATATTCGTATCTTTGTACCCCACAAGTGACTAAATGGAGCATACAAAACAAAATACTCAACGCATGCAGTGGGAAACCGACCCGCTCTACCGACTGATCAGGACTATCAAGAACGTGATGGACCGGTATTTTCTGGACCCTCTCATCGGCCTGCTTTTCCCGACGGCAGGCGACATCTTCTCGTCTGTCATGATGCTGCCTTTTCTCGCCGTGTCCCTGTTCAGAATCAAGTCCATCCCCCTCACCCTGGCCATCATCTACAACATGCTGACGGACATGCTGCTGGGCATCATCCCGCTCTGGATTGGCGACTTGCTGGACATTTTCAGCCGCTCGTACACCAAGAACTTCCGGCTGATTGTAGGCTTCGTGGAGGGCGACCAGGAAATCATCCGGGAGGTGAACCGCAAGGCCGTACTGACTGCCGTGGGCATCCTGCTGCTGTGCGTGCTCATCTATTGGCTTACCAAGGCGGTGGTCTACCTCAGTACGGAACTGTGGGGATGGGTGCAGGGACTGTTTTAAGGACAGAACGGAATCCCACATTTTTTTGTACCTTTGACCGTTGAAACGATTCACCTACAAGTCATGAACAAGAAAATACTGATTGTCGGAGCCAACGGGTTTACAGGACGTCACCTGCTGTATGCTTTTGCAAAGAAACCCGACTGGCAGGTCACCGGTTGCTCACTGCATCCGGACATTTGTCCGCCGGCACACGGCTACCGTTTTCTGGAGACGGACATCACGAACGAAGCGGAACTAAAAAAGCGGATGGAGGAAGTGCAGCCCGATGTGGTGGTCCACACGGCGGCCCTTTCGGCCACGGATTATGCCGAGACGCATCCTGCCGAAGCCGATGCGGTGAACGTGAAGGCCGTGGCCAGCCTGGCTACCTTGTGTACGCAATACGGCAGCCGACTCATCCACCTGTCCACCGATTTCGTGTTCGGAGGAGACACCTGCCGGCTGTACACCGAGGAAGATACGCCCTCTCCTGTCAATTACTACGGCCACACGAAATGGGAAAGCGAGAAGGTGGTGGCCTCCATCTGCCGGAACTATGCCATTGCCCGCATCGTGGTGGTGTACGGGGCTCCTTATCCGGGACAGCACGGCAACATCGTCTCGCTGGTCATCCAGCGTCTGCGCAACCACCAGGAGATACGGGTGGCAGACGACCAGTGGCGCACACCGACTTATGTGGGCGACGTGGTGCAGGGCATTGAGAAGCTCGTCGCACAGCCGGTATGCGGCATCTATCACCTCTGTGGCGGAGAATGTATGACCGTGGCCGACATGGCACTGCGCACGGCCGACACACTGGGTCTGGACCGTTCGCTCATCCTTCCGGTACACACGGCAGCGATGCAGGAAAAGACTCCCCGTCCCCGGTTCAGCGGACTGAGCATCGAAAAGGCCCGGCGGGAACTGGGCTACCGGCCGCACACCTTCGAAGAGGGTATCAGAAGTATGCAACAGGACGATTCCTTGCGGCAGAAATAGAAGGGTTCCCGGAAAATCTGTATCTTTACACCAAAATCATTTGCAAATGGGAAAGAAAGAATACATGCAGGCCAACAAGGACTGGCTGGCCGAAAAGGCGAAGGAAGAGGGAGTACAGGCGCTCCCCAAGGGAATCTACTACAAGGTACTGGCTTCGGGAGCGAACGACGGCAAGCATCCCACGCCGCGGAGCATCGTCACCGCGCACTACACGGGATGGACCATCAACGGGAAGAAATTTGACAGCAGCCGCGGAGGTGCTCCTGCCGCTTTCCGCCTGAGCGACCTCATTGAGGGATGGATCATCGCGATGCAGCAGATGTGCGTGGGCGACAAATGGGAGATTTACCTCCCGGCAGAGATGGGCTACGGCAAGTTCTCACAGCCCGGTATCCCCGGAGGCTCCACCCTGATTTTTGAGATTGAATTGTTGGGGATAGCGTAAAAGAAGGGCCTCCCAAGGGATGTTGCGATTCCCAAGAATAAATCGTAAATTTGCCAGAGAATAAACGGAGGAAAGACGATGAAAGAAGAAGTGATTGAACTGGATTCAGTGGAAAAATACAACCGGCTCTTCGGATTGGAGACCCTGCACCCGATGGTCAGCGTGGTCGACTTGTCGAAGGCTACCCGATGGCCGCAGGAGTTTAAAGTCAACTATGGGGTGTATGCCCTGTTCCTGAAAGAAATCTGTTGCGGAGACATCACCTACGGACGCCAGCCCTACGACTACCAGGAGGGGACGATTGTCTGTTTCGCCCCGGGCCAGGTGGCCTCTTTCCGCATGAAGGAAGGCACGCTACCCCAATGCCACGGACTGCTGTTTCATCCGGATTTTATCCGGGGCACGCAGCTGGGAAGGGACATCAAGCATTACTCCTTTTTCTCCTACGAAACCCGCGAGGCGCTGCACGTGTCGGAGGACGAACGCCGCACGGTGATGGACTGCCTGCAAAAGATTGACACGGAACTGCGACGCCCGGCCGACAAGCACAGCCGCCGCCTGATTACGGCCAACATCGGACTGCTGCTGGACTACTGCATGCGCTTCTACGAACGACAGTTCACCACGCGCGAAGCCTCCAACAAAGACATCATCGTGCGCTTTGAACAGTTGCTCGACGAGTATTTCGACAGTCCGGCACCGCAGGAAGAGGGACTGCCTACGGTGAAATACTTTGCGGAAAAGGTCTTCCTCTCACCCAACTATTTCGGCGACATGATCAGCCGGCAGACGGGACGGACGGCCTCGGAATACATTCAGGGAAAGGTGATTGAAAGGGCGAAGGAAATGCTGCTTTCCACCACCAAGCCCATGAGCGAGATTGCCTACAGCCTGGGGTTCCAGTATCCGCAGCACATGAGCCGGATGTTCAAGCGGCTGGTGGGACACACCCCGAACGAGTACCGGAGCCAGTGCGGATAAACTTGTCCGCACAATATTCCTCTGATTGATTTATCACACCCCGGTCCCGGCCTCTGGCTGGGACTTGTTGTTTCCGCCCTGCCCGCTCTCGGCATACTTGGAAGGGGAAACGCCGAACATGTCCGTGAAATGCTTGCGGAAGGTAGGCAGGTCGTTGAAGCCTACGCGTTCGGCCACTTCCGTTACCGAGAGACTGGTTTCCATCAGCAGCAAGGCGGCCTTGGTCATACGGATGTGGCGAATCAGTTCCACGGCCGACAGGTCGGTATGCTGCTTCAGCTTGCGGTAAAGGGTGGCCAGGCTCATGTGAAGTTCTCCAGACAGCACCTTGACATTGAAATCAGGATTGCTGACATTTGCCTCGATGCAAGCCCACACCTTCTGCATAAATTCGCTTTCCGCATTTTCCGCTTTCTCCGTCGAAGCTGACGCGGCAGACGACGCATGCAGCAACGTACGGGTGTAAATCTGTTTCAGGCGGCGGCGCATGTCGAGCAGACAGGCTATCTTGGCCAGCAGCACTTCCGGATTGAACGGCTTGCACAGGTAGTCGTCGGCTCCTCGCCGGGAAGCTTCCACACTGTCTCTGTCCTCGGCCTTGGCGGTAAGCATCAGGACGGGGATGTGGGCCGTTTCCTTCCGCTTGCGCAGTTCGGCACAGCAGGTGAACCCGTCCATCACGGGCATCATCACATCCGACAGCACCAGGTCGGGCACCTGCTCTACGGCGGTCTTCAGACCTTCTTCTCCGTTTTCGGCTTCCAGCACCCGATACTGCTTCCGCAACAATTCGCACAGGTAGTGACGCATGTCGGTATTGTCTTCTATCACGAGCACCGTCTGGCGGGCAGCGGTCTGCTTCTCCCCCTTCGCCTCTGCGACGTGTTCCGATGTCGCAGGGAAAATCATTTCCGGCACAACAGAGGAGACCTCCGGAGCAACGACGGCCTCTGAACCTTCTTCCCATGTACAGTCGTCTTCACTGAAATGTGATTTTCCTTCGGGCAGGTACACACAGAACAAACTACCCTTGCCCGGCTCGCTGTCTACGGTGACCCGTCCGTGATGCATCTCCACGATGTGTTTCACGATTTTCAGGCCAATACCCACATGCGTAGAAACAGCGGGTGCTTCCTTTCCCGTCACGAAGGGGTCGAAGATATGCTGCAGGAGAACACTATCAATGCCTTTTCCGGTATCGCTCACCGACAGACAGCAGAAATATTCCCCGTCTATTTCTTTCCGTTCCACCTTCAGACGGATTTTCCCTCCTTCCGACGTGTATTTGAACGCATTTGATATCAGGTTCTGCACCACCGATGAAAGTTTCTCCCGGTCGGCCCATACCGGTACACAGTCGGAAGCCAGTTCCCAAACGTAATCTATCTTCCGTTCGGCAGCCAGCGACTGGAACCCTTGTGCCACGTCCACCAGCAGGGCTTCCACATCCACCTGCGACAGACGGAGCTTCACCATCCCAGCCTCTGCCTTCTGGATGTAAAGCAGACGGTCGGTCAGGGTATGCAGCCCTTCGGCGTACTTGAACATCATGGACAGCTTGGCATAGAAAGGATGCGAAGTGGGTGTCTTGTGCAGGAGTTCACGCAAAGGAGCCAGTATCAGGGTAAGCGGGGTACGCAGCTCGTGGGCGGCCATCGTGAAGAAATCTTCCCGCTCCTTGCGAAGCTCGATTTCCTTGTTGCGCTCCATGTTCACCGTAAACAGTTCGTGCTCCAGCCGCAACTCATACTGCACGCGCTTCTCTTTCAACCGTACGCGGTGGAGGTAGACCAGTACCATGCTTATCAGTCCCACAGCCACCAGCAGACGGAACCACCAGGTCCCGCTCCAATGCGGATCGACTACGATGGCCAGACTGCTCACCTCTCCCTCGCTCTGGTCCTGAAAGACCGTCTTCACCTGAAACGTGTATTCTCCCGCCGGCAGACGGTCGTAGGAAATCTTATCTCCTTCGTCGGCCATAATCCATTCCTCCTGATACGGGTACAGGCGATAGAGGTATTTCTGAAGCTTGTGCAGGTAAAGCAGGTTGGAGAATGAAAGCGAAAAGTTCCGGTTGGCATGGTTCAGATGCAGGCTCGTGGTATAGAGCAAGGAGCGAGGCAAAACCACCTGCCCGTTCACGGACTCCCCAATCTGCACCGATGCATGGTTCACCTCCAAGTCGGTGAATACCACTCTTCCCTTCTCAATGGGATAATGAAAGCGGAGCCGAGAGGGACGGAAATAAGTCAGCGTGCTATGGTTGCCCCAGAACAGGAAATCCTTTCCGAAGAACACAGAACGGTTACTGCCCGAGATATAGAAATTGTAGAACGACTGCAAATGACGGCTCAAGCGGGAGATACCGGAATTGGAGCCCACCCACAAGGAATGGTCGCCGTCTTCGGCCAAAACGGTCACAAAATTACTGCACAAGCCCTCCTCCGTGGTATAATGAAACAAAATCCGGTTGTCTACAGGTGAACAGGCCCCCAGTCCGTTTCCGGCATATCCCACCCACAAGACTTGGTCGGAACCGAACAAAAGTGCCCGCACTTCCACGTCCGTCGGCGACAGGTCGGCTTCCCGCTCGTAACCGGCATAGGAGCGTACCACCCGGTTGCCTTCCATCGAGAGGCGCAACAGTCCACGGGTCGTACCAACCCACAGCGTACGGGCATCACTGATTGCCAGCGCACGCACCTGAATATGGTCGGGAATCTGCGGATTGTTCCATTCCACCTTCACCGAAGTCCCCCTGCGGAGATTCACCCGGTAAAGTCCGTTGTTTGTACCAGCCCATGCCTCGTTCTCCGAGAAAGGCAGAAGAGTCCATACCGCAAGCGGTGCATCTCCTTCCGGACCAACCACCGCCACCTGCCAGCTACCGTCCTCTCCATACCGGAGTACACTCCCGTTCCGGGAGCCGAACCAAAGTCCGCCGCAGGTATCCGCCGCACTGCAGAGTACGGTGTGAATGGCCACCACACCGGGAGCCACCGGCTGAAAATCCAACGGTTGAACTCCATCAAAAGGCTGCGTGCTGCGCAAAAGGCCCTTATGAAAAGTAGCCAGCCAAAGATAACCTTCCTTATCCATCTGGATGCCGCATAGTTCATTGGAATGTGCCTGTGCATATTGCTGATAGAAAAGCTGCCGCAGGTCGGAAAACAGCACGCCTCCTCCTTCCGTTCCAATCCACAGCAGTCCTTCGGGGTCGTAATAGCCGGTCACCATACGTGTTTCGATGTACTGGTTGCCGCTGTTCCCGAAAGAATGAAAAGCCTGCATCTTCAATTCCCGTTCCGGTGTCAGCGTGAGCATCGTATAGCCGTTCCATGTCAAAGCCATGTAGCGGGAATCCCCCAGCGGCAGGAGCTGGTACACATCGTTGTGCGAAAGCTGTTCATTACGGTTGGCCGAATCGTAGTTCCAGTGGTGTTCCGCACGGGTCGTCAGATCGTAAGCATATAATCCGTCGCCGAGAGTCGTTATCCACAGAAAATTATCCCCCTGCAACGCCGAAGTAACCAGCACATCCCGCTGCATCGGGCGGACACATAGCGTTTCCATCCGTTTCTGACTCCGGTCGTATCGGTAAACCGTACCTTTCCGTCCTATACCATAAAGACTCTTCCCGTCTTCTCCCAGACAGAGCATCATAAGTTCCTGCTCCGATTCCACCTTGACCGTGGATTGCAAATGAACAAAGGCCGTATCTTCCCGGAAAGAAGCCGTAGACAAATCCATCTCCGAAAGCGTGTTTCCGGCCACTCCCCAGCAATGTCCGTCGCTGGTAGCCACGAAACGGGTAAAGTCCACAATCCTGTTCCGCTCCACATCCCAGAGAGAGAGAAACCTTTCCCGCTGCTTGTCGAAGAGAAACAGTGTCCGCTCCGAACGGACCAGCAAATAATCTTTGTTCAGTGAGACTACTTTCCCCACCGTGCGATGAAGGGCCTCCGTGATGCGGAAAGTCTTGAAATCCTGCCCGTCGTAGCGGCTCAATCCGCTGCTGGTACCAAACCAGATAAAGCCTTCGGCATCCTTTTCAATGGAATGAATGTCATTGTCGGCAATTCCGTCGTTCATGTTCAGCACCTGAAAATCTTTTTCCAGCAACCTCTGTGCCCTGGACGGTAACGCCAACCCCAAAAGAAAGAGAAGTATGAGCGTGTAATTTTTCATTCTTTAGATTTAGCCTAGTAAACAAATGCAAAGAAAACAAAAATCCGCTACAAAATGCCTTCTGAAAGTGAAAAAAACAGATTTTCCCCCTAAAAAAACGGTGATAAGAAGAATACCCCCCATTAATGCGACGTTTACCCACCGTGACTGAAACATTAAATTCATAGCTTTGCAAAAGGTGAAGACACCCAATTTGTTTAACCATCTAATTTAATAACTTAATCTAAAAAAAGGAACCTTATGAAGACACAATTCATCACTCTGCTCATCGCAGTGCTGGCAGGTTTGCTACCGCTACACGCGCAACAGATGAGCATCTCCGGAATTGTCACAGACAAGAAGCTGAATGAACCCATCATCGGGGCGTCAGTAGTGATTAAAGGTACGACCAACGGCGGTATCACCGACCTGGACGGAAACTTCCAGCTCAACAACGTGGCTGCCGGAAGTACGCTGGTCGTATCGTACATCGGTTATCAGACATTGGAAATCCCGGTACAGAAAGGCAAGACCTCTTATCAGGTAGCCCTGTCGGAAGACACCCAGACACTCGACGAAGTGGTAGTGGTAGGTTTCGGTACACAGAAGAAAGTGAACCTGACCGGTGCCGTGGCTTCGGTGGACAACAAGAAACTGGAATCCCGTCCGGTAACCTCCGTAGGTCAGGCCCTGCAAGGTGTAGTTCCGGGTCTGAACGTCAGCATCCCGGATGCCGGCGGTAAGCTGGATGCCAATCCTTCTTTCAATATCCGTGGTACAGGTAACCTGGGAACAGGTTCCAGCGCTTCTCCCCTCGTGCTGATTGACGGTGTGGCAGGCGACCTGAACCAGTTGAACCCGCAGGACATCGACAACATCTCGGTATTGATGGATGCGGCTTCTGCTGCCATCTACGGTTCACGTGCTCCGTTCGGCGTTATCCTGGTTACTACCAAGAAAGGTAAGCAGGGTAAGACCAGCATTTCGTACTCCAACAACCTGCGCTGGTCTCGTCCGACCAACATCCCTGACATGCTGGATGCCTATACTTTTGCACAGTACTTCAACCGTGCCATCGACAACACGGGTTCCGGTGAAGCACACTTTTTCTCGGACATCACCATGGAACGTATCCAGCAGTACATGCGCGGGGAGATTACTACCACTGCCGACCCGTCTCTTTCACAAAACGGCAACTGCTTCGCTTTCAACCAGAACTCCAACGACAACCAGAACTGGCCTCGCAACTTCATCGACAAGACGGCTTTCGGACAAGAGCACAACGTAAGCCTGTCGGGAGGTAATGAAAAGATACAATATTATGTATCGGGTGCCTTCTTGAGCCAGGACGGACAGATGAACTACGCCAACGACAACAAAAAGCGTTACAATGCCAGTGCCCGCATCAGTGCGGAAATCACCAAATGGATGCGTCTGGAATTCAACAGCCGTTTCATCCGCGAAGACATTGGCATGCCGACCTTCCTGAAACTGTATGGCGACCGTTTCTTTGCAGAAACTACCAAGCTGCACCCCAACATGCCGCTTTACGACAACAACGGTCATTACACTCGTAACCCGAAACTGATGCAGCTGACCTCGGGCGGACGCTCCAATACACAGGACGACACTTACTTCACACAGGGTAGCCTGATTCTGACTCCGATGAAGGGACTGACCATTCACGGTGACCTGGCTCTGCGTACAGGCAGCTACGAACACCTTTACAATGTGGCCAGAGTGTATCTCTATGACAAAGAAAACAATCCGATTCCCGAACAATGGCTGGGTGGTGACGCCGACCTGGCAGCCGGAAAGACTTGGGCTTACAGCGAACAGCAGCGTGAAACGATGATTACCACTTCACTCTATGCCGACTACAGCCTCAATTTCCTGGAAAAGCACAACCTGAAAGTGATGCTCGGTATGAACAGCGAAAGCTACCGCTACAACAATGTATGGGCCAAACGTTCCGACGTGATGAACGACAACAATCCGGATGTCAACACTTCTACCGGTACACAGAGCAACGGCGCATACCGCGGTGAGTGGTCATCATTAGGTTATTTCGGACGTTTGAACTACGACTTCGACGGACGTTACCTGTTTGAATTCAACATCCGCCGCGACGGTTCTTCCCGTTTCCGCGCAGACAGCCGCTGGGCTACCTTCCCTTCTGTTTCCGTAGGTTGGAACATCGCTCGCGAATCCTTCTGGGAACCGTTGAGCAAATGGGTCAACACCTTGAAACCCCGCTTCTCTTATGGTAGCCTTGGTAACCAGAACACCAACTCCTACTATCCTACTTATGCCATTCAGGCAGTCACAGTGGGCAGCCCGGATGCAGGCGGACGCTGGTTGCTGGATGCGGCCAACAAGTCGAACATTGCAAGCGCTCCGGGACTGGTAAGCTCCCTGCTGACTTGGGAACGTGTTTACAGCTACAACTACGGTGTGGACTTCGGCGCTTTCAACAACCGTTTGAGCGGTTACTTCAACTACTTTATCCGTGATACCAAAGACATGGTAGGACCGGCACAGGAAATCTCTCCGATTGTGGGTGCTTCGGCTCCACAACGCAACAATACGTCTTTGCGCACCAAAGGTTGGGAACTCCAGCTGAACTGGCAGGACCGCATCGGTGAATTCAACTACAATGTAGCCTTCAACCTTTCTGATTCACGTACTAAGATTACGGAATACCCCAACGCCAGCAAGTCACTCTCCACTTATTACACCGGACAGTATCTGGGCGAAATCTGGGGATATGAATCAGTAGGCATGGCCAAGACAGACGAAGAAATGGCCGCACACTTGGAGAAGGTAGACCAGAACACCATTCCGGGTGTCAGCCTGGCTGCTTCAGGATGGAAGGCCGGTGACATGATGTATGCCGACCTGGACGGTGACGGAAAAATCACCAACGGCGAGAATACAGTAGACAACCCGGGCGACCGTAAGATTATTGGTAACTCGACTCCGCGTTTCCGCTTCGGTTTGAACATCGGTGCAGAATGGAAAGGCTTCGACCTGAGCATCTTCTTCCAGGGTGTGGCCAAACGTGACTACCTGTTGAGCGGTATGATTTTCTGGGGTGTAGACGGCAACGCATGGTCTTCTACCGGTTACAAGGAACACTGGGACTTCTTCCGTCCGGAAGGCGACCCGTTGGGAGCAAACACCAACGCTTACTATCCGCGTCCTCTCTGGAACTCCAACCAGAACCGCCAGAGCCAGTCGCAGTTCGTACAAAACGCTTCTTACATCCGTCTGAAGAACCTGCAAATCGGTTATACTCTGCCGAAAGCATGGGTTCACAAAATCGGACTGGAACGCGTCAGAGTATTCTTCTCAGGCGACAACTTGTGGACAGGTACTTCCATCAACAAGAACTTCGATCCGGAAGCATTGTATCAGAACGGTATGACTTATCCGTTGAGCCGTACCCTCTCTTGTGGCGTAAACGTAACTTTGTAAACTAACAAAAACAATCGATAATTATGAAACTGAAATATATATTCTTATTTTCAGCTACCTTGCTGATGGGAACCTCTTGCGCCGACTTTCTGGACAAAGAGCCTATCTCAGACAATGTAGACGGCAACTTCTTCACTGCCGAAAATCAGCTGGAACCTTATTGCAACAACATGTACGGTCTGCTGCCCGACCACGGGACGGGTACAGGAACCTTTGGATACTTCACCACCGACAACAACAGCGACGACATGACGACAATCGACCAGGTGGATAACTTCCTTCCTCAGCGCGTCCAGGTGCCGGCTACTGGCAGCTACGGCAGCTTCAGCACCATCCGTAACTGCAACCTCTTTCTGGCACGCACGGAAGAAAACCTGAAAAACGGGACGCTGAGCCCCGGCGCCAACGTGAACCATTACATCGGCGAAATGTACTTCTTCCGGGCTTACACCTACTTCAGCCTCCTGAAAGCATACGGAGACTTCCCTATCCTGACCGAAGTGCTGACCGACGGTGACTATGCTGCCAATGTGGAAGCCAACAAGCGCAAGCCGCGCAACGAAGTGGCCCGCTTCATCCTGAGCGACCTGGATCAGGCCATCGACCTGATGTATCCCAAGTCAAACAGCTTCACTGCTCACCGTCTGAACCGCGAATGTGCCTTGCTGTTCAAGTCACGCGTGGCTTTGTACGAAGCTACCTGGGAAAAATACCATGCAGGTACGGCACGCGTTCCGGGCGGACCGGGATGGCCGGGTGATGCCGCTTCTTTCCATACCGATTTGAACAAGGAAATAGAATTCTTCCTGGACGAAGCTATCCAGTCGGCCAAAGAAGTGGGCGAAGGCTCCTCATTGACAACCGACTATGCCAGTCTGTACAACCAGACCGACCTGTCCGGACAGCGTGGCGAAGTGTTGTTGTGGCGTATGTATAGCGAAGATGCCAAGGTGCAGAACCAGGTGATGGGAGCTACCCACGGCTATGGTGCCATCGAAGTGGGCGACAAGACCTATATTTTCTCACACGGCGACAACACGGGTTTCACCCGCTCACTGGTAGACAGCTATCTGATGACCAACGGTCTGCCTATTTATGCAAGTGAGGGCGCTTATCAGGGCGACAAGAATCTGAAAAGCACCATGGAAAACCGCGACTTGCGTCTGGTGACTTCCGTGGCAAAACCCGGCGACAAAATCATGACCCTCAATGGGAAAGACATCATGTACCAGTACCCCGGACTGATTGCAGCCAGTGGCATCCGCGTGACCAGCACCGGCTACATTCCTCGCAAAGGATGGGCCGACAACAACGTGACTTACAACAGTGCCTATCCGCTGGCATTGCCTATCTTCCGTGCGGCAGAAGCTTACCTGAATTACATCGAAGCTTACTACCTGCGCTACAACACACTGGAAGACGCTACCCTCAAAAAATACTGGACAGCACTGCGTACCCGTGCAGGCGTCGATTCTGATTTCCAGAAGACCATCAACGCTACCGACCTGAGCAAGGAAATCGACCTGGCCCGCTATTCCGGAAAAGAACTGGTGGACAAAACTCTCTACAACATCCGTCGCGAACGCCGCAGCGAACTCATTGCGGAAGGTATGCGTAAGGACGACCTGTATCGCTGGCGTTCACTCGACATGATGCAGAACTACTGGGTAGAAGGAATGAATTACTGGGATGAATTCCACACCGACTTCGAAGCTGCCTGCACCGCCTGCAAGCTGAACTATACAGCTCCTAACGATGCTTCCGTCAGCAAATACCTGCGCCCGCAGGCAATGAACGAATTGGTCAAGAAGTACAACGGCTACTGCTTTGAAGAAACCAACTACCTCTCTCCGCTGTCATACGATGTATTCCGTATGTCTACTCCCGAAGAAGGTGGCGATGTTTCTACTTCCGTAGTTTACCAGAATCCGGGATGGCCTGTAAAAGCAGGTAGCTATGCCAACCAGTAATGATAGAATTCTTTTAAATCTATTATAGAAATTGGTGTGCCAAGGATGAGGTGTTTTTCCAATCTTTGGCACACTTTTTCGTTTGAACGACATTCATTTGCCACCCTCCGGGGATATTTATTGATTATGAAACTGACACACCTACTCAACACTTCCGCCGCACTGGCCGCACTTCCGCTGGCTGCGTTCACGCAGGGTAACCCCTCGCGGCCCAACCTGGTCTTCATCATGGCCGACCAGTTCCGGGGCGAGGCGCTGGGCTGCCTGCAACAGGAGCCGGTGCAGACTCCTCATCTGGACCAGCTGGCGAGCGAAGGCATCCTCTTTACGGAGGCCGTGAGCAGCTATCCGGTATCCTCGCCCGCCCGGGCCATGCTCATGACGGGCATGTATCCCATGGCCAACGGGGTGACGGGCAACTGCAATTCGCTGAACACGCCCTACGGGGTGGAGCTTTCTACCGAAGCGGTCTGCTGGAGCGACGTGCTGAAGCAGGCAGGGTATGCCACGGCCTACATCGGCAAATGGCACCTCGACGCGCCGCATCCTCCCTACGTGGACACCTCCAACAACCGGGGGGCAGTGGCCTGGAACGAATGGTGCCCGCCCGAACGCCGCCACGGTTTCGACCGGTGGATAGCCTACGGCACCTACGACAACCACCTGCATCCGATGTACTGGGATACCTTGGCGGGCAGAGACGAGTTCCACTACGTGGACCAGTGGGGGCCGGCCTACGAAGCCGACCGTACCATCGAGTTCATCCGCACGGAAAGCGTGCAGTCCGACCGCCCCTTTGCCCTGGTGGTTTCCATGAATCCCCCGCACACGGGCTACGAGCTGGTGCCCGATGCCTACAAACGGCTGTACGACTCGCTCGACGTGGAAGCACTGGCCCGGCAGAAACCGTATATTCCAGAGAAAGGAACTCCAGAAGGCGACTATTTCCGGGCGAATATCCGCAACTACTACGCCTGCATCACCGGAGTGGACGAACAGGTGGGACGCATCGTACAGGCCCTGAAAGACTGCGGACTGTTTGAGAATACCCTCCTCGTCTTCACGTCCGACCACGGCGTCTGCATGGGCGGACACGGAGTGGAAGGCAAGAACGTGTTCTATGAGGAAGCCATGCGCATCCCGATGATATGCTGCTGGAAAGGCAGACTCCATCCGCAACGGAGCAACCTGCCCGTGGCCTTTGCCGACCTGTATCCTACCCTGCTCTCGCTGATGGGAAGGAAGGCGGAGATTCCGTCCACCGTGCAGACGCACGACTGGAGCCGGTATTTCCTGCAGGAACAGATTCAGACACCCGAAGACGCTTTCCAGCCTTATTACTACTGCGAACCTTCCGACCCCACGTCCGGACGACGCGGCATCCGTACCGCCCGCTACACCTACGTGGTGGATGTGCAGAAAGGGAAAGTGACGCAGACCTGGCTGTACGACCGGACCACCGACCCCGGCCAGCTGCACAACGTGGCGGAAAGCCAGCCGGCCTGCTGCGATTCGTTGCGCCAGACCCTCATCCAATGGCTCGGAAAGACCCATGACCCGTTTGTAAAATACTTGACACATTAAATATGAAAAAAACACTCTTTACCCTACTGATGCTGCTCGCCACCTGCGGTGCAGCCGTTCACGCCCGAACCACCGAACCCGAAGGACCGAAACCGGCCCCCCGCCAGATGAAATGGCACGAGGCCGAACTGGGCGTGGTATTCCACTACGACCTGCACGTGTTCGACGGACAGGTGTACGGACAAGGCAACAACCGTATCAACCCGATTGAAGACTACAACATCTTCCATCCCGACCACCTCGACACCGACCAGTGGATTCAGTCGGCCAAGGCGGCCGGCGCCAAGTTTGCCATCCTGACCGCCACCCACGAGACGGGCTTCGGACTGTGGCAGAGCGACGTGAACCCCTACTGTCTGAAGGCCGTGAAATGGCGCGACGGAAAGGGCGACATCGTACGCGACTTCGTGAACTCCTGCCGCAAGTACGGCCTGCAGCCGGGCATCTACATCGGCATCCGCTGGAACTCCCTGCTGGGCATCCACAACTTCAAGGCGGAGGGCGAAGGCGAGTTTGCCCGCAACCGTCAGGCATGGTACAAGCGACTGTGCGAAAAGATGGTGAAGGAACTCTGCACCCGCTACGGCGACCTCTTCATGATTTGGTTCGACGGGGGTGCCGACGACCCGAAAGGCTTGGGTCCCGACGTGGAACCCATCGTGAACGAATACCAGCCCGACTGCCTGTTCTATCATAACGTGAACCGGGCCGACCTGCGCTGGGGCGGTTCGGAAAGCGGTACCGTGGGCTATCCCTGCTGGTCGAGCTTCCCCTACCCGTACAGCCACAGCAACGCCACCGACGGCGTGACTGACCACAACCAACTGCTGGCCCACGGCGACCCCGACGGCAAGTACTGGGTGCCTGCCATGGCCGACACGCCCCTGCGCGGCTACAACGGACGCCACGAATGGTTCTGGGAACCGGGCGATGACGACAAGGCAGTCTATCCGCTGGAAAGCCTGATGGAGATGTACGAGAAATCGGTGGGCCGCAACGCCACGCTGATGGTGGGACTCACTCCCAACCCCGACGGTCTGATTCCGGAGGGCGACGTACGCCGTCTGAAGGAATGGGGCGCGGAAATCAACCGCCGCTTCGGCCAGCCGCTGGCAGCGACTTCGGCCACCGGAAAGAAGCGGTTGTCGCTCTCGCTCGACAAGGCGCAACCCGTAAACTACTACCAGATTCAGGAAGACCTGAACGGCGGCGAACGCATCCGGGCCTACCGGGTGGAAGCGAAGGTGAACGGCAAGTGGACCACCGTGGCCAAAGGCTCTTCCGTGGGACACAAGCGCATCGAATCCTTCCCTGCCGTCGAAGCCCAGTCCTTCCGGCTGGTGGTGGAGGAATGTACCGCGGAACCTCTCATCCGAAACTTTAGCATTTACCACGTAACTGATTAATCTAAAAGCCCATATCATGAACAGAAATCTACTCGCACTCCTGGGACTGGCTCCCATTCTCTCCCCGCTGAGTGGGGCTGCCAACGACCGTCCCGACCCTCGCCCGAACATCATCTTCTTCCTGGTGGACGACATGGGATGGCAGGACACTTCCCTGCCTTTCTGGACACAGAAAACCATGTACAACGAGCGTTACGAAACTCCCAACATGGAACGTCTGGCCCGCCAGGGAATGATGTTCACCCAGGCCTACGCCTCCAGCATCAGCTCGCCCACACGCTGCAGCCTGATGACCGGAGCCAACGCCGCCCGTCACCGGGTGACCAACTGGACCTTGCAGAAAGACAAGACCACTGACGCCCAGAGCGACGTGCTGCAACTGCCCGACTGGAACTACAATGGCATCGCACAGGTGGAGGGCACGAACCACACCTTCGTGGCCAAGTCGTTCGTGCAGTTCCTCAAAGACAGCGGCTACCACACCATCCATTGCGGAAAGGCGCACTGGGGGGCCATCGACACTCCGGGAGAGAATCCTTGCCACTTCGGTTTCGAGACGAACATCGCCGGACATGCGGCGGGCGGACTGGCCACCTACCTGAGCGAACTGAGCTACGGACACGACGACAAGGGAAACCCCACCTCGCTCATGTCGGTACCGGGACTGGAGCACTACTGGAAGACGGGCACATTCATTACCGAGGCCCTGACGCAGGAAGCCCTGAAGGCCCTCGACAAGGCCAAAGCCTACAACCAGCCGTTCTACCTCTACATGTCGCACTATGCCATCCACATCCCGATTGACAAGGACGTGCGCTTCTTCGACAAGTACAAGAAGAAAGGCATGTCGGACAAGGAGGCGGCTTATGCGTCCCTCATCGAAGGTATGGACAAGAGCCTGGGCGACATCATGGACTGGCTGGAGAAGAACGGTGAGGCGGATAACACCATCATCCTGTTCTGCGGCGACAACGGCGGATATGCTACCGGCAAGGAATGGAGAGACGAACCGCTCTACACGCAGAATACGCCCCTCACCTGCGGAAAAGGCTCGGCCTACGAGGGCGGTATCCGCGAACCGATGATTGTGAGCTGGCCGGGCGTGACGAAACCCGATACCCGCTGCGACAAGTACGTCATCATCGAAGACTACTATCCCACCATCCTTGAAATGGCCGGCATCACCGACTGGAAGGTGCCGCAGACCGTGGACGGCGTAAGCTTCGTGCCCCTGCTCAAGCAGACCGGCGACCCGTCGGAAGGCAGAAGCCTCTACTGGAACTGTCCGAACCTGTGGGGCGAACAAGGTCCGGGCATCGGCGCCACCTGCACCGTGCGTCAGGGAAAATGGAAACTGATTTATTTCTACGAAACGGGAAAGAAGGAACTCTATGACATCCCGGCCGACATCAGCGAACAGCACAACCTGGCCCAGCAGTATCCGGAGGTAGTGAAAGCCCTCTCGGCCAACCTCGGGGAGTTCCTCCGCAGTTCGGGTGCCCAGCGTCCGTCGTTCAAAAAGACGGGAAAACCCTGCCCCTGGCCGGACGAAATCTGACCCTGAAAAAACGCCTTTGCGTTTCAATGAAAACGCAAGTGCATTTCATACAAAACGTCCTTGCGTTTCGAGTCAAACGCAAGGACGTTTTAGTCCAAACGCTTTGACGTTTTCTTCCGAACGCCAAAGCGTTTTTTATATACTGAAAATAGTGGTCAGTTGGAAGAGTTATTCCCGGCTCCGCAACTCCCAGAAAGCCACGGCCGAGGCCGCCGCCACATTGAGCGAATCCACCCCGTGCGCCATGGGAATACGCACCACGTAGTCGGCCCCCTCGATGGCCGCTTCCGGCAGTCCGTCGCCCTCGGTACCCATCACCAGGGCCAGGCGCGGTTCCTCCTTCAACGGCGGATAGTCCAGCGGCACGGAACGGTCGGTCAGCGCCATGGCAGCCGTGCGGAAACCCAGTGCCTTCAACTGCTCCAGCGGACGGTCGACCCACGTCCAAGGCACCAGAAACACCGAACCCATCGACACCCGCACCGCCCGGCGGTTCAGCGGGTCGCACGAATCGGGCGTGAGCAGCACGGCATCGATGCCCAGTGCGGCTGCCGAACGGAAAATGGCTCCGATGTTGGTGGTATCGACCACCCCGTGGATGACCACCACCCTGCGGGCCCCGCGGCAAACCTCCTCCACCGGGCGAAAAGCCGGACGCCGCATGGCACACAGCACGCCTCGCGTCAGCGTGTAGCCCGTGAGCCGGGCCAGCAAGTCCCGGTCGCCCGTATAGACAGGCAAGTCGGCCATCCGCCGCACAAGGTCCTCCGCATCGCCCGTGAGGTGTTTCCGCTCGCAGAGCAGCGACACCGGTTCATATCCGGCCTCCAGGGCCACCCGGATGACTTTCGGACTCTCGGCAATAAAGATGCCCCGCTGCGGGTCAATGCGGTTGCGCAGCTGGGCTTCGGTCAGGGTGCTGAACACGTCCACTCCGGGATGCGCCAGCGAGGTGATTTCAATAACGGGCATAACACAGTCTGTTTTCAATGTGCGGCAAAGTTACGACATCTGCCGCACATTCCGCGAATCTCCCCGCCGGAAAATCACGTGCCGCCTGTCAGCGGAGGCAGCCGAGTTTCTCCACCCACGTACGGATGTCACTCTCACTGGCCCGGTTGAGCAAGCGCCCTTCCGTCCATTGCAGTGACGGATACGCCGCCTTGAGCGCCTTCACGCTCGACCCGATACCGCTGCCACCCGAAGTGGCAAAAGGCACGAGCGTCTTACCCTTCAGGTCGTGACTCTCGATAAAGGTATTGATGATTCTCGGTGCCACGCCCCACCAGATGGGATAACCGATGAACACCACGTCGTAGGCCGCCATATCCGTCTTTTTCGTCTTCAAGGCCGGACGCGCCTTCTCGTCGTTCATCTCTACCGAACTCCGCGACTGCTTGTCGTGCCAGTCCAGGTCGGCTGCCGTGTAAGCCTGTCGGGGAGTCACGGCAAACAATTCCCCACCCGTCACGCGGGCCAGTTTCGCTGCTGCTTCGGCAGTAGTGCCTGTGGCCGAGAAATACGCCACCAGGATTTTCGCATCATGTGTCATAGGCTGAGTCTTTTGTTTCTGTGCACAGGCCGTCAGGTTCACGCCGCAAAGTAAGGCCAGTGCCATAAAAATCTGTTTCATAGTTCCTCCTCGTTTCATTGGTGATAGGGCAAAGATAGTCCGTTTCCTTCTCATCTCTACAACCCGTTTCACTGCGGAAACTACCCCGTTTACGGTTTCCGACTCAGCATCCACCTGCTTCTGCTGCGCTTAACGCTCGGCCCGCATTTCCGTAGGCGCCACCCCATACCTCTCCTTGTAAATCTTGGAAAAATGCGACAAGTTCTTGAAGCCCACCTTTCCACAGACCTCCGACACCTTAAGCTGCGAAGTGCGCAACAGTTCGCAGGCCGCCTCCAGCCTGCGCCGGATAATCCACCGCTGGGGAGTGAGTTCACTGTATTTCCGGAAATCACGCTTGAAGGTAGAAAGACTGCGGCCCGTGTAGCTGGCCATTTCCTCCAGTGAAAGGTCGTCCATGAAGTTCTGCTCCATGAAATCCATGAGGTCAATCTTCCACGGGTCTGTAAAGTCGAAAAGCGACGCATACAGGCTTTTGTCCGTGTTCAGCAACACATACACACCCTCTGCCATCTTGAGGCGAAGCAGTTCCTCTGAGGGCTTCACCTCCGCCTCGAAGAAAGGCAAGACCGACCTGAAAAGGTTCCGGATGTCGGGACGGTCGGCCGGCAGCAGATACAGGCTGTCGCGGTTACGCTGCGCATACGCAGGCAACGACCGCCTGTCCAGTTACTGGTAAAACTCGCGCAGGAAATTCCGCGAGAACTTCAGCACCACCGAACGGTAAGGCTTCGCCTGCCTCACCCGTCTCTGCAATATCATCCGGTGGTCACGGCGCATGAACGCACATTCCCCTTCGTGGAGCACCGTCCTTCGACCTTCCTGCTCAACCTCCAGCTCGCCCGAGCAGAGATACACCAACGTATGTTCGCGGTTGGGATGGACACACTGGCGGTCGTCGGTGAAATAACTCGCCAGGAACGCATCCGAGATATCAAATACTTTCTGTTCTTCCATAGTCTACTTACTCTTATTATTTCCTATAAGAAAGACGGGAGAGACTATTCCCCTTTGCTCTCCCGTCCCATGAAACGATCTGAAACGTGAAAAACAGTTCAGACCGCACGAGCCTCCTGCAACGGAGTCCCGTTTTCTTCCCGTTCGCGAGGGCCCGGTCCCGGCCGGTCGCCCTTCGGCATCGGCGGCAGAATCTGCGGTTTCCGTGTCTGCCAGATTTCATACTGTTCGTCGGTGAGAATCTTGCGGATTTTCTTCTCCCGCTTTTCCTGCTCCTTCTGCATTTCCTCGGCATGCGCCTTCATCCGTTCTTCCGGCGTCATATCGTCCGCATCTCCTCCCATACCCGGGAATCCTCCCCCTTGCGGGGGCATACCTCCCCCCATGGGCGGACGTCCTTCCCCCCTCGGCGGTCTTCCTCCCATGGGAGGCTGTCCGTTCATTCCTCCGGGATGACGCTCCATCAGGGCTTCCACTTTTTCCTTCTCTTCCTTCAGAAAGAGCTTGTAAATCTTCTTGTACTGCTTCTCCGTGAGGTCCAGCATCTTGTCCATCTCGTCGGTCCGTCGCTGCGCCGCCTTTTCCGGATTGGGCACCTCTTTCTTCTGCACCTTCTCCTGCGGCGTGTCAAAACGGGTAACGGCATTTGCGCCCATCGGGGTACACAGCAGGGCCAGTCCACAAGCTATCCACATTATTTTCTTCATCTTACACACAATTTTAATGAAAACTAATCGGAAGCGAATGTAGGCATCTGTTTCCACTTCTAAAAATAGAATCCACCAAATACGGTTTTCTATCTACCAATTGGAAATAAATCTCGTATATTTGCCCCCAGTTTAACCAATCACACCCATCACATGGAAAAAGAAACGACACCTACCTGTGTGGACTGCGGCACACAGAACTGCAAATTCAAAGACCGCACTTATCCTGATTTCTGCCTGACGACCCACCTGAAGGAGGAAGACCGCCAATGGGCACTGGAGCGTTACGAAGAGGACCGCAACCACGACATCATGGTGGCTAGTGCGGAAGTGGAATACGAAGGCTACTGCCAATGGACCCGCGTACAGGAAATCATGGAGTTCGCCCGGAAAATCGGTGCGCACCGCATCGGCATTGCCAACTGCATCGGCCTCATCCGCGAGGCACGTATCTTCGCCCGCATCCTCCGCGCCAACGGTTTCGAGGCATATTCCGTCATCTGCAAGGTGGCCGGACAGCCCAAGACGTCAGTGGGCATCCCCGCCCAGTGTGAGAGTATCGGGGCCGCCATGTGCAACCCGATTCTGCAAGCCCGCCTGCTGAACGAGGCACACACCGACCTGAACGTGGTCATCGGTCTCTGCGTGGGCCACGACAGCCTGTTCTACAAATACTCGGATGCGTATGTCACCACCCTCGTCACCAAGGACCGTGTGACGGGCAACAATCCGGCGGCGGCACTCTATACCGCCGAATCGTATTACAAGAAGAAGTTCTTTGGAGGGAAATAAATGAGTCTAGAGGATGGAATCCCTTGCGTGTCTTCTTTCAGGTGCTATATAAAGACCCTCATACAAAAATCAAAGCAACGGATTCCCTATTTCATCCACACAGGGCTTTACTGAAAACCCATTGTTTCTACTAAACAAATTGGATGAATCATAGATTTCACAAAACAATAAGAGGCTGTCTCAAAATAGAATTGTAAAAGTAAAAATCTTATAGATTGAAACTTAG
>URWA01000007.1 GCA_900551445.1 uncultured Bacteroides sp. | reverse complement strand
CTCGCGACCCTAACCTTGGCAAGGTTATGCTCTACCAACTGAGCTATTTCCGCATCATTTCTACAACCGTTCATCATTTTCCCGATTGCGAGTGCAAAGGTAGTCCTTTTTTTGAAACTACCAAAACTATCGGGCATCTTTTTTGAAAAAAAGTGACATTTTTAAGTGAAGCCTTTTTGCCGTCCCAGGGCACTCCAGCTGCATTTCCGGGCGGAAGGAGTTGGAAATGAAGACTTCCGAGGATTTTCGAAGAGATAAGAACGCTTTTTCATCCTTACAAAAAAACGCAAGGACGCTTGAACGAAAACGTACTTGCGTTTCAATCCAAACGTACTTGCGTTTCAACCAAAACGCTTTGACGTTTTACTTCAAACGTACTTACGTTTTGAGGCAAACGTCGAAGCGTTTTTCAGAGGCTCAACACATGCGGTCGCGATAGTCCTCGTAATGGAAGGTGCGGTACACTTCCAGTTCGCCGTCGGTATGCAGAATGGCAATCGACGGATGATGGATACCGTTGAACATGTTTGTCTTGACCATGGTATAGTGAATCATGTCTTCAAACACAACCCGCTCGCCCACCTGCAGCTCGTGGTCGAACTTCCAGCTGCCCATGTAGTCACCGCTCAGGCAACTGTTTCCGCCCAACCGGTACACATGCGCTTCTTTCGGAGCGGTTTTCACGGCATCGGCGGGCAACGATTCGGCATCACGCACCCGCGGCTGGTAGGGCATCTCCAGGCAGTCGGGCATGTGACAGGTGAAGCTGACATCGAGAATGGCTGTCCGTATGCCCCGGTTTTCCACCACGTCGACCACCGAAGCCACCAGCGGACCCGTCTGCCAAGTGAAGGCCGAACCCGGTTCCAAGATGATTTGCAGATGCGGATAGCGAGACTTCAACCCTTGCAACAGGCGAATCAGATGGTCCACGTCGTAATCGGCCCGTGTCATCAGATGGCCTCCTCCCAGATTCAGCCATTTCAGCTGCGGGAACCAGCGGCTGAATTTCTCCTCAATGTGCTGGAGCGTGCGTTCCAGTTCGTAGGAACTCGATTCGCAATGGCAATGACAGTGGAAACCTTCAATTCCTTCCGGCAACTGCTCCGGCAGCTGGTCGGCCGTCACCCCGAAACGGGTGCCCGGCGCACAAGGATTGTACAGTTCCACCTCCACTTCCGAATATTCGGGATTGACGCGGATGCCGCAGGACACCGGCTCCGGATTCGCCTTGGCCAGCGGATAGAACCGCTCGTACTGCGACAGCGAGTTGAAGGTGATGTGGCTGCTGTATTTCAGGAAAGCCGGAAAGTTCTGTGCCGTATAGGCGGGTGAATAGGTATGTGCCTTGCTGCCGAACTCCTCGAAAGCCAGACGGGCCTCGTATTCGGAACTGGCCGTGGTGTAACGGATGTATTCCCGGAAAATCGGGAACGATTTCCACATGGCGAAGGCTTTAAACGCCAGAATGATTTCCACCCCTGCCGTATCGGCCACGTGCTTGATCAGTGTGAGATTCTTTCTCAGCAACTCCTCCTCTATGACATAACACGGAGAGGGTATCTTGTCCCAGTCTTTTATCATTGTCTTTTTTATTTATTTTGTTTCATCGATTACTTTAAAACGGGCGAACTTCAGCAAGAGCTGCTTTACTCCGGCATGCTGGAACTGCACCGTCGCCTTGCAGTTGTCTCCGCTGCCTTCCACCTTGGTCACTTCTCCCTTGCCGAAGCGTTCATGCTCTATCCACGTGCCGGCCGACAGTCCTCCTGCCGACGGAGCAGAAGAAGCCGTTGAAGGAGCCGCATCCGGAATCCGCCGTAACGCGCGAGGCGGCACAAAGCGATGGGGTTCTTCCGGCATCGGGCCTCCGTCGAACATTGACGGTCCGCTTTCGCGAGGCTCGCGTTCGTAGGAAGCGCGACTGGCCTCTTTCCGGAAACGGCTGGCCTTTTCCTCAATGCGTCCGGCCATCAGTTCCTCCTGCGGCAGTTTCAGGTAACGCACGTCGATGTCTTTCAGGAAACGGCTCGGGTTGCAGAACTCCATCTTGCCATACTTGAAACGGCTCTTGGCATACGACAGGTAGCAGTGGTCTTCCGCCCGGGTGACGGCCACATAAAACAAGCGGCGTTCTTCTTCCAACGCCCGATAGGAAGCCGACGACAACGGACTGGGGAACAGATTCTCTTCCATTCCCACCACAAACACATTGCGGAACTCCAGTCCCTTGGCCGAATGGATGGTCATCAGCGTCACCTTCGACTGCATTTCCCCCTTGTCTTCGTCCTGGTCGGTGAGCAGGGCAATCTCCGACAGGTAATCGGCCAGCAGCAGATGAGGATTTCCCTCTTCCTGCCGTCCCTCACAGAAATCGCGCATGCCGTTCACCAGCTCCTCGATGTTTTCCTGCCGGCTCAGATTCTCCGGCGAGCGGTCCTGGTAAATCTCCGCCATGATACCCGAACGGCGCACCAGTTCCATACCTACCGTATAGGCATCCTTTTCCTGGGCCATCGTCACGAACTCCGCAATCAGGTCACGGAAGCCCTGTAACTTGGCGTGGGTACCCTTGTTCAATGTCAGTCCGTAGCTCAACGGTTCGCACAACACCTTCCACAGGCTCACCTGGAAACGGCTGGCCGCCTCCGCCAGCTTACCCAGCGTCGTGTTCCCGATGCCGCGCGCCGGATAATTGATGACCCGCTTGAAAGCCTCTTCGTCGTTCGGATTCACCACCATCCGGAAATAGGCCACGACGTCTTTCACTTCCTTGCGCTGGTAGAACGACAGTCCCCCATAGATACGGTACGGAATACCGCGCTTGCGCAACGCCTCTTCGAAGATACGGCTCTGGGCATTCGTACGGTAAAGGATGGCACAGTCGTGATAGGCATAGTCCTCCTTCGCATGCAACTGCACAATCTTGTTGGCCACAATCTCCCCTTCTTCCACGTCGCTGTAGGCTGCAAACACCCCGATAGGCTCCCCTTTGTCCTTTTCCGAAAAGACATCCTTCCGAATCTGGTCGCGGTTTTTCGCAATCAGGCTGTTGGCCGCGTTGACAATGGTCTGTGTGGAACGGTAATTCTGTTCCAGCTTGAACAGGCGGGCATCTTTATAGGTACGGGTAAAATTCAGGATGTTGTCGATGTTGGCCCCACGGAAGGAATAGATGCTCTGCGCATCATCGCCCACCACGCACACGAACTGCTGTTTCTGCGTAAGCTGGAGCACAATGCTGTGCTGGGCAAAGTTCGTGTCCTGGTACTCGTCCACCAGAATATAACGGAAACGTGCCGCATACTTGTCGCAGATGTCCGGACGCGTGTGGAACAACAAATAGGTATAAAGCAGCAGGTCGTCGAAATCCATGGCATCACTCTGCCGGCAGCGGTTCCAGTAGCGCGCATAAATTTCCCGCACCAGCGGCACCTTCGCCGCCTGGTCCGCTTCCACCAGTTCGGCATTTGCCGCGTAGGCCTCCGGCAGTACCAAGTGGTTCTTGGCCTGACTGATGCGTCCCTGCACCATGCCCGGCTTGTACACCTTGTCGTCCAGATTCATTTCCTTGATAATGGTCTTCACCAGACTCTTGGAATCCGTCGCGTCGTAAATCGTGAAGTTGGACGTAAAGCCCAACGCCTCGGCCTCCGCCCGCAGAATACGGGAAAAGATGGAATGGAAAGTCCCCATCCAGAGATAACGGGCCCGCTCCGGCCCTACTTGGCGGGCGATACGCTCCTTCATCTCGCGGGCCGCCTTGTTGGTAAAGGTCAATGCCAGAATGGACCACGGCTCATATCCGTTGTCCAGCAGATAAGCTATCTTGTAGGTCAGCACGCGCGTCTTTCCGGAACCAGCTCCGGCAATCACCAGGGAGGGCCCTTCGTTGTACATCACCGCCTCACGCTGACTGTCATTCAGTTCATTCAAATAATCCGTCATACAGGTCAAAATATTTCCGTCGCAAAGATAGCACAAATCCGGCAGTGTCCTAGCACTTTTTCCGCCCTCCGGCAAAACATTTTCCGCCTTCCGTTGTTATATAAAAAGAGTAAATACAATTACCATCGTATTAAGGTTATAAGAGAAAGGGAGGCTCAACGGTTGTCCAACCGGCTGAGCCTCCCTCTTTTCTATCTGCAATTCGATTTCAATGTCAGTTCTTGAAGCTGTGAATCGGGGCCGGAATCCGTCCGCCACGGTTCACGAAAGCCTCACAGCTGTAACGGTTAACCGGCATTACGGGTGCATAACCCAGCAAGCCGCCGAATTCCACCGTATCGCCCACTTCCTTGCCTACCACCGGAATCACGCGCACCGCCGTGGTCTTCTGGTTCACCATACCGATGGCTGCCTCGTCGGCAATGACTCCCGAAATGGTAGCGGCAGACGTACTTCCCGGAATGGCAATCATGTCCAGACCTACAGAGCATACACACGTCATGGCTTCCAATTTCTCGATGGTCAGGGCACCTGCTTCTACGGCATCAATCATTCCCTGGTCTTCACTTACCGGAATAAAGGCACCGCTCAGTCCGCCCACATACGAAGACGCCATCACGCCACCTTTCTTCACCTGGTCGTTCAGCAAGGCCAAGGCTGCCGTCGTTCCCGGAGCCCCCGGATATTCCAGTCCGATTTCCTGCAGGATTTCGGCCACACTGTCGCCCACCGCCGGCGTCGGAGCCAGTGAAAGGTCGATGATGCCGAACGGCACATTCAGACGGCGTGAAGCCTCCTGAGCCACCAGCTGTCCCACACGCGTAATCTTGAACGCCGTGCGCTTGATGGTTTCACAAAGCACTTCGAAACTCTTTCCGCGGATTTGCTCCAAGGCATATTTCACCACGCCCGGACCGCTGACACCGACGTTAATCACTGCATCCGGTTCGGATACGCCGTGGAAGGCACCTGCCATGAAGGGGTTATCATCAGGGGCATTGCAGAGCACCACCAGTTTGGCACAACCCAACGAATCGCGTTCCTTGGTCATTTCGGCCGTTTCCTTGATGATTTCACCCATCAGTTTCACCGCATCCATGTTGATGCCCGTCTTGGTGGAACCTACGTTCACGGAACTACAGATGCGCTCCGTACAAGCCAGTGCTTTCGGAATAGAACGAATCAGCAATTCATCGCTGCGGCTCATTCCTTTGGAAACAATCGCAGAATAACCGCCGATAAAGTTGACACCCAGTTCTCCGGCCACCTTGTCCAAGGTCTTGGCAATCTGCACATAATCATCCGGCGTCTTGCAGGCCGTACCTCCTACCAAGGCAATCGGTGTGATGGAAATACGCTTGTTCACGATAGGAATACCAAATTCCTTGGAAATGTCCTCTCCCGTTCTGACCAGATCTTTTGCCAGTCCGGTAATCTTGTTGTATATATTCTGACAAAGCACCTCCAGGTTGCTGTCCGCACAGTCCAACAGGTTGATACCCATCGTAATGGTACGCACATCCAGGTTTTCCTGCTCTATCATCTTATTGGTTTCCAGAACCTCTGTTATATTGATCATACCGTTTCTCCTTTTTGTTAGATACGATGCATTTTGTCAAAGATTTCCTCGCGCTGGCACTTGATCTGTACCCCGATTTCCGCACCGACATTGGTCAGCTCGGTAACGACCTCTTCAAAAGGTTTTTCCAGTTTGGTCATATCCACAATCATCATCATTGTGAAATATTCCTGTACGATGGTCTGAGAAATATCCAGAATGTTTACCTTATTCTCTGCCAGATAAGTACATACCTGGGCAATGATACCCACAGTATCCTTGCCTACGACTGTAATAATAGCTTTGTTCACCATTTCCTTTTTAAAATTTTTGTTTATGTTTCGCAAAGGTAGAAAAAACCTTCAATATGTTACTCTTCCAGAAAGATATTTTTCCAGAAACGTCCGTTTACATTAAATGAACGACACTTTGAAACACATTGCAGGCGTATTTCCTCTGTGTCAGAGACCTTTTGCCTTTGCTTCGTTCCAGATGGCATCCATCTCTTCCAGCGACATATCGTTCAGGTTCTTCCCTTCCTTGATGGTATGTGCTTCCAGGTAATTGAAACGGCGGATAAACTTCTGGTTGGTCCGCTCCAGCGCATTGTCCGGATTGATTTTATAGAGCCGGGCTGCATTGATCAGGCTGAACATCACGTCGCCGAACTCGGCTTCCGCCTTGTCCTTGTCCATCTGTCCTACCTCTGCCTCGAACTCTCCAATTTCCTCTTTTACCTTGCTCCACACCTGCTCACGTTCTTCCCAATCGAAGCCCACGTTGCGGGCCTTGTCCTGAATACGATAAGCCTTGATCAGGGAAGGAAGAGCCTCGGGCACACCGCTCAAAACCGACTTGTTGCCGTCCTTTTCCTTCAGCTTGATCTGCTCCCAGTTTTCGGACACCTGTTCCGCCGTATCGGCCTTGACTTCTCCAAACACGTGCGGATGACGGAATATCAATTTGTCGCACAACTTGTCGCACACGTCCTTGATGTCAAAGTCGCCGGTCTCACTGCCAATCTTGGCATAGAACACCACATGGAGCAACACGTCGCCCAATTCCTTGCAGATGTTTTTCTTGTCGTCCTTCATCAGGGCATCACAGAGTTCATATACCTCTTCAATGGTGTTCGGACGCAGACTCTCGTTGGTCTGTTTGCGGTCCCACGGGCATTTCACCCTCAACTCGTCCAGCACGTCGAGCAGGCGTCCGAACGCTTCCAGTTTTTCTTCTCTTGTATGCATGATTTAATCCTTTCTGTTTTTGCCCTGCAAAGGTACGACAAAAAAACAAAATCTGCGATATATTCTATTTCCTCACTTCTTCATCACTTCCACCTGCCAGTTCACTTCCAGCGGATTGTTCGCCATCCGCCAGATGATGGGCAACGACGGATTGTCCCATATCCACATCTCCCCGCCTTCGTAACGGTCGACCACGTGGAGCAACGGACGTCCGCCATTCTTCTCCGACGCATCTTCCGCCCGGTCATAGGTTGTGTGGTTAAAGTCCATGCTTCCCGTCTCCTTCAACTGTTTCAAGGCTTTCTGCGGCACTACATACACGGTTTCCGCATCCGACAGCTGCAAGTGGTTTCCATCGTCCGGCTGCAAGAAACACAACTGGCTTCCGCTTTCCAGGGCTTTTGGGGTCATGGTGTAACTGCCCGACTGCCAGTGCAGGTTGCGTTCTATACCCCAATTCATCCGTAAGCCGCCATCCTGTTCACAGAACACCACCTGATAACGGCGGGTCTGCCCATGCAACTTAAACACAAACTTCAATGTGTCCGACACGACGGTCTGTGCCGGCAGCATGCCCGTACCCAGCAGGCATGCCGCAAAAAAACCGATAAGATATTTCTTTTTCATACGCGTTCCTTTATTTATCCAATCCCATTTCCTTTCCCCAGTTTCCAGGTTTCTTTCCCATTTTCAGTACCAGTTCACCGCCGGCAATGACATCCTTGTGGCGCAACGTAGAATACGGATAATCCTTTCCGTTCAGTGTCACGCTCTGGATATAGCAGTTCTTATCGGAAAGTCCCTGTGCCACAATCTTAAAGTCCTTCCCGTCTGCAAGATGGAAAGTAGCAGAAGCCAGCAACGGTGTATGAATCAGGTAGTAATCCTGTCCGGCATTGGGATACAAGCCCACCATGTGGAAAGCCAGCCAGGACGACATGGCACCCGAGTCATCGTTGCCCGGCAACCCTATCGGACCGTCATTGTAATTCTTCGCAATGATTTCGCGGATACGGTCGCTCGTACGCCACGGCTTTCCGAGCCAGTGATACAGACAAGAAGTCAGGAACGAAGGTTCGTTGTTGACATTGAAAAAGCCTTTGTCGAAGAAGATATCCAGGCGCTTCTCAAACGCTTCAGCTCCCCCGCATTTTTCAATCAAGCCCGGCACGTCGTGCGGAATACTCAAGGAATATTCCCACGAACTGGCTTCATAGAAGAACATGCTCCACCACTTGGTGTACCACGGCCCTTCGAAAATGACCGGTGTATATTTGAATTTCGGCTGTACACGGGTAGAGTGTCCGAATGGAATGGAATCCAGCCAGTTGCCTTCCTTGTCTCGCGGCATGATAAAACCTTTGGCTCCTTCATGTTCGTAATCACTGCGCCACAAGTTCTTCCAGTTCTCAGACTGTTTCATATATTGCTGATACAAATCCTCCTTGCCCAGCCCCTTGGCCACCTGTGCAATGGCATAATCACAATAAGCATATTCAATGGTACGGTTGCCGGCCCGGTCAATACCGTGAGGAATGTAGCCCAGTTCCAGGTAAGGAATCAGTCCTCCGCGTCCTTCGGCTTCTTCATTGTCGCCAGGAGGAACCGTGGCATCCTTCAGCATGGCCTGCAAGCCCAATTCATAATCAATCCCCTTCAGTCCTTTCACGAACGCATCCGCAATCACGATTTCCGCATTGGAACCTCCCTGCGTACGTCCGTTGCTGTTTCCGCTACGTGCATCGGGCATATAGCCGTCACGCTTGTAGATATTGATCAGCGAGCGCACGATATCCACCTGACGTTGCGGGTCAATCAATGTAATCAACGGGAACGAGCTGCGATACGTATCCCAAATGGCATAAAAATCATCATAATAAGGTTCCGGATCACTCCAGAGCGGATTTTCTCCCGAACGGTCCACCGGCATCAGCATAGTGTGATACAAAGCAGTGTAGAACATCCGTTTCTTCGCAGCCGGAGCAGACGGGTCGATTTCTATTTTCTGGAACAACTTTTCCCACTGTGCCAGCAAACCGTTGTGTACTTCTTCGAACGACCAGTGAGGAATTTCTGAGTGGGCATTGAACTTGGCCTTCTGACTGCTCAGGAAAGAGATACCCACTTTCAGCTGTACCACCTTGTCGGATTTCGCAAAACGCAGCAAAGCCCCGGTTTTTTCCGATGAATCATACTGTGACTGTGCCTCGGTGATGCGGTTGCCTTTCCACGTGAGCGACTGTACAAACGGACGGTCGGTTTCGGCGTAGAAATACACCGTGTACGCCTTTCCGTTGTTCCATCCGCCACGGATACGGGTATAACCAGCCACCTCATGGTCGGACAACACCTGTATTTCGGAGCCGACAAACTGCTGTGCTTCCCGCTCGTCGGGTATCGGACTTTCTCCCAGGAAGAAACCGGCATCCACCGCCAGCGATTTCAAGGAATCCTCCGGATACGTGAAGCGATAGAAAGAAGCCCGGTTCGACGTGGTGATTTCCGTACGGATGCCACTCTGCTTGAATCGGGTATCATAATATCCCAGCTGAATTGTTTCATACTCACGGTAATCAATGTGGCTCACACGGTCCATGCCGTCGCCAAAGGGAGTCACCAGCACGTTGCCGTATTTCGGTCCCCCTCCGGTACCGCTGACGTGCACCTGCGCAAAGCCGTCCACCCGTTCAGGCATCGGCAACCACCCGCTGTTGGGCGAAGGCGTACAATCCGGCGAAGGTTTCACCATTCCAAACGGACACGACGGTCCGATAAACACACGCCCCAGTCCTTCCGACCCGATGCGCGGGTCGACGTATGAAGCGTATTCAAAAGAATCTCCGGGAGCCTGTCCTCCCGCTGTTCCCATACAGACTAATCCTAACAGAAACAGCCACACTGATTTCGTGTTCCACATAAGCAATTCAATTTAAGCTAAATAAAAAATCTTATTTCCTATTGTAAGCAAAAATAACGAAGGAAGAAACTTGTATGGGAGAAAATAATGCAAACCAGGAGGGAAATAGTACACTTTTCGGTCTATTCCGCTTCTATTTCCTCATTTTTCAGATTAATCCGGAAATTCACGCATGGTTCCCCGTTCAGGAAAGCCTGGAACAAGACTGACAAATCCCGCACATATTCCACCGCCGGTGAAGCCGATGCAGAGATTTGCGCGCGGTCAAACAAATGACGATAGGCAGCCAAGCGTGATGATGGAATATCCCTCAAGGCAAGCCGGTCGGCATAGCGCAAGCGATAAAGGTCGAGAATCATGTCTTCCATGCACCATTGTGTCCATTCGGCCTCCACCGATTTGTCCTCTCCGGCCACTTCCTGCAACAAGCGGGCCCCCGTAAACTTCAAGTAAGGCTTCCAGCTTTCCGGCAAATCGCGCGGAATGAAACGCACACGTACCAGGTCGCGGAACTGGTAATCGCAAAATTCACGATACGTGCGGGAAGAAAGAATCTCCTTGTTCCACACCGGCAAATGACCTTTCAAGGAATCCGAACGGTATTCAGCCTGATACAAAGGAAACAACTGAGCGAATCCTGCCACCGAATCGAGCGTCACCGTTTCCACCCGGAACTCTTCCGGATGCTCAATGGTCAGAATCTTGTAGGCCGGCATATAGGTGGCCAGCGAAGGTATCTGTATGTTATAAAGTTTCTTTCCATCCTTCCCTTCCCAAATACCCGTGTCATTCACGTGCATGTGTCCGGCAAAATGCAGGCGGATACCCGCTTCCAGAAAAGCTTCGCTCACCTCCGCTTCCGGTACACGGTCCAAGTCGAAACGGCGGTTGCCCCATATCTTCTTCACGTAGTCCGACACGCCATCATTGAAATCCACCAGCGGATAATGTGAGAAGGTGACCAGTGTTTTATGCAACCGCTTGGCTTCGGCCACTACCTTCCGTACCCACGGCAATAAAAAGGGTTTATGTGCCAATACATTATTATATCCTATACTGGAACCCTGATACACCATCTGGCCCTCTTTCATTCCTTTCGGCAGATAAGCACCCCCATCGATGGCCAGCAGCCAGAGTCCGTCCACCGGCTCTACCAGATAACTGGCATCCATTGCGGTCAGCGAATCGCACAAGGTATAGGTTCTTCTATCGAGCCCTCCTTCCTTCTGTGCCTCTTTATAACTGTATTTTTCATACGTGTAGGAAGTGAACGGGGTTTCCCAATATCGGTATTCCTTCTGCGGGAAAAAGCCGAATGTGGCGTAACACTTCATCTGGTCGGCATAGCCGGCACATGAATCTTCCCGCGTCACCCGACTGCCGTCGGCAGCCAGATAGTTCACATTCTTCTGTTTCAACCCAAACGGAAGCGCCGGATCATGATTGCCGGTGGTGACAAAAAACCGCATTCCCTTCTGACGCGCATAACCGTCGAGAATCTCTTTCACCTTTTGCTGGTTGAAAAACTGCCCATTGTCGGTCAGGTCGCCCGACAATACCACCAGACGGATGTTTCTCCGGGCTACATCGTCCAACGCAGCCAGAAAAGCATAGTAATTTTCATTGAACAAACGGGTGGACTGTACCTGTACCTCCATGGAACGTACCCGTTCGGGATGCCCGTCAATGTCCTGAATATGCGCATCCGATATAAACGCAATCTGTGTCTGTGCGTTGCCCGCCAGCGTCATTCCCTCTAAAACGGCTGCCAGCAACAAGAAAATAATCTTATTCATAAAAGCATGCTTGAAAATCAAGCACAAAGATACAAATTTTCCAGAATGTGAAACCGCCGCTACCTTCTTTTCATCACTTCCACATTTTCTTTTAAATGCCCATAAGAATTCTCTGTCCCACAGTTTGGAATTTGTATCCCACAGTGTGAAATATATATCCCACACTGTGGTTTTTGTATTTCACAGTGTGGGACAGAGAAATTTCCCCTTCATTTCATCTTAAATGAAAAGGGAAAAGAAATTAATGATGTGCGCACTGATGGTCTTCTCCTTCATGATGATGCGCACATTCCACTCCGGAATCCTGTATTTTTCCAGCCAGGTAATCTTCGGCTACTTGCATCACCGAGCCCTGACAGCCCCGGATAACCGTAATGCCACAAGCCGAAAGCTTGGCCAGCGCACCGGCCCCCATGTTTCCAGCCAGCATCACCGTCACTCCGTCGGCCTGCAACTTGGACGCGATATCCGACTTGCAGCCACATCCTTGCGGAGAAGGAAGCACCTGCGTACGCGTGATGCGGTTCTCTTCGTCCACCGTAAAAATCGTATAAAACTCACAATGACCGAAATGGTCGTCTACTACTCCGTTCCGGGTAGGTAAAGCTATCTTCTTCATTTTATTGATTGTTTAAAAACATTCTCTATGCAAAAATAAAAAATTATCCGATGATGTTTCCCCAAAAGCACACATAGCCTGCCACCATCAAAAGCACCATTCCTCCTTCGGCCAACCGGTTGATACGGATGGCCCGACGCATGTCGTCACTATTTACCGGACGAGGATTGCTGCCGATGAAGGGCTTGTAGACTGTTTCCCCGAAATAATCGTGCGGACCGCCAAAACGACAGTTCAAGATACCGGCCAAGGCCGCCTCCGGATAACCGGAATTGGGACTGGCATGCATCCGTCCGTAATGGACTACAAACTTCAGCAACGACCAATGTCCGGACACCAGTACCATAAGCAAGGCCGTCAACCGAGCCGGAATGTAATTGGCCACATCGTCTATACGGGCAGCCCAGCATCCGAAGTCCTTGTAACGCGCGTTCCGGTAACCAATCATGGAATCGAGGGTATTCACCATCTTATACGCCAGCATACCGGGCACGCCCAACAGGAAATACCAGAAAAGAGGGGCAATCACCCCGTCGCTCAAGTTCTCGGCCAAGGTTTCCAAGGCTGCCGTACGTACCTCTTGGTCCGACAAGGCAGAAGTGTCCCGACCTACGATGCGCGACACTTGTTTCCGTCCGGCTTCCAAGGAGATGTCGGCGGCTTCAAATACCATCCGCACCTCGTCTATCAAGGTTTTTCCGGCCAGGCAATAGAATACGGCTATTACCGAAAGGATTACCTTTAACCAGGGATGTATCCGATTAGCTCCTTCCAACAGCCCCCAGCTCACCAGAAAAACCAGCAGAATCAGCCCCACGGCTGTCAGCGCTCCGTTCCGCTTGCGGTGCGTACCCTGATTGCCCCGCCGTTCACACCGGGCTATCAGTTTTCCGAACCCTACCACCGGATGGGGCAGCCACAAAGGGTCGCCCAAAAACTTATCAAGCAAGCATCCTCCCAACAAGGGAATCAGTCCCATTTCTATCCACGTATCCATTCGCGTATGCCTTCAATTAATAAATTGTTTTCTTCTTCTGTCTGTATCGCAATGCGGAAATAACGGGTGTCCAGTCCTTCAAAATTGGATGCATCCCGAATGAGCAACCCGTGACGTTCGGCCAAATAGGCTTTCAGGTCGGACGCACTTCCCTTCAGCAAACGGGCCAGGAAATAGTGGGTATCCGAAGGGAGCACCTCCACCCCATCCGTAGCTTCCAACGCCTCGGCCACCCGTTTCCGTTCTGCCAGCAAAGCCGATACCTCCATCCGGTACTCCCCCAAGTGATGCAACAAATACTGTCCGGCTTCCACGGCCAACGCGTTCACCGACCACGGCATGCGACAGGCCCGTATCCGCTGAAGAAGGGCTTCGTTGCCCGTCACAGCCCCCAGTCTCAGTCCCGGTACCGCAAAACATTTGGTCATGGAATGTAACAGCAAGACATTGGGACGGGCCACGGTCTCGGCCACGGAAAGCACCTCTTTTTCCGTAAAAAGCGCGTACGACTGGTCGATGACAAACAAGGTCCGGGGATACTGCGTAATCAAACGCCGCAGCGTATCCGCCTCCCACGTCTGCCCCGTCGGGTTGTTCGGATTGCACAGCCAGCATATTCCTTCTTCCTCCGTCAAGGCCTCCACGCTGGAGATACCTTCTACCCGATGGGCGTGCAGGCGACAGGCGTCGGCATACTCACTGAACGTAGGTATCCATACCTGGGAACGACTGCCTCGGAAAGCCTGCGCAATGAGGTAAATGGCCTCTGTGGCTCCGTTGGTCACGCACACCTCCTCCGGACGCACCCCATACAGCCGGGACAGTTCAGTTCCCAGCGTATAGGGTTCCGGTTCCGGATAGGAACGGATGCACGAGAGCCGTTCGGCCAGATAACGGTTCAACCCGTCATGATTCACCCGATGATACACATTCGAACTGAAATTGGCCCGAATATGCGCATAGCGAAAGGCATCGTCTCCGTGTCCGTTAATCATTTTCCGTCAGTATTTGGTAAAGCAACGGCAGGTTCAGGTGCTTCCGCACATGGTCTGCCAGCTTGTTGTATTGTTCTTCCTTAAAAGAGGCATAATCCAATGCCGGCTGCGTCAGTTTCTCGGCATAAGGTGCCAACAGCCACTCGATGACTGCCGGATTATCCAGTATCCCATGCATGTAGGAACCCGCACATTTCCGGTCTGCCACACAGCCGTCTGAAGTTCCATCCTCCAGATAAACCAATGGAGTCATTGTCTCCCCGTCTACCGCCGAGGTACGTCCCATGTGGATTTCATACCCCGTACAGTCCGGCGTACCGGATTCCAGGAAAGAAAAACGCACCTGCCGCGTCACTTTCTCCCCCTCCATGACCGTTTCCACCGGCAGCAATCCCAGTCCCGGCAACTGACAGACATCGCCTTCCACCCCGTCGGGATCGGCAATGCGTTGTCCCATCATCTGGTATCCACCACAGATTCCCATGACGGTTGCCCCGTTGCGGCGGGCCCGAAGGATGGCCTGTGCCACCCCGTTACGGCGCAGTTCATACAAATCGCCGAGGGTGTTCTTGCTTCCCGGCAACAGGATGATATCGGCTTTCAGCAAATCGTCCACGTTGTTCGTATAGTACAGATTCACCCGTGCGTCGTGCTCCAGCATATTGAAATCGGTAAAATTGGACAGGTGACGGAGCAAGACCACCGCCACATTGACCTTTCCCTGCACCGCTTTCCGCTGTTTCTGGGAAAGTTCCACCGAATCCTCTTCCTCGATGTAAATATCCTGATAATAGGGTATCACGCCCAGCACCGGAATACCACAAATCTCTTCCAGCATCTTCACTCCCGGTTCAAACAGACGGAGGTCGCCACGGAACTTGTTGACGATGATGCCCTTGATGCGCTTGCGGTCTTCCGGAGTCTGCAACGCCACCGAACCGTAGGCACTGGCAAACACACCTCCCCGGTCGATGTCGGCCACCAGAATCACATCGGCATGGGCATGACGCGCCATGGGCAGATTCACCAAATCGGTATCCTTCAGGTTGAGTTCCGAGATGCTACCGGCCCCCTCCATCACAATCGGATTATAGCGGGCTGCCAATCGGTCGAAGGCCTGATTGACTTCCCGACGCAGCTCCTCACGCCCTTCGGTACGGAAATATTCATACGCACTCCGGTTGCCGATGGGCTTGCCATTCAGCACCACCTGGGTAGTCCGGTCGGAAGTGGGTTTGAGCAACAAGGGATTCATGTCAGTATGGCAAGGCACACCCGCTGCCTCGGCCTGCACCGCCTGTGCCCGGCCAATCTCCAGCCCTTCGGGTGTGGCATACGAATTGAGCGCCATGTTCTGGGCCTTGAACGGGGCCGGATGATACCCATCCTGCAAGAAAATACGGCACAAGGCCGCAGCCAGCACACTCTTCCCCACGTCACTGCCCGTACCGGCCAGCATGACCGGATGCAAGCGGGGAAGCGGCAAATCGATTTCCACCATTCCCCCGTAAGGAGGCAATGCCTGCATGGCATCTTCCAGTCTCACCTTTCCCGCATAGACCTGCGCAGCCACCAGTACCCCGCCATGGGCAAAAATCAGCACCGGGCCTGAGGTACGGTCCAGGTGGTCCAAGAAATCGGATACCCGGGCCAGCACGTCCATGAAAGACTCTCCGCCGGTGGTACGTACCCGCAAATAATCCTGGTACCACTCCTGAATACGTGGGTCGGTGATTTCATCAAACCGCTGCATCTCCCACTCGCCCATGTGCATCTCTTTCAACCGGTCGTCACGTTCCGCATCTGGGAAACCACAATAGGCGGCCAGGCGCGTGCAACGAGACAACGGACTGGCATACACACGGGTAAAGTCGATGCCGGTGCGCCGGATGGCTTCCTTGCACACCGCCGCTTCTTCTTCAAACGAAGCCCGCAGAGGCACATCAGTCTGACCGTAACACGTACCGGAAGGCACATCGACCGAAGTATGTCGAACCAAATATACTTTCATCTTCTATTCATCCTTAATAATTATAAGTAACCGCCACCGCTCCCAGCCAGCACACCAGCTCGCACAACAGGAAAAGGGCTCCGCAACAATCGCCGGTATATCCTCCCAGCCTACGCTTGAGCAAACCTACCAATGCAGCAAAAAGCACGCAGGGAAACAACAGCATCCCCCAATAGGCAGCAGGCAACAGACACAGAGGCAACAGCCCCCCTACCGCATTGGCCACCCACTCCGAGGTACTCATGCGGGTATAGACCACCTTGGCCTTACTTTCTTCCACCTTCCGGGCATAGGGCAGGAACACCAGCATAAAGCTGCATACAAACTTGCAAAAAGGGTCGGCCACCCACAACACCCTAGGGATAACCGGCACCGGCAAAGAAACAAGCAGGGAAAACGACAACAGGTAATACAGAATCAGCCCCAGCACTCCGTAACTCCCGATGTGGGAATCCTTCATGATACGAAGAATCCCTTCCCGGTCGCGTCCTCCTCCAAAACCGTCGAAAAAATCGGCCAATCCGTCCTCATGCAGGGCACCCGTGAGGAAAAGACGGGCACACAATGCCAGCAACACCGCTACGGGAAGCGGAAACCACAGCGAAAAAAGCCAGAAAGCAAGGGCCATCACCCCACCCGTAAGCCATCCGCACAGGCTCCAGTAACTCACCACGTGCCGGAAACATTCGGACGGAACGGAGCAAATCCGCCAAAAAGGCAGACGGGTGAAAAACATCAAAGCAGCCAACAGATTATGCATACGCTCAGAAATATTTGGTAATGGAAGCATGCGCAAAGTTGTCCATCTCGTTCAACATCCGTACCGCAGAATCAAGTATCGGATAGGCACAGACCGAACCGCTTCCTTCTCCCAAGCGCAATCCCAGGTTCAGCAACGGACGGGCATGCAGATAGTCCAACAGGAGTTTATGGCCGCTCTCATCGCCCTGATGCCCGTACACGGCATACGAAAGCACTTCCGGATACAGACGGGAAGCTGCCAGCATGCAATTGGTCATGATAAATCCGTCCACCAGAATGACCATGCGCAGCTCGGCCGCACGCAGCATGCCGCCTACGGCCATCATCATCTCATACCCTCCGAAACGGCACAGGATTTCTTCCACCGTATGGTCGCCGGAGAAATTTTGAAGGGCCTGCTGAAGTACCTTGAATTTATGGGTCATGGCTTCGCCATACAAACCGCTGCCGGCACCGACGCACTGTTCCAAGGGGATTCCCGTCAGGCAGCTCATCCACAAAGAGGAAGCGGAAGTGTTTCCCACTCCCATCTCGCCAAAACTGATCACATTGCAACCAGCTTCCTTTACCCGGTCCACACATTGCGCACCTCGCTCCAGACACAAATCCATCTCTTCGAGAGTCATCGCATCGTCGTACAGGAAATTGCGGGTACCCCTACGCACTTTCATATTGACAATTCCTTTCTCGTAAGGCAAGTCATAATCCACCCCGGCATCGACAATCACCAGTCGGAAACCGTGCTGGCGACACAAGAAATTGATGCCTGCCCCCCCGTGAAGGAAATTGCTGATTTGCTGCCAGGTGATTTCTTTAGGAGAGGCGCTGACGCCTTCTTCCACAATGCCGTGGTCGGCCGCAAAAAGCAGGTTGTGCGGACACTTCAAGGAGGGCGACAAGGTCTGCTGAATCATACACACCTGCAAAGCCAGTTCTTCCAAACGTCCCAAAGAACCCTTGGGCTTCGTCAGGTTGTCAATCTTTTCACGGGCTGCCTGTTCCAGCTCCGGACAGGCTATAGGGGGAATTGTAAATTTACGCATGATTTATCCTTTCACTTTAAGCGGAATGCCAGAAACCATCAGAACTACCTGGTCGGCTTTGGAGGCGATGTATTGATTCATCCAGCCCTGCAGGTCGGTAAACCGGCGCTGTACTTCATTGGGAGAGACACCTCCCATTCCTATTTCATTGGTCACGAAGATAAACGTCGCCTCCTGTGCGGTAAAACGGTCAAATTCCCGCTTCAAGGCCTCCAAGGCCAAGGCCACGTCCTGCTGCTCCACAAAATAGTTCGTACACCAAAGCGTCACACAGTCGATTACGGCTACCCGGCCGGTGATGTCGTGACGGCTCAGTTCCTTTTCTTCCTCGATGTTCGTCCATTCGGGACCACGATTCTGCTGATGACGCTCCACCCGCTTCCGGAATTCCTCGTCCCAGATTTTCGCCGTGGCAATGTACACCGGCGAAGAGGTCAGGTCATGGGCCAGCCGTTCGGCATAACTGCTCTTTCCCGACCGCTCACCACCTGTAATCAATATAATCTTTTTCATTTTTTCCTTACCGTCGTTTGAGGCTTCCGTGGTTATATAATAAAAAAACTGTCTTAGGACAAATGCCGCACTCCGTAGCCGGAACAACGCATCCGTTTGTCCTGAGACAGTTTACTTTTTTCTCACCGTACGCTGACCGTACGTATTTCGTTTATTCGGCCGCTTTTTCTGTTTCTACAAAATCAGTTTCTCCGTTTGAAACCAGCAGGTTATACCACTGAATCAGTTTCTTGATGTCGCTGGTATGTACACGGTCGCGGTCGTAGTTCGGCAACACTTCCGCCATAAACGCATGCAACTCTTCTGCAGAGGCTTTCTTGTAGTCCAACGTAGTCACGTTACCGTTTTCTTTTTTCTTGACAGATTCCAGCACTTCACCCAGAGGTACTTCCTCTGCATCGGTGTACATGGCAATATCGCCCAATGAAATCACTTTATCGCTGGCATAAACGGGAACTCTTTTCTTATCTGCACTGACGGTTTCCACAATCAGCATATTCTTTGCCTGAGAAATCAGCTTGTACAAACCGGGTTTTCCAGAAATAGCTAAAATAGTCTTCAACATAGTCTTTTCTCTATAATTAAAATTTGATTACGAGTGACAAAAATACAACGGACGAATGACATACACAAACTATCTGCCCGTTTTTCTACTGGCAAGCCATGCTTCCAATGCAGTAATCTGTGTCTCCAGCGGTATCTTCTCCTCATTAAAGAGGACATAATCGGCCCTTCTTTTCTTTTCCTCGTCGTCCATCTGTGCAGCGATACGTGCTTTTATCTGTTCTTCGGATGCAGCATCGCGAAGCATGGCCCGCTTGATACGCAAATCCAAAGGAGCATATACCATCACCACATAGTCTACTGCCGTCTGGAATCCGGATTCAAACAGGATGGCACTTTCCATCGCCACGACCTCTGCCCCACTGGCAACCTGACGGTCTGCCCAGGCCAGGAAGTCCTTGTACACACACGGATGGATAATTTGGTTGATGTGTCCGGCATGCTCCGGAGAAGAAAACAAGTAGCTGGCCACCAAAGGTTTGTTCAGTGTGCCATCTGCACGATAAACTTCCGCTCCCAGCAAAGCTGAAAGCCCCTCTCGTATCTGCGGATGCGTCACAGTCAGCCGTTTGGCTTCCCGGTCGGTATCATACAATGGAATCCCTCTCTGCTCCAACAGGTGGGCTATGTATGATTTTCCGCTACCGATTCCTCCCGTAATTCCAATCTTGATCATTTTTCAGTTTTCTCTTTTACCTCGCCTCCTACTGTTTCCTGTTCTATCAGATAATCGACGGATGAAGGACTGATTCGGATATGTGTAGCCACATCCGGATACTGCTTTAGTGTCAGTGTCAGTTTATCGGATTTATTCTCCACCACATCTGAATAGGGAACTCCCACCAAGAAATCATGTGCTCTTACCGACTTGAAATTCTTCAAACCCACCTGAAAAGTAACTTGTACCTTTGAGGGGAAAGTACGCAAAACCTTTCCTCTGGGGAAGCCAATGCCTACCACCGGAACCTCAAGGGTCTTTTCCGAATACATATCCACACACGCCATCACATCCACTGAAGAGGGGACGAACTTCACCCCATGCAGTTTTTGCAAATTAAGATGTTTTCTTAAGGTGTCTGTCACATTGGTCCAATGAAAAGGCTGTGTATAAGCTGTCAGCACCGTATTCAACACGCCTTGGGGAGCATAGACCACTACTGAATCGGGTATCACACGAATCTCCGACACATAGTATTGCCTGCCGGCTGATACTTCCCCTCCGACTGCTACCGGTACCTTTTTGGCTATCCCCTTGGAATAGATGTAATCCAACGTATCCGGACGGACCGAAAGCAACTGCGTGGAATTGTTCAACTGGGCACTGATTTTTTTCAGGACTTCTTCCTGCGGAATACGCACATAAGGACCTTTTTCCTGATAATCCTCAAAATTAAATGTCAGCGGAAAGAACGTCCTTCCCAACATATAATTCAGCAGGACCGTACCCCGGTCTTCCACCTTCACCCGAATCTCGCTTGGCAATTCAGAGGTCATCACCACCTCCTTGGGCACGTTTTTCAAGCGAACAGGTATCTTAAACTCTGTCTGATACGTATCGTTCATGGTTTGCAAAAACCAGAAGCACAAGGACACGAAGACAAAAAACAGAAAAATCAGAAACTCCCTGCTCTTGGTACTGAGCAAGAAGTTCCTGATTTGTCGTACAAATATCAAGTAATATCTCTTTATGTTCTTTCTATCGAACATAGTCATTGACAATTATTTCGCAGGCTGAGCCTGTGCGTCTGCATAAATAGAGTTCTTATCTACTTTGATTTTTACACCAGCAGCTATTTCAACTACAACTGTATTGTCTTCTACTTCTTTGATTTTTCCATAAATTCCACCAGCAGTAACCACAGACTGACCTACTTCCAGGTTTTTGCGGAATTTCGCAATTTCTTTCTGCTTCTTGTTCTGGGGACGAATCATAAAGAAGTACATAATGGCGAAAATTGCCACCATCATAATAAGGAAAGAGTAATCTGCTCCTCCCTGAGCCTGTAAAACAACAGCTAACAAATTCATACGTTTTCTCGGTTTAGATTAATAATAGCCTGACAAATATATTAGTTTTTAGTCAGCTTATTTTCCTTTTTTAATTGATTAACAATCCCGTCCAATGTACCATTGATGAATCCACCACTCTTTGGAGTGCTGTACAGCTTGGCGATTTCCACGTATTCATTCAAAGACACATTTACCGGAATATTCGGGAAACTCAAAATCTCGGCCAAGGCAATCTGCATGATGACCACATCCATCACTGCCACACGGTCCAAATCCCAGTTCTTTGAGTTCTCACTGATCAGGTGGCGGTAATAGTCGGCGTTCAAGATGGCACGACGGAACAAACGGCGGGCGAAATCCTGATCTTCCTCATCCTTAAACTCCGGAAGAAGCTCCTGCTTTTCCCCGTTTTCAGGATTGAAACGCTTGATGGTTTTCAATACGAAAGTATCAACGATTTCCTTGTCATCGTTCCAATACAGACTCTGGTCTTCCAACACTTCGTCAAGCGCTGCGTTGTTAAAGATAATTTTCTTGTAAAGTTTTCTCCAAAGTTCGCGATCTTCATCATAAGAAGAAGTTTCGCTGGCCATGTATTCCTTATATATATCACTCTGCATGATCTGCTCACACAGGTTTTTAATAAAATCACCTTCATTTTCCCACGTCTTCTTCTGAGATGCAGAAAAAGCATTCAGCTGCTTGTTGACTTCCAGCTGCGCAATAAAACGGTTTTCTACAAACTTCATGTTGGGAGATAAATCTTCTTTGGAAGGCACTAACTTGTTTTTTGCCGCATCCAGCCGCTTGCTGGCATACTTCGTCACCTCTACCATTAAAAGTAGAAGATAGTTGTACAAATCATACGCTTTGGACAAACTGAAGAACAACTCCTTTTCTGCAGTATCCAAATTTTTACCACCGTTCTGATAATACGCATAGATTATCTGAACTATCTTCAGACGGATAAGAACTCTGTTGATCATAATATATAAACAAAACTACATTTTTAGGTGTGCAAAAATAAGCAAATTTCTTTTACTCCCCACCATAAGGCACCATATTTTTTCTTTTTTTCATAGAATCGACAATTTTTCTCCGTTCTCTCTTGGCACATTGCAAAAAAATATTCAAATTTGAGCGCATTTTTATTAGTAACAGTGAGTTATGGAAGAACTGAAGAAGAAAAGTACAACTATTGAAAACGACAAGGAAATCGTATTCTCCAAAGCCATCAAGGCTGGAAAGCGCATTTACTACTTGGATGTGAAGAAAAACAGAAAAGAAGAGATGTTCATTGCCATTACGGAAAGCAAGAAAGTGGTTTCGCTCGACAAAGACGATCCTCAAGTGAATTTTGAGAAGCACAAAATATTCTTGTACAAAGAAGATTTTGAAAAATTCATGCATGGCCTGCAGCAAGCTATTGACTTCATTGCCCATGAACAAGGAGAATTTCACGCTGAGAGCCATTCTGAATCCTCAACAACAGAAGATACTCCGCAACAATCTGGTGAAATAAAAATTGACATCGACTTCTAAAAGCAACTCAGCCTACCAATTTCAGCTGAATTACAGGATTTTATTAGGGGAATATTTGGAAAACAAAAAAAAATGCGTACCTTTGCGCCGCTTTTTCAAGCTCATCGTGTGATATACCACATCGTGTGATGGCGAATTAAGCAAAGAAAATCAACTTAATTTAGAGTAACACAAAATTTTTAGAAAATGAAATCAATTGAAATCAAAGGTTCTTTAAGAACTGAAACAGGTAAGAAAGCCACTCGTGAACTTCGTAAAGAAAATGGTGTTCCTTGCGTATTGTACGGAATCCAGAAAGATGAAAACGGCAACCAAGTTGCTACTCACTTTACTGTTCCTACAGAAGGCTTGCGTAATTTGGTATACACACCGCACATCTATGTAGTAGACTTGAACATCGATGGCAAAGTAGTAAATGCCATCATGAAAGATATCCAGTTCCACCCTGTAACAGACAAGATTCTGCACGTAGACTTCTATCAGATTGATGAAAACAAACCTATCGTAATGGAAGTTCCTGTAAAACTGGAAGGTTTGGCAGAAGGTGTGAAAGCCGGTGGTAAATTGGCTCTGCAGATCCGTAAATTGAAAGTGAAAGCTTTGTACAACATCATCCCGGAACGTCTGGTTATCGACGTAACTCCGCTGGGATTGGGTAAGACTGTCAAAGTAGGTGAATTGAACTACGAAGGTCTGGAATTGCTGAACGCAAAAGAAGCTGTAGTTTGCGCAGTTAAATTGACTCGTGCCGCTCGTGGTGCTCAGGCTGCTGCAGGTAAATAATTCAGTAACCTACACACTCAAAAATCCTTTCAATGAAATATTTGATTGTTGGACTGGGGAATATCGGTGAAGAATACCGTGAAACCCGTCATAATATAGGATTTATGGTATTGGACGCCTTGGCTAAGGCGTCCAATATTGTTTTTAGCGATGGACGTTATGGAGCTACTGCACACCTGTCGTTAAAAGGACAACAGTTAATCCTGCTCAAACCGTCCACCTATATGAACCTCAGTGGAAACGCTGTACGCTACTGGATGCAACAGGAGAAAATTCCTCTGGAAAATGTGCTTATCGTAGTGGATGACCTGGCCCTTCCCTTCGGTACATTGCGCCTAAAAGGAAAAGGCAGTGACGCCGGACACAACGGACTGAAACACATCGCCGCTACCTTAGGGACTCAAAACTATGCCCGCCTCCGTTTTGGCATCGGCAACGATTTTCCAAGGGGAGGACAAATCGATTTCGTATTGGGACATTTCGACGAGGAAGCCATGAAACTGATGCCGGAACGCCTGGAAGTGGCGCAGGAAATCATCAAGAGTTTCTGCCTGGCCGGACTGAACAATACCATGAACCAGTATAACAACAAATAAGCACATGCCAGAAGCAAGAATAGATAAATGGATGTGGGCCGCACGTATCTTCAAGACAAGAACGATTGCAGCCGAAGCCTGCAAAAAAGGAAGAATCTCCATCAACGGCGCGCAGGCCAAACCTGCCCGGACGGTCAAACCGGGGGATGTGGTACAGGTCAGGAAACCACCCGTTACCTATTCCTTCAAGGTGTTGCAGGCCATCGAGAAACGAGTGGGGGCCAAACTGGTTCCTGATGTAATGGAAAACGTCACGACACCCGACCAATATGAACTGTTGGAGATGAGCAAAATCAGCGGCTTCGTAGACCGTGCAAGAGGTACCGGACGTCCTACCAAAAAGGAACGCAGAGATTTGGACGAGTTCTTCACACCGGAATACATGGATGATTTTGACTTCGACGAGGAAGAAGACGGTGAAGAAGGAGACGAATAACACAAAGAAAGCTATTCAGAAGAGAAACGGGCTTCGTAAGATTTCACTCTTGCAAAGCCCGTTTCTTTTTAGTTTTTATTCATTCTGCTGCCTCAGGCTCAGGAACTTCCGATACCGCAAACAAGGTCTTCAGGTCTTCTTCCTCCCCTACGACCCATACCACATCGCCCTTCTGCAAGGTGAAGGAAACCTCCGGCTGCCGAAGCTTACTGTCATCTGCCGATTCGATTCCCACAATCAGACAATGGTATTTATTACGGATACCGCTTTCCCGGATGGTACGTCCGCAGAACGGCGATTTACGCGATACCACAAACTGTTTCAGATACATTTCATGCTCCTCAAAATCCTCATCCGTATGTCCTTTCGCGACCATTTCCAGCTGGGAGGAAAAAATGGACAACTGCTCATCGGTACCGATTACCTGTAATTTATCGTTGGGGAAGATTCGATTTTCCCCGCCAGGAATATTAATCCGATGCGCCCCCCGGATGATGGAAGCCACATGCACTCCATATTTCTTTCCAAAGTCCAGCTCCATCAAGGTCTTCCCTCCCCAAAGCGAGTCGGCCGGGATGACAAAATCCGACAAGTGCAAGTCTCGGTCGAGCAAGCGCCCTGCATATTCCGGCTGGCTTTCTCCCAAATACGCCTTACGCACCTCTTTCGAACGTAAGTTCTGCACAAACGTACGTTCCAGCCCGATGGACTGCTTTTTCAGGAAACGGGAAGCAATCATGAGCAATACAACCAGAATGGCGATACCCGCCATCAGTGCCACGGAAGCCTGGAACAAATGTTTGATGATGTATATCACAAACAACACGGCCAAAACGATGCGCAGCAACACGATGGATATCAAGGGAGCATGATTGAAACGGCTGTCTGCCCACAACGCTTTAAACTCGATGGAATGGTTTTTCTTCATAATCATGGCCCGCAGGAAAGGCGCAATCAAGGCGATGGTTATCACAGCTCCTGCCACCTTACCCCAGAAATCCCCCGCGGCGGATACCAGCAACGGAAGGAACAGATTGAAAGAGAGTACCACCATCGCTACGGAAAGCACCAGGTAAATCAGGGTGATACGCACGATGGATATCAGGAGCTTCTTCCAGTTGTTCTGATGGTTCACCGGTTGCACACCTGCCGTGTACCGCTCCAGCAAATGCCGCCAGAACACCGGCAAATGGCGGTCTATAAAAGTATAGGCAGGGCCCGACAAACGGATCATATACGGAGTAAGGAAAGTTGTAATGACGGATACCGCCACCACAATCGGATACAGGAAATGACTTGTGACGTGCAGACTGACACCCAATGCGGCAATGATGAATGCAAATTCACCGATCTGCGTCAGACTGAATCCACACTGCATGGCAATCTTCAACGGCTGGCCGGACAGCAACACACCTCCCGTACCGAAAATGGTCTGTCCCACCAGAATGGCCACCACAATCGCAAGAATCGGCCAGATATATTCCACAATCATGTTCGGGTCGACCATCATGCCGACCGAAACAAAGAAGATGGCCCCAAACAAGTCCTTCACCGGAGCCACCAGCTTGTCGATGTGTTCCGACTCAATGGTCTCGGCCAAGATTGAACCCATGATGAAAGCTCCGAAAGCGGGAGAGAATCCCACCCGTGCCGCCAGCACCACCATGCCGAAACACAAGGCCAACGACACAATCAGCAACGTTTCATCACTCATCAGCTTACGAGACCTTTTCAGAAACAACGGAATGAGGTAAATCCCGACCACGAACCACAGAATTAAGAAGAACACCAGTTTGCCGATGCTGTAAATCATCTCGCTGCCTTCAAAGTTCTTGCTCACCGCCATCGTGGACAGCATCACCATCAGCACGATAGCCAAGATATCTTCCAGAATCAGGATACTGAGCACCAAGCCCGCAAAGCGTTGCTGCCGCAATCCCAAATCATCGAACGCCTTATAAATAATGGTCGTGGACGACATGGCCAGCATACCTCCCAGATAGATACAGTCCATCTGCTTCCAGCCGAACAACCATCCCACGAAAATACCGACCATAATCATACAGAAAATAATGGTACAGGCCGAGATAACCGCCGAACCGCCCACCTTCATCAGTTTCTTGAAGCTGAACTCCAGTCCCAAGGCAAAGAGCAAGAAAATCACACCAATCTCCGACCACGTCTGGATATTGTCGGCATCCGCTACCGAAGGAGTAAACGCAAAATGAGGACTACACACAAAACCAGCCACGATATATCCTAACACAAGGGGCTGCTTTAATTTTTTAAATATCAACGTGATAATTCCGGCACTGATCAAAATCAAGGCCAAATCACTGATAAGAGGGGCCAATTCCGACATAATAGTTGTATTTTATTTTGCGCAAATGTAACTAATTCTGTTCAAGAATCGTTCCTTATCTTGATAAATTAATATGAAACAGAAATTTTAGAATCCGACAGGAATGTTGTAATTTTGTCCCATTCTAAATAAAGACTTTATGGACACAACTAAAACCACACAAATATTCCCTGTACTGGAGATGAGCTGTGCCGCCTGCGCCGCACGAGTAGAAAAGACCCTGAACCGACAGGCTGGGGTTTATCATGCCAGCGTGAACTATGCGGCCGCCACCGCCACCGTGGAATACAATCCCGAAAGCTGCTCACCGGAAGCGCTGAAGAGTGCCATCCAGGCAGCCGGTTACGACCTGGTCATTGAAACCTGCGCAAACAAAGAAGAAATTGCAGAAGACGCACACGTACAGAAATACCGGAAACTGAAGTTCCGCACACTCTGCTCCCTGGCCTTGTCCATTCCGGTAGCCGTCATCGGCATGTGCTTCATGGACTGGACCTATGCCAACTATGTGATGTGGATACTGGCTACCCCCGTGGTCTTCTGGCTGGGGCGGGATTTCTATCGCAATGCCTGGAAACAGCTGAAACACCGCACGTCGAACATGGACACGCTGGTGGCCGTCAGCACGGGCATCGCCTATGCCTTCAGCCTTTTCAACCTGTTCTGGCCGGAATTCTGGCTGAGCCGCGGGATTCATCCCCATGTCTATTTTGAAGCCGCCAGTGTCATCATCTCGTTCATCCTGCTCGGGCGACTGCTGGAAGAAAGAGCCAAAGGCAACACCTCCGAGGCTATCAAGAAACTGATGGGCCTGCAACCGGCCACCGTCACCCTGCTGAGTCTGGACGGCACCCAAAAAGAGATTCCCGTGGAACAGGTACAAGCCGGACAGCGCTTGCTGGTGAAACCCGGCGCCCGCATACCCGTAGACGGTACGGTAGATGAGGGACGTTCGTATGTAGACGAGAGCATGCTCACCGGCGAACCGCTTCCCACGGAAAAAGTCCCCGGCGAAAAAGTCTTTGCCGGCACCATCAACCAGAAAGGAAGTTTCAGTTTCACCGCCGACAAGGTGAGCAGCGAAACCGTGCTGGCCCACATCATCCGCATGGTACAGGAAGCACAAGGCAGCAAGGCCCCCGTACAACAGCTGGTCGACCGCATTGCCGCCATCTTTGTTCCCACCATCCTGAGCATCGCCCTGCTGGCCTTTCTGGCATGGGTGCTGCTGGATAGTCAGAACGGATTTACCCATGGACTGCTGGCCGCTGTCACCGTGACCATCATTGCCTGCCCCTGCGCATTGGGACTGGCCACGCCGACCGCCATCATGGTGGGCATCGGGAAAGGAGCCGAGAACGGTATCCTGATTAAAGATGCAGACAGCCTGGAGACCGCCCGCAAGGTCAATGCCATCGTCCTCGACAAGACCGGTACCCTGACCGAAGGACACCCGACCGTGACCGACCTCTCCGCCGGCTTGTCGCAAGAACCCCTGTCACGCATCCTTTTCACCCTGGAAAGTGCGTCGGAACATCCGCTGGCACAGGCCATCGTACGCCATCTCGCAGCGCAACCTCTCCCCATGGAAGGGTTCGAAAGTCTGACGGGACTGGGTGTCCGCGGAAAAATCAAGGGTACCTATTATTATGCCGGCAACCGTCGCCTGCTGGAGCAACACGGACTTGCCATTCCTGCCTCCCTGGCCGAAGAAGCGACCCGCCTGAGCGAGGAAGCCAAGACCGTCATCTGGCTGGCCGATGAGAAGCAAGCCTTGGGAGTGGTGGCCATTGCCGACCGCATCAAGCCGACCTCCAAAGAAGCTGTGATGCAATTACAGGAAATGGGAATCTCCACTTACATGCTGACCGGCGACAATCCGGAAACTGCCCGGAAAATTGCGGAACAATGTGGCATCACCCATTTCCAGGCAGAAGTGCTTCCCCAGCAGAAAGCGCGGTTCATTCAGGAACTGCAACACCAAGGGAAAGTGGTAGCCATGGTAGGCGACGGAATCAACGACAGTGCCGCACTGGCCCAGGCCGACCTCAGCATCGCCATGGGAAAAGGAAGTGACATTGCCATGGACGTGGCCAAAATGACCCTGATTTCCTCCGATTTGAACAAAATCACCGATGCCATCCGCCTTTCTCAAGCCACGGTACGCACCATCCGCGAAAACCTGTTCTGGGCATTCATCTACAACCTGATTGGCATCCCCGTGGCAGCAGGTATCCTGTATCCCCTCAACGGCTTCCTGCTGAACCCGATGATAGCCGGCGCTGCCATGGCCATGAGCAGTGTGAGCGTAGTGAGCAACAGCCTGCGGTTGAAACGGAAAAAATTGGCACATGCCCAAGCATCGGCAGCCGTTGCGGAAGAAATTTGTCCCGTGGAAATACAACCTGTGGAAACACAACCCACAGAAGTACAACCTTTAGAGGCACAACCGGAACCCGTACAGCCGGCACCGACAGCCGCTCCCTCTCCTGCCCCAGCTGCTTCCGGCGTCCAAAAGACCTACCTGGTGGAAGGCATGATGTGCGACCACTGCCGCACCCGGGTAGAAAAAGTGCTGAACACCGTAGAAGGCGCTACCGCCCAAGTCACCCTGACTCCGCCGGAAGCTGTCATCACCTTCCAAGGAAAAGTTCCGTCACTGGAAGAGCTGCAGCACCTGATTGACGAAAAAGCGGGCGACTATACGCTAAAAGAAAAGAACTGATTGAAAGCACTTTATCCGATTCCAGTACTTCCTAGAAAGTACTGCAGTACTGCAAAGGAAGTACTACAGTACTGCCAAGGGAGTACTAGAGTACTGCAAGGGAAGTACTCAGACAGTCACAGCCGCTTTTACCTGAAAAAGCAAGACGGACTGACCTTAGTTTTTGCTACATACCCTTCACAAGTTCTAAAAAAGTCGTATATTTGAGCAAGAATTCAACTATACGACTTATGAAACTCATGCAATTTATCCAAGGAATGTTCCTGACAACCTGCATCCTGCTCTTCGCAGCCTGCAAAAATAATGACGGTCCGATTTACCTCGTCAGCGTGGACAACCAGCAAAAAATAACCGACGGCACGATAGAACTCAGCCTGTTCAGCACGGGTGAAAAATTCTTCATCCGGGGAGGCGAAGGAAACTACACCCTCAAAAACGGAGATGCCACCATCGCAGACTACCGCTACGATGGAGAAACCCTGACCTTTCTTCCGGTCAGCATCGGCCAGACCTCTACCACCATTTCCGACCGGAAAGGAAACAGCTACACCGTATCCATCCAGGTCTGCAACCCCACGGATGAATACCGGGTGGAAAGCCTGGATGCAACAGTGGAAGGCGACGACCTCACCAAAGGAGATGAAGCAACCCTGAAGGCACGCATCGTGGAAGAATCGCCCCTACAGCCAGAAGGACGCATCTCACTCATCTATTCGGATGCAACCCTGTCGTATGGAGAACTGAGGATTTTCCCGAACAGCACCGGCAACTATCAACTCGGTATTTTCGAACGTACCCTCAAATATGCGGAAGACACGGGAGAACCCTACCTGCGCATTGAAGCGACCATGGCCGGAAGCACCAAGCAGCAATACACCTTCATGCTGTTTGAAAACGAAACGACGGCTGAAGGAACGGCTGCGTCCGAACCGGCTGAAGGCACAACCACGGTCAGCCTCATCAAGGAAGACGTGACCGACCAGTACAACGGAGAATTCCGCGGACTCACCAAGGCTTACCGTATCTATCACTTAATCAAACAGTAACGCCGACTTGCTTTTTTTGCACATGTCCCGTATCGAACTCCAGTCTTTCGATCTGTTCCGTCGCATCGAACAGATTCACCGTCAGCCGACGGCCGCTCCCGACAATTTACAAGCCAAATACATCCTGCTCCACAAAGTGCTGGAGCAGGCTTGTTATGAATTGACCACGGGGGTCACCCTCTCCTTTGCCAACTTGTTTTCCCGTCTGGACTACATCTGCAAGGAGAAAAAGATGACCCCTTCCGACCGGTATGCCATCCAGACCATGCGCCGCAACTGCAACGCAGCCATGGGCGACCGTTTTCAGGCCGACATGCAGGAGTATCTTTACGACCTGCGTGCCTTGGTACGCTTTGTCTCGCTGGGCTTTGAAGAAGACATCCCGGCTTCCATCCTTCCGGAAATCCCCCATTCCAACCGTCCCTATCAAGGCACACGGCTGTCGCACATCCCTTACGTGCGGGCTTCCGTGACCAGCTGGAACGACACCCAGATTTTTGCGGCGACCGACAGCGAGGCCGACCCTTTCATCATCATCAACTATGCCAAGGGAGGCTATCAGGACGATTTGCTGTATCTGAAAGAACTGCTGACGGAAAACCTGCCCCTGAACCTGCTCGACGTGCGCGTGGACGAAGAAAACCACTACATTCCGAACCTTATCGTCATCCATCCCGACTACCTGATTGACATCAGTTCGCTGGCGGCCTGCTTCCGGGAATACGGCCACCACCCACTCAACTATTTCATGAACAAAATCAAGCCGAGAGCCCACACGGCTCCCATCCTGATGGGTAACCTGGCCAGCCAGTTTCTCGACGACTATATCAACGAACAGCCCCAGGAGCCGGTCACCTACCCCCGCAGTATCCAGACATTCTTTGCCGCTTCGGCCCTCGATTTCTGTACCTGCTCACTCCCGGCCGATTTCCATGCCCAGGCACAGGCCCAGATGATGAACATCCGTTCGTTCGTACACGACGTGCTGCCCCGCAACATCCGGCATTTCAACAAGAAGAACACCCTGCTCGAAGCCTCTTTCATCTGTGAGAGACTGGGACTGCAGGGACGTGTGGACATGATGCAGAAAGACTTTCAGGTACTCATCGAGCAGAAGGCCGGGAAGCGTGACGAATACAACCACCGCCACAAGGAAGACCATTTCATCCAGATGATGCTCTATCAGGGCGTGTTGCGATACAATTTCGGACAGGAAACAGAACACATGCAGACCTTCCTGCTCTATTCCAAGTATGCCGACGGACTGCTGCTGGAGCATTTTGCCGAAAACCTGTTCCGGGAAAGCATCAAGCTCCGCAACTACATCGTGCACAACGAGATGCGGCTGGGCGAAGGAGCCATCGGCGAAGTGGTGGATTCCCTCAGCACCGACCTGCTGAACGAGTTGCAGGTGGGCGGAAAGTTGTGGAACGACTACCAGGAACCGCAGTTGCAGACGGCCATCAATACCCTGAAACGCTGCACCCCGCTGGAACGGGCCTACTTCAACCGCTTCTTCACGTTCGTGGCAAAGGAACAGATTCTCAGCAAGACCGGAGGAAACAGCGATACCTCGCACGGATTTGCCGGCAACTGGCACATCCCGCTGCACGAGAAACTGGAGGCCGGCAACATCCTGCTGGGACTGACCATCCTGCAGAAACAAAGCAGCGGACCGGGCAAAGGATACGACCTCATCGAACTGCACATTCCGACACAAGAGGAAGATTTCCTGCCCAACTTCCGGACGGGCGACATGGTGATTCTGTATTCCTACCAGGGAGAACCCGACCTGCGGAAACACATCCTCATGAAGGGAAACATCCTGGCACTGCGCCCGGACCGCATGACACTGGTCTTGCGCAACGGACAGCAGAACAAAGATATTATCGGGGGCGGAGACGACCTTTTCGCCATCGAACATGATTTTTCCGATACCTCGGCCAACAACGGATTCCGCGGGCTGTATGCCTTTCTGTCGGCCCGGGCCGACCGGAAAGAACTTTTATTGGGAGTACGTACCCCCGAACTGAAAGAGGAGGAAGTCGCTCTGAACGGCGAATACGGCCGTTTCAACGAACTCATCCGGAAAGAGAAACAAGCCAAGGACTACTTCCTGCTGGTAGGCCCTCCGGGTACCGGGAAGACTTCTTGCGCCCTGCGCTACATGGTGGAGGAAGCCCTGAGCGAACCGGATACGTCCATCCTGCTCCTGTCGTACACCAACCGGGCGGTGGACGAAATCTGCGGCATGCTCCTCGACTCCGGTATTGCCGGGAAAACTCCGTTCATCCGCATCGGCAGCGAACTGTCATGCGACAAGCGTTTCGTGCCTTACCTGCTGAAGCACAGCCTGGCCGACTGTCCCAAGCTGACCGACATCCGGCAGAAAATAGACCGCACCCGTATCTTCGTGGCCACTACCACCTCCCTCAACAGCCGCCTCAACCTCTTCACGTTGAAGCATTTCCAGCTGGCACTCATCGACGAGGCCTCACAGATACTGGAGCCCGACCTGCTCGGTATCCTCTCGGCCCGCCATCAACAGCATAACGCCATCGACAAGTTCGTACTGGTGGGCGACTACAAGCAGCTTCCGGCCATCGCCCAGCAGAGTGCCGAAGAAGCTGTCGTCACCGACCCCCTCCTGCGGCAAATCGGACTGGAGGACTGCCGCAACTCCCTCTTCGAACGCCTGTATAAGTCGAGTCCCGACACGTGCCGCAGTGTGCTCCGCCGGCAAGGACGCATGCACCCGGCCATTGCCGAATTCCCCAACCAGACCTTCTACTACCGGGAACAACTGGAGTGCGTGCCGCTTCCCCACCAGCTGGAAGAAACACCCTACGAGGCCGGACTGGCTGCCCAAGACCCCATCGACCGCCTGCTGCTGGAACGGAGAATGGTCTTCATCCCGGCAGAAGTACCCGAAAGTCTCAGCGGCTCCGACAAGACCAACCCGCACGAGGCCCGCATCGTGGCCACCCTGCTGGCTCATATCTACCGCCTGACGGAGTCCCGTTTCGACCCCAACCGGACGGTAGGCGTCATCGTGCCCTACCGCAACCAGATTGCCATGATCCGGAAAGAGATAGCCCGCCTCCAACTGCCTGCCTTGCTGGACATCTCCATCGATACGGTGGAACGCTACCAGGGCAGCCAGCGGGATGTGATTATCTACTCGTTTACCGTACAGAATTTCAGTCAGCTCAATTTCCTGACGGCCCACACGTTCCAGGAAGACACCTTCCTGATAGACCGCAAGCTGAACGTGGCCCTGACCCGGGCCCGCAAGCAACTGCTGCTGACCGGCAACCCGCACATTCTCGGAGCCAACCTTACGTTCTACAAACTGCTGGAATACATCCGCCTGCACAACGGTTACCTGGAAACAGATGCCGAATCGTTCTGCCAAGGCAATTTCACCCTCCCGTCTTACCGCCGGAACTGGGAACTGGAGGAAGGAAGCTATTCCTTGCCCGCCCACTTCCAGCAGGCTTTCGAGCAACTGGTGCCGCCTCCGCAGGATTGGGAGGCAAGCGAGGCCCACTACCGCGAAGCCACGGGTTACGGCCGGTGTGACTTCCGTGCCCTGCCCGAAGAGATGACTCCGCAGACTTTCTGCCAGGCATACAACTTTTTCTACCTGCGGAAACAATATGCGGCAGCACAGGCCCTCTTCACCGGAAGCGGCAACTGGCTGTACGACCTGATTCGGAAAGTCTCCGGCCGGGTGGTATTCTGCGACCTCTCCTATGAGGCGGGCGCCTCGGGACTGGCCTTTGCCGATGTGTGCCGTTCCCTGCCTCACCTGGACCTGACCTATGTGGGTATCTATCCCTTGCAGGAGATGGGGGAAACCGCCGAAGCCTTCTTCCAGACCACGGCCTACAAGCACATTCAGACAAGCTCGTATCCCCGCTTGTCGGCCGTGAAACCGACATTCTGGCAGGCGCACTCGGTACTGACCGAGCTGGTGATTTTCAACCTCTCCAGCCTGTTCGACCGCATTTCACCGCGGGAAGCACGCGACCTGGCCCTGCAAATCAACCAGCTGGTGCATGCCCGCCCTCTGAACCACTACGTACTGGTGTATCGCGACGATGCAGGACCTTGCAGGAACAACCACTCCTATACGGCCTTCTGCAACCACCTTTCGCCCGAACTGAAACCGCTCCAGCCGCAAATGCCCCTGTGCGGAAAAATCCATTGTAACCCTACCGAAGGACTCCCGCTTTCGCAGGAATTCCTTTATGAAATACGTACCAACTGATGAAAAAGAAACCTATCCAGCGGGCTCTCATCGTAGGAGCCACTTCCGGCATCGGAAAAGAAACGGCCTTGCAACTACTCCAAAAGGGGTGGATACTCGGACTGGCAGGCCGACGCGAAGAAAAACTGAAAGAATTGCAGCAGCTGGCTCCGGACCGTATCCACATCCGGGCCATCGACATTTGTCAGGCAGAAGCACCCGACCGCCTGCAGGAACTGATTGATGAAATGGGAGGCATGGACCTCTACCTGCACTGTTCAGGCGTCGGCCACCAGAATTACGCACTGGCACCGGACATCGAACTCCAGACACTGGAGACCAACGGAACGGGATTCGTACGGATGGTCACCGCCGCGTTCCGCTATTTTGCCCGGCAACAAGGAGGACATCTCGCTGTCATCAGTTCCATTGCCGGTACCAAAGGACTGGGAGCCGCTCCGGCCTACTCCGCCACCAAGCGTTTCCAGAATATCTACATCGACTCCCTGGAACAGCTGGCCTGCATGCAGCATCTCCCCATCCGGTTCACCGACATCCGGCCCGGATTCGTGGCCACCGGCCTGCTGAACGACGGCAAACACTATCCCATGCTGATGTCCACAGAGAAAGTGGCCCGTCACATCGTCAGGGCCCTGGAGAAAAAGAAACGCATCGCCCTCATCGACTGGCGCTACCGTATCATGGTAGCCCTCTGGCACCTGATACCGCCTGCCGTCTGGAAACGACTGCCCATCAGGAATTGACGGGCACCCGTCCTTCCTTCGCCACAATCTCCTTCAAGCGGCGGTACACATAGATGAAAGCCGGCACCAGGAACAGGTTGGCAAACAGCCAGGCCGTCGGGTCGCCGAAGCAGACGCCCCAGAACTTCCAGGCCGGCACGAGGAAGAGGCTGACCAGCACACGGGCCACCATTTCTGAAACGCCCGAAAACATGGCCAGCCGCGTATAGCCTGCCCCCTGAATGGTGTAGCGGAGAATACTCAGCGAGCCCAGCAGGATGAAGAAAGATGTGTTGATGTGCAGGAACAGCACGGTATCTTTCATAATCTCCGTCTCCTCAGGCGAAATGAACAGCAAGGCAAACTTGTCGGCCAATCCCCACATCACGATGGCAATCACCACGGAATAGACCAGCATCATCAGCGTGGCCGACTTGATACCCATCCAGATGCGGTCGGGCTTTCCGGCACCATAGTTCTGTCCGGAATACGTGGCCATGGCCATACCCAAACTGTCCAGCGGACACATCACAAACATCTTGATACGCATGGCTGCGGTGAAGGCAGCCACACAGGCCGTACCCAATGCATTGTTCGCACTCTGCAACATGATACTGCCGATGGCCGTGATGGAAAACTGCAAGCCCATCGGCACCCCGATGGACAAAAGCTGACGGGCCAGGTCTTTCCGGAAACGGCGGTCGGACGGCTCGGTTTTCAAGATGTCAAACTTGCGGTACATATAGATGTAGCACAGCAAAGCCGAAAGTCCCTGAGAGAAGACCGTAGCGATGGCCGCTCCGGCTACACCCCATCCCAACGTCAGGATACAGAACAAATCGAGTACAATGTTCAGCAACGTGGAGAACAGCAGGAACCAGAACGGGGTCTTGCTATCTCCCAACGCACGGATGATGCTGGAAAGCAGGTTGTAGAAGAACGTACACGGTACGCCGATGAACGTGATGAGCAGATAGATGTAAGCTCCTTCAAAAATATTCTCAGGTGTCTGCATGGAACGCAGGATGAACCCGCAGAGCAGACTCGTGACAATGGCCACCGCCACCGACATCACGGCCGCCAGCTTCAGGCTGACCGACACATAACGCCGCATCGTGACATAATCGCGGGCCCCAAACTTCTGGGCCACCGGAATACCGAAACCACCGCAACACCCGTTGCAGAATCCCAGTATCAGGAAAACCACCGACGTGCTGGCTCCCACGGAAGCCAGTGCATTGATACCCAGGAATCGTCCCACAATGGCCGCATCCACCAGCGAATACGTCTGCTGAAGCAGGTTGCCCAGCAACAAAGGAAAAGTAAAATTCAAAATCAGCGGCAGACTCGGCCCTGATGTCATCTCTCTAGACTGTGCCATAAATATCCTCTCGTTATCCTCCAAAAATAATAAGTGTGCAAAAGTACACTAAAGTTGTGAAACGAGGGAGAATCAAGGCGTTAAATAAGGTAATCCGAGGCGCTTTTTTGCCTTAAATCATCCCTGAAAAAGCGCAAGGACATTTTCGAAGCCCCCCTTTCAGGCTGTGATTTATTATCATTTGTGAATTTTTTAGTGTCGGAATTGACTTACCTTCGCAGCCAAATCAAAGAAACAGAGAAAAAACATGAAAGACAGTATTGACTTCGGAAGCATGGACATTCCGAAATTGTTCCGGAAATTACTTATCCCTACCGTACTGGGAATGATTTTCTCGGCCATCTTCATCATCACCGACGGCATCTTCGTGGGGAAAGGCATCGGCAGCGATGCCCTGGCCGCCGTCAACATCACGGCTCCCCTCTTCCTGATTAATACGGGCGTGGGACTGATGTTCGGTATCGGTGCCTCGGTCGTGGCCTCCATTCACCTGTCGCAAGGAAAAGTAAAGGTGGCCCGCATCAATATCACGCAGGCTGTCGTAGTTTCCTCCTTATTACTCATCGCCTACGCCGCTGTCATTCTCTGCAACGTGGAAAAAATAGCCTTACTGCTGGGAAGCTCGCCCCGCCTGCTGCCCCTCGCCGCCGAATACATGTACTGGTTCGTGCCCTTCCTGGTATTCAGTGCCCTGCTGAGCTCGGGCATGTTCTTCGTGCGGCTGGACGGCTCCCCCAACTACGCCATGGTGTGCAACATCATCCCTGCCCTGCTCAACATCGGCCTGGACTACCTGTTTATCTTCATCTGCAAATGGGGTATGTTCGGAGCCGCCCTGGCCACCAGTCTGGGCTACATCGTCGGTGCCGCAATGATTCTGGTTTATCTGATGCAGCCTCAGCGCGTCCTCCGTTTGTGTAAAGTCAAGCTGTCCTGGAAAAGCCTGCGGCTCACTCTCCGCAACACCGGCTATATGTGCAAGCTGGGATTGTCCAGTTTCCTCTGCGAAGCAGCCATCGCCACCATGATGTTTGCCGGGAACTACGTCTTCATCCACTACCTGGGTGAAGACGGGGTAGCCGCCTACAGCATCGCCTGCTATTTCTTCCCCATCATCTTCATGGTGTACAATGCCATCGCCCAGTCGGCGCAACCCATTCTCAGCTACAACTTCGGGGCCGGACACCCGGAACGCGTGCGGGCAGCCTTCCGACTGGCCCTGCTGACTGCCATCTCCTGCGGCATCATCGTATTCGCCGTCACAGCCTTGTTCTCTTCCCAAATAGCCTCCTGGTTTATCGACAGCCGCTATCCGGCACACGACCTGGCCGTCGAAGGACTTCCTCTGTTTGCTTCCGGCTTCGTATGCTTCGGCATCAACATCGTATCCATCGGCTACTTCCAGAGTGTGGAACGCGACCGCCCTGCCATGGCCATCACCCTGCTGCGCGGATTTATCCTCATTCTGCTCTGTTTCTGGCTGATGCCTCTGGTGTGCGGCGTACCGGGAATCTGGCTGGCCGTCCCCGTTTCCGAGCTGCTGACCTTCCTTTTTGTCCTCACTCTCTATTGCCGCGGCAAACGAAGCTAAGATTTTATTACCTTTGTAGCGACATAGATACCCAAAGGAATGAAAACTTTTAGCGAGATACTACACGAAAAATATGGACTGAATGCCTCGGAATCCGAGCAATTACTGGCACAGATGGAACGGCTCACCTACCGGAAAGGGGAACACATCGTACGGGAAGGGGAACGCAACAGCAGTCTCTACCTGGTGGCCCAAGGCATCTGGAGAGGACATTATCTGCGCGACGGAGTAGACATTTCACTCTGGTTTGCTTCCGAGGGAGACACGCTCTTCTCTTCGTGGAGCTACGTGGCCGACCGTCCCTCTCTTACCTCCATCGAAGCCATGAGCGACAGCACGGTCTTCCGCATCTCCAAGCAAAAGATGGAGACTTTTTTCGCCTCTTCCATCGCCTTTGCCAACATCGGAAGAATCATTTTCGAACGGCAGTTTCTGGACATGGAAAACTGGATGATAAACGGAGGAGCCGCACAGGCAAAACAACGTTACCTTGCCTTGCTGGAACAGAATCCAGAATTGCTGCAGCATGTCCCGCTAAAGCACATCGCCTCTTATCTGATGATTACGCCTCAGTCGCTCAGCCGCATACGGGCGGAACTGAGCAGAAAGAAATAACGGAGTAGCATTATTGAACGCCAGTGATGGCACTAATCCAATATCTGCCATCTTGGTATGTAGTCTGAATATTCATTTGATGTGTGTACTTTCCTGCCTGATAAGTAACCTGATAATTATCAGTGCCCAACGGAAGGACTTTCAGACTCTTGAACCACATTCCGTCGAAATCAAAATTCGTAACCAAAAGGTCATAGCCCTCGAAAGTGTCCTGCAAATACTCCTGTTCTGCTTTCTTGAATTGCTCCAAAGCTGTGTGAGACAGGTTCGACAGACGTAAAGACTGCAACCTGACATTCAAATCGCTGCACATGCTGCAATAGGTAGCCAAATAAACTTTATAAAAACTTTCGACCAATGATTTTCCCGACGAACTATCTATTTTATCAGAAGCTACATTTTCAAAACAAGACAACCACTCATCTCCATATTGGGTATCGCTTTCAATCGGGGTAATATATACAATCTTACATTGGTCATTCACATATCCCACTTTCAATGGAATCTCTACCAGACTGGTACTATCTTTTTCATCCCAAAGATAACTTACCATATACCAATCGTCTGTAATTTCTCTTACATTCAATGTCTTGATTGCATCTGAATTCACATCTTGTGCCCGTATAATCGGATTGCCTCCAGTAGCATAAGCCATTCTATGGAGTTTGGCAGCCAATTCTTCGGTTAAATACTTCTTACACAATGCTTCATTATTCGAATCTACATTTAAAAGGTTCGTCATATAATTCGTATAAAATGTACGCACTTCATCTATGCATGCACCAGAACAGATTGCGCTGCAACAAAGCCACAAAACCGATATAAATAAAAGTTTCCTTTTCATTGTTTGATAGTTAACGTAAGCGTAAGACTTTTCAGCGCCTAAAGTACAGAAATTTATGATATGACTAATGATTTTTGTAAGAAATTTGCATTACAAGAGGAAAAACAACCACTTTCTCCATACTGATTTATAACCATATCTTATCAGGAACACACTCATTTCATCTTGGTTCGAAAAAACTTTGTATACTTTTGTGGCACTGTAAACTGAATGTATGATAGAAATAGATGAGAGATTAAACCAAAAGTTCCATCAACAAATGGATGGAGTACATGCACAAGACGAGGAACAACGCCTGTGTCTTATCGCACAGTCCTACTCTATCTGCGAAAACTCCATTGCCGTATTAAGTAATTTGCGTACGGGAAAAAGCCATATCTTCTTCGGAAAGTCCTGCAAAATATTGGGACTAGGTAAACCAGGCACCATTCAAACGGTGGAGTCAGTATGGGAAGAAGAGATTTACAACCGGATTCATCCGGACGACTGGAAAAAACGATGTCTGCAAGAGTTGACTTTCTTCCGCAAGATATCTTCCTCTCATTCAAAAGATATATTTTCCTGGTATCTTGAAAATACCATGAGAATGTGTAACAAAGAGGGTGAATACCACTATTGGAAGCATCGCATCTTCTATTTCGCAGGAGACGGGCAACAAGGGATAAGCTATTCTCTCTGCTTATACAATCTGACCTCAGAAGATAGTGAAGCTGCTTATCTGATAAATACGATGACAGGCGAGAAAAAAATTCTTCTCACGGATGAGAGTCAACTTCTTTCTGACCGGGAAAAAAGCATATTACAAATGATACAAAGCGGAAAATCCAGTAAAATGATTGCAGACAGACTGGAAATCAGCAAACATACGGTAGACCGTCACCGGCAGAATATCATAGCCAAACTGCAAGTGAACAATACTACCGAAGCATGCCATAAAGCAAAAAAGCTGGGATTAGTTGATTAAGCAAACAGCCGAAATATTGCTCAGAAGGCAAAAGGTTCCACCATCTTTACATTGACGCGATGGCGACATCCGCATCTCTTCTATATAGACGATACTCCTATTTTATACGGATATAAGAACATTTTAATCACTTACTTAAAATAAAACCTACCAAAACAAAAATGACAGAATGGGATAAAATGCAGGCGCATCAAATCTGTAATGACTTTGATGCGGATTTGTTTGAACGAAGAGTGAAAGCCAAAAGACTATTCAAGGAATTTAACCGTACCGAAGACCACGAAATTGAACGCCGTCAGGAAATCATGCGGCAACTCTTCAAGAAAGTGGGTGAACGTGTTTGGCTGGAACCAAACTTTACCTGCGAGTTCGGAAAAAACATTACGATTGGGAGTGATGTCTATATTAATTTCGGATGTACCCTGCTTGATTGCGGACAGATCACAATAGGCAATCACACGTTATTAGGACCGAATGTAAGTGCATACTCCGCCAATCATTCACTTGATCCGGCTGAACGGATAGCCGGTGCCTTAGTTCCGAAACCGATTACGATAGGAAATCGCGTTTGGATTGGAGGTAGCAGCATACTCCTCAGCGCCGTTACGATAGGCGATGATACCGTGATTGGTGCTGGAAGTGTGGTCACTCATGACATACCTTCAGGGGTCGTGGCTGCCGGAAATCCTTGCCGTGTCTTACGAAAGATCACCGAGCAAGACAAAGTCGGTTTTCCTGTATAAATCTCAGCATAAAGTGAACATGTGCCCAAATAACGACTTTGAAAATAGAAAGCCCTTTCTCAGATTGAATGAATCATAAACTTTTAATATAAACAAGTATCATGAAAAAATATCTTTTTTTAGCGATGGCTACGATAATGACAGCCGCTTGCTCGCATCCAACAGCAGACAAGACCCAACCAATTGCAGAAAGCTCCAGACTGACAGATTGTAACGTCTCTTTAAATGGCCTTCATTTTACCAAATCGCTCAACGGAGCCGAAAAACAAGTGAGTGATTCAGCAGGTATCGTCACCTTCCGTGCCAAACCTCAGGCAGACTTTTTCTGTGATCCTAACGGAAAAATATCACAAGATGATGCCGCCATCCTTTTTATGGAAATAGACAACAAGAAACCTTTCACGTATTCTGCCAAGGTCAAAACGGGTTTCATTCCGGAAGGAACCTACAACGCTGCTGTCCTCTTTGCGTATGCCAATGACACACTGTGGCAGAAGTTGTGTTTTGAGCAAGATGAAAGAGGAACCCATCGGGTGGTAAGCGTGCGAACCATCGGTACCTCCGATGACAACAACCATGAGGTGGTAAATGAGGATACAGAATCCATTTATTTTAAAATATCATCCGACACGCAAACCATAGCCAATTACTATTCGTTGGACGGCAAGACATGGCAGATGGTCCGTCTCTATAAAAACGAATATGGGGATAAGATTTATCTGGGTATCTGTAGCCAGGCTCCTCAATCGAACGAATGTATTTCCACCTTCGAAAATTTACAGCTGACTGCTGATCACGTGAAAGATTTCAGATTGGGAGAATAAATATAAATTTCCATCTCCCTATCATTCTTCGTAAAAAACGAAAACAGGATAAGCCACTGAAATACATAAATCACACCACATCTACCCCCAATATTTATAACAAAGCCAGAGAATATTTGTACATTTCGTGACTTATTTACTAATCTATAAATTACCAATATGAGAATACTAAAAAAGATAGTTTTACTGGCATGCAGTGTATGCCGTCTGTCAGGTGCCGTATGGGCACAAAACGTCAAACCTTTCGTTATTCCGGAACTGAAGGAATGGAAAGGAGGCGACGGTCAATTTATACCAACCGCCTCATCACGGATTGTATGTACCTCGGGAGAAACGGAACTGCTCCGTGTGGCACAAGCTTTTGCAGCCGACTATGAAGAAATGTTCGGCGTGTATATGCCAGTGTCCGTAGGCAAGTCCACAGCCGGCGACTTTGTATTCCAACTCAAACCCGACCGCAAGATGCCAAAAGAAGGTTATGACATCCGGATTACCGACCGGGTACTTGTCTCTGCACCGGAAACTTCAGGCGCTTTCTGGGCCACCCGTACCCTGTTACAGATGACAGAGCAGTCGGATACCCGCAGTTTGTCCAAGGGAACCATGCGCGACTTTCCGAGCTATGCCGTGCGTGGTTTTATGTTCGACTGTGCCCGCAAATTCTTTACCATCGACTTCCTGCGTGACTATGTGAAGTTCATGGCTTACTACAAGATGAACACCCTGCAGCTTCATCTGAACGACAACGGCTTCAAACAATATTTTGACAACGACTGGAACAAAACTTATGCCGCCTTCCGTCTGGAGTGCGACACTTATCCAGGCCTGACCGCCGAGGATGGTTTCTACACCAAACAACAGTTTATCGACCTACAGAAACTGGCCGAGAATAACTATGTGGAAATCATTCCGGAAATTGATGCTCCGGCTCATTCCCTGGCTTTCACACACTATAAGCCTGAGATTGGCAGCCAAACTTATGGCATGGACCATCTGGACCTGGGCAATCCGGAGACTTATAAATTTATGGACGGACTGTTCAAGGAATATCTCGAAGGCGATAATCCGGTGTTCCGCGGCAAGCGGGTAAATATCGGCACCGACGAATACTCCAACAAGGACAAGAAAGTGGTAGAGCAATTCCGCGCCTTCACCGACCATTACATTAAATATGTGGAGAAGTACGGTAAGCAGGCATGTGCCTGGGGGGCCCTGACACATGCGCAGGGTGACACTCCCGTGAAAGTGGACAACGTGATTCTGAATCTGTGGTACAATAACTACGCACAACCTCGTGAGATGAAAAAGCTGGGTTACAAGATGATTTGTATTCCTGACGGACTGGTTTATATCGTACCACAGGCCGGTTATTACAACGACTATTTGAACTGCCAGTATCTATACGAAAACTGGACTCCGGCCATAATAGGCGATGAAGTATTCGACGAGAAGGATCCGTCCATTCTGGGCGGTATGTTCGCCGTATGGAACGACCATGTAGGGAACGGCATCTCCATGCAGGATGTACACCATCGTGTATTCCCAGCCATGCAGACTATGGCCGTGAAGATGTGGACCGGTAAAGACACCAAACTGCCTTATGCTGAATTCAACCAGAAACGCATCACTCTGAGCGAGGCTCCGGGAGTGAATATTCTGGGTCGTATCGGAAGCGGTAAAGAACTGGTTTATGAAGCAGACGTTGTATATCCGAACATGAAGACTCCACACCGCGAAATAGGCTACGATTATACCGTAAGCTTTAACATCGAAGGGACCAATGAAACTAAAGGTACCGAGCTGTTCCGTTCACGCGATGCTGTATTTTATCTGTCAGACCCGCTCAGCGGTATGTTAGGTTATGCCCGCGACGGTTACCTCTACACTTTCGACTATCGGGTAAAACCGGGTAAAACAAACTTGGCCATTGAAGGCGACAGTCAGTCTACCCGTCTCTACGTAAACGGAAAGCTGGTAGAAGAACTAGGCAAGCAGACTTTATACTATAACGAAGATGGAAAGGACAAAATGTATCGCTCATGCACCTTGGTATTCCCATTGGAACAGGCCGGAAAGTTTTCCAGCCGCATCAACAACTTCAAGGTATATAATTACAAGCGGCATTAATCTCCTCCTAAAAAAATGAACTGCACCCCAGAAGTTTTGTATCTAACTTTTGAGGTGCAGTTCATTTTGAGACAGTTTTTTATTGAAATCACAAACCCAATTATAAACATCTATTCATTTGTGAATTCGCAAATGAACCATCCTGTCTATTTTTTTGTTATCATAAAAATAATAAGTTCCTTGAATCACCAAGGGTCCAGTGCTATAAAGAACCATATTTTTTACCAACCTGAACATTATGAAAAAATCTCTATTAATTATTTCATTGTGTGCATTTATTTTTTCTTGTTCTAAAGATTTACCAGAAAATCAAAGTACACAAAACTCTACGAGGCTTATAGGAAAAACTTTTAGTACTCAGAGTCTTTCCCTCACCTTTACAAGCAGTGATTCTGTTTCTTTCCAAACCAAAAATACGTTATATCTTTTGAAAGGAAAATCAAAATATGAAATGAATAATGATACCATCGTCATAAAAAATCCTTATGGAAAAAGACTGAAGCCCCATGAAACTACCGACAGTTATATACTTAGCTTCATCGGTTACTTACGGAATGATAGAATAGAAGCTACGTTTTTCATCATTGGCCCAGAGGAAAAAGAACAGTACTTAGGACATGATGTCACATTGTTTATGGAATAAAATCCATAATAAAGTAAGCACTATCTATAGCATACATACTCTAATAAAAACAAAAAAAGGTGTGAAACCACTTGGGTTCCATACCTTTTTCTATGGATGTTTATCGTTGTTTACCGATATTATTTCCTTCCTCAAAGTCAACAGTATCTCTGTATGAGCAACTTGCGTGAACGTGTTGCAAATATAGCGGAAACCCGAAAATAAGCATCCATAAGCAACCACAGCTCTTTATTGTAAAAGTACGATTTTCCACCGAAAATAACGAAAGGAAAACGCAGAAAATATCAATGTTAAATGACAACAAAAACTGCATCACTAAGTCTTTTTTCAGTAACAGTTGCGATTTCTTCATGACTTGATTATGGGTTGTCTGGTGTAAAATCAAGTGAGGGCAAATCTTTGTCATCCAGTTTATCGAAGTCGGACTTAAACAGACGGTCTTGAATGACGCGGTATTTTTCAAATTCAGTTTCGGCAAACTCTTTGGCGTATTCAGCCGTGACCTTTCCTGCATCGGCAAGAATCGGCCGGTCCGTTACGTCCAGAAATTTGTCTATACGTTTTGCCCAATCCTCCATTGTCATCGGGATATGGCGTTTTGCCATATCTTCCGCTATATCAAGAAAGCTATTGACGATACGTCCCATTGCCTCTAATTCATTTTCTTTGAGGTAATTCTTGGCAACGCTTACATCCGGCTTTACTATCTTACCGTCCGGTGCCTTCTCCCACGTAGTCAAGCCCATGTGTTCTTTTTGTGCATCTGCACGGTCAACAATCAGTTCCGCTGCCGTATGTCCATGTACCGCATAGTGCATTTTGTTCTGCACCTTTTTGTAAAACAGACGTGTTGTGGGCGCACTCTTGTTATAATCTATGGCTGTAGCGTATATATCTGTAAGTTTCTGGTAAAAGCGCCGTTCACTCAGACGTATCTCGCGAATTTCGGCAAGCAGATGCTCAAAATAATCTTCCCCGATGAATGAGCCGTTTTCCATCCGCTTTTTATCTATGACATACCCACGGATGGCAAACTGGCGTAGAACGTATGTACACCATTGGCGGAATTGTGTGGCCCGGATAGAATTAACGCGGTATCCAACGGAAATTATGGCGTCAAGGTTGTAAAATGCGGTATTGTATGTTTTACCGTCCTCGGCAGTATGTGCAAATTTTGCACATACTGATTCTTGCTCTAATTCTAAACTTTCAAAAATGTTTTTTAGATGTTTGGTTATGACCGTTCTGTCAACGCCAAACAATTCAGCCATAGCTTTTTGGGTTGCCCAAATTGTTTCATCCTTATATAACACTTGTATGCCATTCTCCTTCCCCTCGGCAATAAAGGTAAGAAACTCTGCCGTACTATTCCGTATTTCAAAATTCTTTGCCACGATTCCTTTGGTTATTAATTATCACATATACAAAGGTATGGAAAATACTCAGAAATCTATTACAAAATTATATTCAGGAATGGATTTTACGTAGATTCATTCTCCCTAATCCGATTTTCTCATTCGAGCTGGACGGGAAATAAGCTTTTTTATGTATGTTTGTAATTGAAATTGGAGTATTGTACCCATACAACAGCAAGAAAATCATGCAAATACACGATAACATACTTATAGCGGAATGCTCGTCTTACGATTTCAAGGAAATGCTGGAGCGTAAGAAAGTAAAGTCATGGCTTAAATCCGTGTCGGCTTTTGCCAATACGGACGGTGGCAGTTTGTTCTATGGAGTAAACACAGTAATGGGTGGTGAAGTACATATTGACATCTATGATGACCGGGTAGAATTGGTATCACCAGGAGCAATGCTTGATGGTACACAAATTTAAGACCGGGACATATACAAAGTACCGTCCATGCGCCGGAACCCTGTTATAGCGGATATGTTTACCCAATTGGACTATATGGAGAAACGTGGTTCGAGCTTAAGGAAAATGCGGGAACTTACGGAGAAACTGCCTAATTTCATGCCGGGAAAAGAACCACAATATCAAACGGAAGCAATTTCTTTCTATACCACATTCTATAATTTGAATTGGGGAGAGAACGGAAGGATACCTATAGAGGAAGTGGGCAACAGAGTAAATAGCAGCCTCGAAAAGTACTCTATGGATGAAAAAATCTTCGGTGAAACAAAAGCGATTGGGACGGACTGCACAAAGCATTCTTGACCTTGTAATATCAGATGGTTCTATATCTCAAGATAAGATGGCGGAAAAAATAGGAGTCAGTAAACGAGCCATTGAAATGCAGATTGCAAATCTAAAAGCCAAAGGATTGCTTGTCAGAGAGGGAGCAGATCACGGTGGCTATTGGCGTATTGTAATTCTTATATAAAAACAAAAAAGGGGTGTGACTCAATTGAATCACACCCCTTTCCTTATGGATGTCTATTGTTTAATTACTTAACTTCCTCAAAGTCAGCATCCTGTACATTATCATTGTTCTTGCTGTTTGAACTCTGACCGTTGTTTGCCTGACCAGCATTAGGACCTGCCTGAGCACCACCCTGTGCACCAGTCTGAGCGTACATTTCTGCACTTGCAGCCTGGAAAGCAGTCTGCAATTCAGCACTTGCTGCATCGATACCAGCCAAATCCTGAGCCTTGTGAGCATCTTTCAGTTTCTGGAGGGCAGCTTCGATAGGAGCTTTCTTGTCGGCCGGAATCTTATCGCCAAGGTCTTTCAACTGATTTTCAGTAGTAAAGATCAAGCTGTCGGCCTGGTTCAACTTGTCGATACGTTCCTTTTCCTTCTTATCAGCTTCTGCGTTAGCTTCAGCTTCAGCCTTCATACGGTCGATTTCTTCCTTGCTCAAACCAGATGAAGCTTCGATACGGATAGCCTGTTCCTTACCCGTAGCCTTATCCTTGGCAGATACCTTCAAGATACCGTTGGCATCGATATCGAATGTAACTTCAATCTGAGGCACACCACGACGAGCCGGAGCGATACCTGTCAAATTGAACTGACCGATTGACTTGTTCTGAGCAGCCATCGGACGTTCACCTTGCAATACGTGGATGGTAACTTCCGTCTGGTTATCAGCGGCAGTAGAGAAGACTTCACTCTTCTTGCACGGAATAGTCGTGTTGGCATCAATCAGCTTGGTCATTACTCCACCCATTGTTTCAATACCCAATGTCAACGGAGTGACATCCAGCAATACGATGTTACCTACACCGGCTTCCTTGTTCAAAACGGCACCCTGGATACAAGCACCTACGGCTACTACTTCATCCGGATTTACACCCTTAGAAGGAACTTTACCGAAGAAGTCTTCAACCAGTTTCTGTACAGCCGGGATACGTGAAGAACCACCTACCAAGATGACTTCATCGATATCTGCGTTGTTCAGACCTGCATCGCTCATGGCTTTCTTACAAGGTTCCAGACAAGCCTGAATCAAGTTGTGAGCCAAAGCTTCGAATTTCGCACGAGTCAATGTCTTTACTAAGTGTTTAGGCACACCGGCAACCGGCATGATGTACGGCAAGTTGATTTCAGTGGAAGTAGAAGAAGACAATTCAATCTTTGCCTTTTCAGCAGCTTCCTTCAAACGTTGCATAGCCATCGGATCAGTAGTCAAGTCGGCACCTTCGTCGTTCTTGAATTCCTGAACCAACCAGTCGATGATTACTTGGTCGAAGTCATCACCACCCAGGTGAGTATCACCGTTAGTTGACAATACTTCGAATACGCCACCACCGAATTCCAGGATAGAGATATCGAATGTACCACCACCAAGGTCGAATACGGCTACCTTCATATCTTTGTTAGACTTGTCCACACCGTAAGCCAATGCAGCTGCAGTCGGTTCGTTCACGATACGTTTTACATCCAGACCGGCAATCTGACCAGCTTCCTTAGTGGCCTGACGCTGAGAGTCTGAGAAGTATGCCGGAACGGTGATGACAGCTTCAGTGACTTCCTGACCCAGGTAATCTTCAGCAGTTTTCTTCATCTTCTGCAGAATCATGGCTGAGATTTCCTGCGGAGTGTACAGACGTCCGTCGATATCTACACGCGGAGTGTTGTTGTCGCCTCTTACTACTGAGTAAGGTACACGAGCAATTTCTTTCTGAACCTGATCGTAAGTTTCACCCATGAAACGTTTGATAGAATATACCGTACGTTTCGGGTTTGTGATAGCCTGACGTTTGGCAGGATCACCTACCTTACGTTCGCCACCGTCAACGAAACCTACAACTGAAGGAGTGGTACGTTTACCTTCGCTGTTGGCAATTACCACCGGTTCGTTACCTTCAAATACTGCAACACATGAGTTTGTTGTTCCTAAGTCAATACCAATAATCTTTCCCATAATTGTATCTATTTTTTATTATTTTCTAATCAGTTAATTCTGTAGCGCCGAAGCGTTACGCCCTATAAAAGACAAATGTCATGCCAGAAGAAAAAAAAGTCCGTGCCAGCATTTTTTCCTGACACGGACTGCCATTTTGGCCGTTTTATGTGACATTCTTGTCTCCAGACACACTATGGAGACTGACAAAATCAGAGGAACTCTCCCCAGAAAGAAACAGTCAGAAGGGGCTCCGTCAGGAAAGGCACCTGGAAAATCAGCACGATTCCTATGGCCAGGGCCACCATCCACAACAACACCAGCACCACTTTAGCCGAGGTACCCATGGGCTTCCAGCTTCCGAACGACTGCATGATGGCTTGAATCAGTCCCGCAATGGGAATACCCACCACCAGTAGTCCGCACACGGTCAAGCCGACAATCACCCCCGGAATGGTATGCACACTGCTCCAGTCCACCCAAGGCAATATATTATATATAAAGGTAGGCAGGTTGACAATCACCCCCGTAGCAGCCATCAGCAAGGCAGACAGTACCACCAAACCGACCAGCAGGAAGGGCGCACAGCAAATCAGCAGCAGCACCAGACACAGTTTCAGCAGGAAGCCGAACACGGCCACCACTCCGTTTCCCAGCTTGTGCAAGGCCGAACGGGGCTTCTCGGAATGTACGTAGTCGTTCACTTTCTCAAAACCATCGGTCACTGTCCGGCCGATGTTCTCCACATTGATGGGCTCCCCCCGCATCTGCAATTTCTCCGTAGCCGTTTGTGCCAGCGGAATGATAATCCAAGCCAGCAGATAAGCCAGAATCAGTCCATGAATCAGGAAACCGGCCAGGATAAAGACGATACGGGTCCAGGTCACGTCCCAGCCGAAATAGGCTGCGAGACCGGATACGACTCCACCCAAGACACGGTCGTCCGGGTTACGGAACAGACGACGGCTGGTTCCCGTCGATTCGCTGCCATAAGCCTTCTCGCCCGAGGCGGATGCATTTTCCTCCTCCCCGTCGTTCAGCTCTTCGGGCTTGCCCATGCGGGCAATGACCTCTTCCACCTCTTTTATCGTAATCACCTGCAAGCCGCCGCGCAAGGCTTCGTCAAACAGTTCGGCGATGCGGGCTTCCATGTCGCGCACAATCTCATCCGCCCCCTCTTCCTTGCGGAAATGATAGCGGAGGTTATTCAAATAATTATCCAGCAGGATATAGGCATCCTCGTCGATGTGATATACGGTGCCTCCTAAATTTACAGTCAGTGTCTTTTTCATGTCATGCAGGTTTTAAATGTTCTGTCTTAAATGATTTACCGTGTCGGAAAGTCCATCCCAGGCGCTTTCCAGTTCTTTCAGGAAATTCTCTCCTTCCGGAGTCAGTCCGTAATACTTGCGGGGAGGTCCCTGGGTAGACTCCACCCACTCGTACGACAGGAGCCCGTCGTTCTTCAGACGGGTCAGCAATGGATAGAGCGTGCCTTCCACCACAATCAGCCGGGCTTCCTTCAGCTTCTGGATGATGTCGGAAGAATAGGCAGACTCCCGGTGCAACAGCAGCAGGATGCAGTATTCCAGCATCCCTTTGCGCATCTGTGATTTTACGTTGTCTACATTCATTTCATCTCTTTTATCTTGTATGACACAAATATATGCTTTATATAGATACTATGTATTGCAAGGTATTATAATTTTAGAACATTTAACAAGATTCTATCTCCATAAAAGCAAAGCAATCGAAAGAAAAAGTACTTTTGTAGAAAACACACTTATTTATTACAAAACGCCTATGTTTACTATCAGAAAAGCGACAATCGAAGACATTGAGATTATCCGGGGACTGGCCAAGCAGACTTTTCCAGTCACTTACCAGAAGATTCTGACCCCGGAACAAATTGATTACATGATGGAGTGGATGTATTCCGCTGAAAGCCTGAAGAACCAGATGGAAAAGGAGCACCACATTTACTACCTCGCCTACGAGGAGTGTGAACCGGCCGGCTACGTATCCATCCAGCAGGAAGGGCCTGACCTCTTCCACTTGCAGAAGATTTATGTGCTCCCCTACTTCCAGAAATACAAACTCGGGCGGCAACTGTTCCAGCAGGCCATCAAAGGCATCAAGGAACTTCATCCGGAACCTTGCCGGATGGAACTGAACGTGAACCGCCACAATCCGGCACTGGGATTTTATGAGCACATGGGCATGAAGAAGGTGCGCGAAGGTGACTTCCCCATCGGCAACGGATATTACATGAACGATTACATCATGGGGCTGGACATCTAAGCGGGCTGCCCCGTTCTGTTCATCTCTTTGCGCGGCGGGCAAGAATCAGGTTCTTACAGCTTGCAGAACAAAGAGATGAAGAACGGAACGGACATATCCACCAGGATGCCGTGGAAAATGGCTATCGGCACCACCTCCTTGCCGGACACCCGGATGATGGAAGGCAGGGCCACATCGACAGAGGTCACCCCGGCTACCGAGATAGGGACCAGTTTTCCGAAATACTTGCAAATCAGCGGGGCTCCCACCAGTGCCACAAGTTCGCGGATGACATTCGTCAAGAGGGCGATGGTAGCCAGTTCCGTGGCCAACTGCGTCCCGATGACCGGGGCCTTCAGTTCCACAATCAGAATGGAAGCCAAGGAATAATATCCCAGTCCGCTGCCGATGGCCATACAGTCGAACACGCTCCAGCGGGTCAGCAGCACACTGACCAAGGCGGAGAACAGCAAGGTTCCCCCAATCGTAGCCAAGGGAATCAACAGCATCTTCCACCGGAAACCGTGAATCAGCGCCTTGAAATCTTCGCCTCCCCCAATGCTGACACCTACCTGAAACATCAGGGCATAGAGGATATACAGCGACAACTGGTGCATGTCTCCCATTTCCCAACCGGACACATTCCACACGTAACCCAACAGACAGCCCATGAAGAACATGGACAGTACCAACAGACTTCCTTTCATTTCTCACCTCCTTCCTTGAAAAACCACAGATACACCAGCCGTGCCAGCAGCACGCTTCCCGTAATGCCGGCCACACTGAGCAGCAGGGCCTGTCCGCCGAACGAGCCCAGATTCTTCACAATCAACGGGTTATATCCCACGGAAAGTCCCAACACAAACAGCATCAGGCAAATGGTGACCGAAATGGTTTGATTCACTTTCTTCAAAAAATCACACGTACGAAGGACATATCCCAACAGGACCCCTGCCAGGACAGTCAATATAATACTCCACATAATAAATCCGAAATTAAAAGTTTACAAGCAATTTCCACCATGCGTCAGAAACGGCGCAACTCTCTGTCTTACAAACTTTCGTGAAGGAATCCGCTGAACCAGTGTGCACGTGAAAGGCATAGCCGGTACATCGCCGTACCCGCTTTCCGCTGAATGACCTTATATGCTCCGTACACTCTCATACTTTACTCTTTTATGATTTCCAAACTCTCCCTGCATCATGAGAAAAACTTCTGCCCACCTTCTATGTTTCTCGGCGCGAAAACGTACGTTTCCGCACCCGGAGCCGTATGTTTCCCATGAGGAAAACGTACGTTTCCCTCATGGGAAACCTGAAAAAGACCTAGAAGGCTGTCTCTCTTCTCCAAGGGATTCTTTACTTTGTGTGACGAACCCTTCACAAGCAAGCGGACCCATCCGCTCCCTCGGGTTCCGAATCACGGTGCAAAGGTAATCCATTTTAAATTAATATGCAATTAATATGCAGTATTTTATAAAGAAAGGCCGCCAGAAGTACTTCCAGACGACCTTTCACACCAAGAAAAAACAATCAACGGCGCCCCGTGACTTGCAGATATTCCCGTTTTTTCAATTCATAATCCGTGTAACTTTCCACGTATTTATCACAGCTTTGCTGAAACAAGGTCTGCGCATCGAGCAAATCACTCATCGTACAGGTGCCCGACTTGTAATAATCAGTGTTCAAACGCAGGTTCTCCGTGGCCTGTTCAATGGATAGACGGGCAATCTTCATCTGTTCGTAAGCCTCATTCACTCCGTTCCACGCATTTTTCATGCGGATAACCAGCAGCTCTCCCTGGTCGGCCAACTGGTTTTCCGTGTTCTTCACTTGGAGTTTCTCCTTCTTGAGGGCATGGCTGCCTCCCCACCATCCGGTCAGAGGCACGGTCACCGTGGCAAACCCCACCCAGAAGCGCTGGTCTTCCGGTAAGAAGTTATGATACACATACCCTCCGCCAATGGCCACCGTAGGCAGATTCTTGCCCAACTCCATCTTATATTGCAAACGGCTGGCCTTCACATTCTGTTGCAACAGCGCATATTCACTGGTCAGTCCCAAAGCCGACTCCGGGTCACAGTAGAGACTGTCCGGACGGGAAGGCAGCCGATCGTCGACGGAAAAAGCCACCGCCAGGGAATCGGAGCCAAGGCCCGTATATTGCGCCAGCATGTTCCGCGAAATGGACAACGCATTCTCCAGCTGCAGGCGGCTGCTCTTGGTCTCGTTCCGGCGAAGCTGCACCTGCAACAAATCGTTGCGTGTCACCACGCCTGCCTCCACCGAAGCCTCCACATCGCGCAAGATACGCTCCAGTTGCGTTTCCACCTTGCCCAAAGTCTTGAGTTTCTCCTGCAGAGTGACCACCCGCCAGAAATACTGTTCCGTGGTCAGCGTCACCTCGTTGTCGGACAAGTTCTGCTGCAGGCGTTTCACCTCTACCCCCACTTTGGCCAACTGGTTCCCGTTGACAATCTGTCCGCCGGTAAAGAGCGGCAGGGAGGCACTCACTCCTCCCGCTATTCCGTTCTTGAGCATCGACATGTGCATGTCTGGAGCCAGATCCATCTGCATCAGCCCTTTATCCGCCATAAAGCCCGTACCCGCCGCCATGACACTCGGGAAATAATTGGTAAACGTCTTCTTCTTGTCCTGTCGGGCCATTTCCAGTTCGTTACGGGCATTCTTCATCTTCACATTGTTTGTCAAGGCAGCCTGAATACATTTATCCAGGGTGTAGGCTTTCTGCCCGAAGGCCAGATTCACACACGCCCCACCTATCAATAGAAAAGCTATGATTCTGTTTCGATTCGTTTTCATAATGATTCTTCTTTATCTTGATTCCTAATTGCCCCGTCAGGCATTTTCCAAGGCCTCCAACCGGGCACGTTTCCGGGTACTTCCCCTGAATATCACCAGATAAGCCACCGGAAGCACCGTCAGCAGGAAGAGCATGGTAATCAGCGTACCGTAGCAAATCACCGTACCCATCGGCATCCAAAGTCCACTCTTGCCCAATATCATCGGGATGACTCCCATGGAAGCCGCAGCCGAAGTCAGGAAGATAGGCCGCATACGGCGGCAGGCCGAATGGTAGATGGCATCGCGCACACAGAGTTTCTCCGTAGCCCGCAACTCTTCTGCATAGTCAATCATGATAATGCCGTTACGTACAATGATACCCATCAGGCTGATGATACCCAGCGTACAGGTCATACCGAAATCCACTCCCTGAATCAGTACACCCGTAGCCGTTCCGAAAAGGCAGAGCGTCATGCTGGCAAAAATCAGCAGGGCAATGCTGATGCGCCGGAAATGGGCCAGCAGGATGAAGAAGATGATGAAGGCGGCAATGGCCAGCGCTCCCATGATGGGAGGAAGATTCTCGTTGTCCTGCTCGTCGTCACCCCCGTAAGTCAGTGTCACTTTCTCCGGCAAAGGGATAGAAGCCAGTTTTTCCTTGATGACGCGGGTCAGGGAAGCCACATTCACATCCCGGCGCACATCGGCCATCACCGTAATCGTATAGACTCCGTTCCGGCGGACCAGCTGCCCGTCTTTCACAGAGGGCACCACTTCTGCCACCTGACGCAAAGGCACCTGCGTACCTCCCAACACCGGAATCAGCTCGTTTTCCAGGTCGGAGAAACCGGCACAGTCGGCTTTCTCGCTTTTCAGGGCTACCGGAATGTCATAATCGCCTTCCCACACGTGGGCCACCTTCAGTCCGTCGCCGTAGCGCATGGCCAGCGTGGTTTCCAACTGGGCGTTCTGGATACCCAGGCGTGAAGCCTCATCTTCTTTCAGCACCACCTTGGCCGAAGTCTGCGGCTCACTGAAATTGGTCTGCGCCAGCCGTATTTCCGGCATCTGGCGCAACAAGCTCAGGTATTTTCCGGCTACGGTTTTCAATGAATCCAGGTTCTCACCACTCAGACGAAGCTCAATCGGATAAACCGCCTGGCTGAAACTGATTTGCTTGAACCTTACCCGCACATCGGGGAAGGCATCGGTGTAGCGCGGGGAATACTCATCCAGCAGCTCCTCGGTTTCCTTGTTGCCCTTGGTGTTCACAATCAGCTGGGCATAGTTGGTTCCTCCTAACTGAGGGGCGTATGCCGTATGGAAACGGGGCGAAGAACAGCCCACAAACGAAGTGACGGAGACCACCCTCGGGTCCTTGCGGAACACCTGTTCCATCGTATCGGCCGCCCAGGCGGTCTTTTCCACCGCCGTTCCCGTAGGCAGATAAATCTCCACGGCAAACTGGTTACGGTCGGCCACCGGCATCAGTTTCTGCGGCAGTTTTCCCATCAGGAAGATACCTATCACGACAGAAGCCACTCCCCCCATCAGGGTGATGTAGGGATGGGCAAAACATTTGTCCAATAGTTTGTTGTAATAGGTCTGCAGAAACTCCATGAACGAGAAACCCTTTTTGTGCGAAGGCACCGGCTTCCGGATGAACCAGAACTGCATGAACGGTACCAGCAGCATGGCTACCAGCAGGGAGATGCTCAGAATCAGCGTAATGGACCAAGGGAAGCTCAGCAGGAAGTCGTGTATCATGCCCGGAATCACAATCAGGAAGGGGAAGAACGTGATACTGATGGCCAGCGTAGCCGAGAAGATGGATTTGAAGAAATGCGTGGCACTGTAAATGGATGCATGCCAGCGCGACATCCCCTCTCCGATTTTCTCCAGGTAGCTGTCGATAATGACGATGGAATTGTCCACAATCATTCCCAAGGTCACAATCAGGGCTGCCAGCGTCACGGTGTTCAGTTCGATGCCAAAGGCATAAAAAAGCCCCAACGAAATAAAGATGGTAATCGGAATGGTGGAAGCAGCCACCAGTGCTACCCGCAGCGGCAACAGCAGCATCACCACAATCACCACGGCCACAATGGCAATGACCAGCTCGCGCAAAAAGTCATAGACACTGTCGCCCACCACCTGCGCCTGGTCCGTAATGCGGTACATATTGACTTCCGAAGGCAATTCCTTCTTGAACTCTTCCAGCACCTGGTTGATGTCATCGCCCATCTGCACGATGTTCTTGCCTTTTTTCATTTCCACACTCAGCAAAATGCATTTCGTGCCGTTGTTCTTGATGTAACTGTCGGCATGAGGGTATTCCTTCACCACGCGGGCCACATCCTGCAGACGTACCACATTGCCCGAGGGATCGCTGTAGACAATCTGCTGCTGCACGTCGTAGAGCGTGTTGAACGTCTTCTCCACGTGCACCGGCAAGACATACTCCGGAGTCTGTATGCGTCCGCCGGTGGTCACAAAGCCCTTGGCGAACAACTGTCCGGCGATGAGCTGTTCGTTCAGCGAAATCATCCATCACCTGCACGGCCAGCACATTCGGCGGCAGCTCCGACTTGAACGCGGCCACTCCGTGCTTGAACTTACTCCAGAACTCATCCTTGTTGTTCAGGTCGTCGTTCAGTTCCACCTGCACAAAGACAATTCCGTCGCGGATGGTCGAAAAAGTCTTTTCCTTCTTCACCTCTTTGTAGGTAAAGATGTAGTTTTCCAATGGCTTCGTCACCTGTTCCACCATCTCATTGACCGTGTTCCCGGGAGCCACGGCAATCACCATTCCCTGTCGTATGGTAAAATCCGGGAACTCATTTTTCTGCATCTGCGGCAAACTGTATATACCGAATGCCACCAGGCAGCATGTCACCAGTATCACAATCTGGCGATAATGCATGGCCCACTCTACTATGTTCCGTTTCTTTTCCATGTGCTTTACCTATTTTTATATAGCCAACGGCGTGCCTTCACACACCTTCTGCTGGCCTTCCACAATCACTTCCTCTCCTTCACTCAATCCGGCCACCACCGTTACTCCGCTTGCCGTGAACTTGCCACACGTCACCACGCGCTTGGAGGCTTTGCCGTCTGCTCCCTTCACCCACACGAAATAGCGGTTGCTTTCATCCAGCTGAATCACGCTGGCAGGAAGTACGCAGGTCTGACTCTTGTCGGCATCCTGCAGTCATACCTCCGTCACCATACCGGGAAGCAAGCCCGTGTGCGGCGTCTGAATACCGATGTTCACCTCATACGACCGTGACAGCGGATTGGCCTGGATACCTTTCTCCATCACCACCCCTTCTGCCTGTCTGCCGTTCAGCACCGGAGCCTCTATCACTGCTTTCTGACCTTTCGTCACGTGCATGATTTCCGTTTCCGGCACGGCAATCCGTACTTTCAGACGGTCGTCGGACACCAGCTTCATGACCTGTACCCCGGGCACCACATTCTGCCCTACTTCCAGGTTCTTTTCGGCAATCACCCCGGCAAACGGAGCCACCAGCCGACAGTCTGTCAGGTTCTTCCGGGCCACTGCCTCCATGGACTGGGCCTGCTGCAACTTGCTCTGCACTTCCACCCACTTCATGTCGGCCAGACTTCCTTTTTCATGCAGCTCCTTCATACGCCGGTAGGCATCTTCCGCCTGCTTCAAGGCCGCCTTTGCCGCCTGATACGTGCTTTCTACGGACGCTTCGTCCAAAGTAGCCAGCAACTGTCCCTGCCGCACCCGGCTTCCTAAATCCACCTGTACCGACTTCACTCTTCCCATCAGCGGAAAACTCAACGCGCTCCCGTTTTCCTCTTGCACCGTACCCGAAAAACGGACGGTTTCATTCCGAACTGATGACGCTACGGTCATGACCTTTACCTTTACAGGTTCTACCTGCTGCGAAGCCTGCTCTCTGCTTCCGCATCCTGACATCAAGACCACCAATGAGCCTATGGCCATCCAATGCAATTCTTTCATAAATCTTATCCTATTTAGTATGTCTACGATTTGTGAGCGCAAAGAAAAAGGCATTACACACTACATAGGATAGATAGAACACCTCGGAAGTGTTCCATTTTTCCCGCACATGGCACAATTTCCCAAACAGAATACTCATCAGGAAAAATAGAACACCGATAATTGGAAAACATTCAGTTCATTTGCATCCGAAAACCAGAGTGAATATATTTATGGAGAAAGAAATAGAACTCATCAGAATGTCCAGTACCGAGATTATGGAAGAGGTAGTGGCCTATAAGGACGAACAGATTATCCTACTGAACTTGACAAATAAACTGGATGATTTCACCCACACCTGTGTCAGGACCGATTTCTTCCTCGCCATTCTGTGCGTGAAAGGACATTCCTCCTTATCCATTAACGACCAGATTCACGACATCGGGCCCAACGAATTGCTGATTTGCCATCCGCAAACCCTGCTCAAACATGGCACTACGGAAGAAGACTTTGAATGTTACGGCTTCCTCCTCTCTCCGGAATATGCCAAACGCGTATTCGTCATGTCTTCCTGTCCAAGCAGCTGGTATTCCCGGTTATTCCTGGAACAGCATCCCATTATGTCGCTCAACGAAGAAGAGAGCCAACTTTTCTATCAATATTACAATCTGCTGCACTCCAAACTGACTGGAGCCCCCCATCGTCACCAGAGAGAGCTCATCAACTCTCTTCTACAGGCCTTCATCTACGAGTTTCAGGATGCTATGGAAAAATACATCCAGCTGCAGCCCACCAGTTTCAGCTCCTCCAATAACCTGTTCAATGCTTTCATCGAACTGCTGGTTTCGTCCTACCCCAAGGAACGCGCCGTAAGCTACTATGCCAGCCGGCTGTTTGTTACCCCCAAATACCTGTCGTCCATCTGCAAGGAAAATTCCGGGCAAACGGCATCCGAGCTGATTACCAGTTATGTCATGAAAGATGTGGAATATCTGCTGAAATGTCCAGACAAAAGCATCAAGGAAATTGCCAACGAACTGAATTTCCCCACGTTGTCGTTTTTCGGTAAGTATGTGAAAAGGAACCTGGGTATCTCTCCCAAAGAATACCGGGAAAAGCTGTCGCAGCAAAACGAAGAGGCGCAGTAAAAATAGAAAATCGGTATACATGAAGACAAAAAAGTCCGCCCGTCTTACGCAGACAAGCGGACTTTCTTATTTTCGGTCAATCACTGCTTACTGATGCTGTTCACGCAACAAATCGTTCACGGTCTTTACCGGATTGAATGTGCTCAACGGCACTTCTACGAACACCGTATTCCAGTCGCTCATGGAACCGTTCCACAAGCCCGGCAATTCGAGGGCTTTCAAGTCCTTTCCGTTCTTCGACTTGTATGAGATGAAACCGGTAGCCTTGTCCACATGTTCCAGCAAGTTGAACTTGCGGCCTTTGTAATCGCGGATGGCACATACCAAATCCACCGGATTGAAGTGCGTACCTTTTTCGAACATCGCTTTCTTTTCCGGGTCTTTCATGTCAATCTGTGAACTTTCCAGAATCTGGAGAGAGATGGTTCCATCCGGATTGTAAGCCAGGAACGGACCACCGCCCGGTTCGCCCACGTTCTTCACCATACCGCACACACGCATCGGACGGTTCAGTTTCTTGCGCAGATAGATAACCAGGTCGGCATCTTCCAGTTCTTTCAGGTCGGTTCTGCGGCAACGCAACTGCTGCTGTACGAAACGGATAATCGTTTCCAGCTGTTCGTGGCTGTAGTGGCCGCTGTCCAGCAGTTCCAGGTATTCGAAAGCCTGCTTCTGCAAAGTGACCAATACACCGGCCAGCAATTTCTTGTAAGTCACGGTATCCGCCTTCAGACGGTCGGGCACCACGTTGTCGATGTTCTTGATGAATACGATATCGGCATCCAAGTCGTTCAGGTTCTCGATCAAAGCCCCGTGACCACCCGGACGGAACAACAGCTTGCCGTCTTTGTCGCGGAAAGGTTTGTTGTCCATATCGGCCGCTACCGTATCCGTGCTCGGTTTCTGTTCAGAGAAACTGATATGGAATTTTGTACCATATTTAGCCTCATATTCACCCACCTTGGCAGCCACCAGTTTTTCAAACAAAGCCCGGTGTTCGGTAGACACCGTGAAATGCACGTTCACTTCACCTGTTTTTCCGGCTGCATACAACGCACCTTCTACCAGATGTTCTTCCAGCGGAGTACGTACGCCATCGGCATAACGGTGGAACTTGAGCAATCCTTTCGGAAGGGCACCGTAGTTCAGACCGGCAGCCTCCAGCAAATTGGATACAATGGCTTTGTAGTTCTGTTCCGACAACAAGGCATCAATGTTCTTGCCCGTATTGTCCATGCAAGCCGCATTCAGGTCGTTGTAGAACGCGAAGTCATGGATGTGGTCGAAGAACTTCTTCTCGAAATCCGTTGTCGGTTTGTCGTAATCTGCCCCTAAGAACTCAAACATATTCTTGAACATACGGCTGGCAGCTCCCGAAGCCGGCACAAACTTGACAATTTTCTTCTCCCCATCCTTGTAAGCATCCCATGCCGCAAGATACCGTTCGAAATCTTTGTCTTCAGCCTTCATGATGCCTCCGTTTTCTACAGAAGCCGCTGCCGACAATTTCAGGAACGGAAAACCTTTCTCAAAACAAGCCAACTGTTCGGCAATTTTCTCTTCCGAAATGCCCTTCTTGGCCAACAATTCTTTGTCTTCGTGTGTTAACATATTGTTTTATTTAGGTAATGAATATTCTTTTCTTATCCAGAATCATGCTCAAAAATAGAAAAAATACGGTAAGAATGTACCATATCTATGAAAAAAAAGTAACTTTACCCACAAACAACAAAACGAGGCATTATGGAGAACAATGAATTTTTCACGCCGGAAGAGCACAAACAACTGATTCAGCTTTACAAAAGGCTGTTATTACTATCAAAAGACACGTTACAAAAAGATGACTGCCGCAAACTGAAGAACCACCTCATAAAAGCCATGTCGGAAGGAACCATTCCGCGGAATGTCTTCCAGATGAACCCCATCATCAAGGACATGCAGACAGCTGTCATCGTAGCCGAAGAAATCGGGATGCGCCGTGCCTCGATTCTGGGCATCATGCTTCATGAGTCTGTGAAATACAACTTGTGCAGCTTGGAGTCCGTCAAGGAGGAATACGGAGAAGACGTGGCCGGCATCATCCGTGGGCTCGTAAAAATCAACGAGCTGTATTCCAAGAGTCCCATCATCGAATCGGAAAACTTCCGCAACCTGCTTCTGTCGTTTGCCGAAGACATGCGGGTAATCCTGATCATCATTGCCGACCGTGTGAACCTGATGCGGCAAATCAAGGACAGTCCGAATGAAGAAGCCCGACTGGAAGTAGCCAACGAAGCAGCCTACCTGTATGCCCCGCTGGCCCACAAACTGGGACTGTACAAACTGAAATCGGAACTGGAGGATTTGTCACTGAAATACACGCAGCACGACGTGTACTATTATATCAAGGAGAAGCTGAATGCCACCAAGCAGGCGCGCGACCGCTACATTGACGCATTCATCGAACCGATCAAGAAAAAGCTGGAAGAGGCCGGACTGAAGTTCCACATGAAGGGACGTACCAAGTCCATCCACTCCATCTACCAGAAGATGAAGAAGCAGGGATGCCCCTTCGAAGGCGTGTACGACCTGTTTGCCATCCGCATCATCCTCGATTCTCCGCTCGACAAGGAGAAACAGGAATGCTGGCAGGCCTACTCCATCGTGACCGACATGTACCTGCCCAACCCCAAGCGTCTGCGCGACTGGCTGTCCGTGCCGAAAAGCAACGGATACGAGTCCTTGCACATCACCGTCATGGGACCGGAAGGTAAATGGGTAGAGGTACAAATCCGTACGGAACGCATGGATGAGATTGCCGAAAAAGGACTTGCCGCCCACTGGCGATACAAAGGCATCAAGGGAGAAAGCGGACTGGACGAATGGCTGAACTCCATCCGGGAAACCCTGGAGAATGCTGACAACGACCTGGATGCCATGGATCAGTTCAAGCTGGACTTGTACAAGGACGAAGTGTTTGTGTTCACTCCCAAAGGCGATTTGTACAAACTGCCGCAGGGAGCCACCGTGCTCGACTTTGCCTTCTCTATCCACTCTAACCTGGGATGCCGGTGCACGGGGGCCCGCGTGAATGGCAAGAACGTACAGCTCCGCCAGAAGCTGAACAGCGGAGACCAGGTGGAAATCATGACCTCGAACACCCAGACGCCGAAACGCGACTGGCTGACCTTTGTCACCACGGCGAAAGCCCGCAACAAGATACGTCAGGCACTGAAGGAAATTGCAGCCCGCCAGACCGAATTTGCCAAGGAAACCTTGGAACGGAAATTCAAGAACCGGAAAATGGAATACGATGAAGCCATCCTGATGCGCCTCATCCGGAAACTGGGCTTCAAGACCGTGACCGATTTCTACCAAAGCATTGCCGACGAGTCAATCGATGTGAACGATATCATCGACAAGTACCTCGACATGCAGAAGAAGGAGACCGAGCAGCGCGAAGAAATCAGTTACCGCAGTGCGGAGTCGTTCAACATCCAGCAGCCGACCGACGCCAAGGACTACAAGGACGACGTGCTGGTCATCGACCAAAACCTGAAGGGACTGGATTTCACCCTGGCCAAATGCTGCAACCCGATTTACGGCGACGAAGTGTTCGGCTTTGTAAGCATCAACGGAGGTATCAAGATTCACCGTTGCGACTGTCCGAACGCCAAGGAAATGCGTTCCCGCTTCCCCTACCGTATCGTCAAGGCACGCTGGGCCGGAAAGAGTCAGGGCAAGCAATACCCCATCACGCTCCGTATCATCGGGCATGACGACATCGGCATCGTGACCAACATCACGTCCATTATTAATAAGGAAAACAATATCCTGCTGCGTTCCATCAGCATCGACTCGCACGACGGACTGTTTTCGGGCATGCTGACCGTGACGGTGGACGACAACACCAAACTGGAATCGCTGATCAAGAAAATAAAAACCGTGAAAGGAGTGAAGCAAGTAAACAGATAACAACACTTCAAGTATGTTAATAAACCTACACAAATTCACCCCTTTAGCATAAAAACACTATCTTTGCGGAGTTGTCAAAAGTAAGGATTAAAACAAAAGAACATGAAAAAGATTTTATTTACTACCTTGCTGTGCGTAATGAACATCCTGTTCGTCATCGCGCAGGGAACGGCACAGATTACGTTTGAAAAGACTACATACAACTTTGGCGCTTTCTCTGAAAGCAGTCCGAAAGTGACTTGCAAATTCAAGTTCACCAATACGGGCGACGGACCGCTGGTAATTCACCAGGCCATCGCTTCCTGCGGATGCACCGTACCTCAGTACCCGAAGGAACCCATCAAACCGGGTGAAAGCGGTGAGGTGACTGTGACTTACAACGGAGCCGGCAAATTCCCCGGACATTTCCGCAAGACCATCACCCTGCGCACCAATTCCAAGAACGAAATCACCCGCTTGGTAGTGGAAGGTGACATGACACCGGCATCAGCCGATGCGAACAACTAAAAAAACAGTCGTTTTTCATACTCATTCAGGAGAGACATCCACGGGGTGTTTCTCCTGTTTTTTTATGCCTCAGGAAGGGGGCTGGGAAACGTACTTGCGTTTTTCCACAGCGCAAAAATAAGGTGCCTTTTGCATGAATATAAATGATTTTTACTACTTTTGGACACCCGAAAGAATATTAATCAAATCATAATGCAATATTATTCATGAAAGAGACACAAGAAAAACCGACGGGATTGCCCGAAAACGCGTTCCGTCCACTCAAACCCGGGGAAAAGTATGAACCGCTCATGTCGCCCGGAAAAACGTATCCTGAAGTAAACCTGTGGTCCGTGACATGGGGACTCGTCATGGCCGTCATCTTCTCGGCTGCCGCTGCTTACCTGGGCCTGAAAGTGGGACAGGTGTTCGAAGCAGCCATTCCTATTGCCATCATTGCCGTAGGTATTTCCAGTGCCACCAAACGCAAAGGCGCATTGGGTGAAAACGTCATGATCCAGTCCATCGGTGCCTGCTCGGGTGTCATCGTGGCAGGAGCCATCTCTACCCTGCCGGCCCTCTACATCCTGCAGGAAAAATACCCGGAAATGACTGTCAACTTCATGCAGATGTTCATCAGCTCCCTGCTGGGCGGCGTGCTGGGCATCCTGTTCCTGATTCCGTTCCGCAAATATTTCGTGAAAGACAAGCACGGGGAATATCCCTTCCCGGAAGCTACGGCCAGTACGCAGGTACTCGTATCGGGTGAAAAAGGAGGCGACCAGGCCAAACCGTTGCTCGTTGCCGGACTGGTAGGCGGTCTGTACGACTTCATCGTAGGTACCTTCGGCTGGTGGAACGAGAACTTCACAAGCCGCATCTGCGGATGGGGCGAGACCATTGCCGACAAGTTCAAGCTGGTATTCAAAATCAATACGGGAGCTGCCGTACTGGGACTCGGTTACATCGTCGGCCTGAAATATGCGGCCATCATCTGTGCCGGCTCGCTGGTGGTATGGTGGGTCATCGTGCCGGGTATCTCCCTGTTCTGGGGCGACCAGGTGCTGAATGCCTGGAATCCGGACATCACCATGGCCGTGAAAGACATGTCGCCCGAACTCATCTTCAAGGAATATGCCAAGAGCATCGGTATCGGAGGTATCGCCATGGCAGGTATCATCGGTATCGTACGTTCATGGGGCATCATCAAGAGTGCGGTCAGCCTGGCTGCCAATGAGATGAAGGGAAAGAAGACCGAAGAAAGCGTGGAACGCACACAGAAAGACCTGTCCATGAAAATCATCGCCTTCGGTTCCTTGTTCACCCTGCTGCTCGTGGTACTCTTCTTCTATTTCGACGTGATGCAAGGTAACATCCTGCATACCGTAGTAGCCATCCTGCTGGTAGCGGGAATCTCCTTCCTCTTCACCACCGTGGCGGCCAATGCCATCGCCATCGTCGGTACGAACCCGGTATCGGGCATGACCCTGATGACCTTGATTCTGGCTTCCGTCATCATGGTGGCCGTGGGCCTGAAAGGTGCCACGGGTATGGTGGCCTCCCTGGTAATGGGTGGCGTGGTCTGCACCGCACTGTCCATGGCCGGCGGTTTCATCACCGACCTGAAAATCGGTTACTGGCTGGGTAGCACCCCCAAGAAACAGGAAAGCTGGAAATTCCTCGGCACACTGGTTTCGGCGGCTACCGTAGGCGGCGTCATCATGGTACTGAACGATTCGTATGGATTCACCAGCGGACAACTGGCTGCCCCACAGGCAAACGCCATGGCGGCTGTCATCGACCCGCTGATGAACGGAGTGGGTGCCCCCTGGCTGCTCTATGGCATCGGCGCCGTACTGGCACTGGTACTGACCTTCTGCAAGGTGCCTGCCCTGGCCTTCGCGCTGGGTATGTTCATCCCCTTGGAACTGAACCTCCCGTTGCTGGTGGGTGGAGCCATCAACTGGTACGTGACTTCCCGCAGCAAGGACGAAGCCGTCAACACGGCACGCGGCGAAAAAGGTACGCTGCTGGCTTCTGGATTCATTGCCGGAGGTGCCCTGATGGGAGTGGTAAGTGCCATCATGCGCTACTGCAACATCAACCTCATCCACGAGGAATGGCTGAGCAACCCGATGAGTGAACTGGTGTCACTGATTGTCTATCTGCTGCTGATTGCTTACCTGGTAAAAGCCAGCATGAAACTAAAAAAATAACCTTCAAATTTTCACACACATGAAAAAACTACTACTCATGGGGTTGCTGCTGCTCTCCGGCCATCTCTTTGCCCAAAAAGCCATTGAAATCAAGGTATGGCCCGACGGCGCCCCGAACGACAACGGAATTGTAGAAGAAAAAAATGGAGATACCGATTCTCCAAGTTATACCAAAAATGCGATTCTCTACGTCTATCCGGCAGAAAAGAGTAACGGCATGGCCATTGTCGCCTGTCCGGGAGGAGGATACACCCACCTGGCCATGGCGCATGAAGGCAAAAGCATGGCCGACTGGTTCAACAGTCAGGGCATCACGTATGCCGTACTCCGCTACCGTATGCCCAACGGCCACCACGAAGTGCCGCTGAGCGATGCCCAGCAAGCCTTGCGCATCATGCGACAACACGCCACGGAATGGAATATAAAGAAACTGGGCATCATGGGTTCTTCGGCAGGAGGACATCTGGCCAGCACCACTGCCACCCATTTCACCGATGCAGAAACCCGCCCGGATTTCCAGATTCTGTTCTATCCGGTCATCACCATGGACCCGAGCTACACGCATAAAGGCTCTCACGACAACCTGCTGGGCAAAAGCCCATCGAAGGAACTGGAACAGAAATATTCCAACGAATTGCAGGTCACTCCGCAAACCCCACCGGCCTTCATCCTGCACAGCAGCGATGACACGGTGGTTCCTGTGGCCAACAGCGTGAACTACTACACCGCCCTCGTGAAGAACAAGGTGCCCGCCAGCCTGCACATCTATCCGGTGGGAGGACACGGCTGGGGATACCGTGACAGCTTCCCCTACAAACGCCAATGGACAGGCGAGCTGGAAAAATGGCTGCGCGAAATCAATAAATAATTGGCGCAACTATTTGTAGAACAAAAGAAAAGTTGTACCTTTGCACCCGCTAATACGGGTTATTAGCATAATTCAAATCATTTACATTAAAAAACTAACTTAAAAAAATGGCAACTAAAATCAGATTGCAAAGAAACGGACGCAAAGGATATGCGTTCTATTCAATTGTTATTGCAGACGCAAGAGCACCACGTGATGGTAGATTTACTGAAAAAATTGGTACTTACAATCCGAACACCAATCCTGCCACAGTAGATTTGAATTTTGAACGTGCATTACACTGGGTAATGGTAGGTGCACAGCCTACTGACACAGTACGCAACATCCTGTCTCGCGAAGGTGTGTACATGAAGAAACACCTGCTGGGCGGTGTAGCTAAAGGCGCATTCGATGAAGCACAGGCTGAAGCTAAATTCAACGCTTGGAAGGAAAACAAACAGTCAGGTCTGGCTGCTTTGAAAGCTAAAGAAGAAGAAGCTAAGAAAGCTGAAGCTAAAGCACGTCTGGAAGCTGAAAAGAAAGTAAACGAAGAAATCGCGAAGAAGGTAGCTGAAAAGAAAGCTGCTGAAGCTGCTGCAAAAGCTGAAGCTGAGGCTGCTGCCAAGGCAGAAGAAGAAGCTGCTGCTCCTGCTGAAGAAGCTGCTACAGAAGCTCCTGCTGAAGCATAATTCTTCTTTCAGAAAAAGACAAACAAAAGACTGTCCTTGCAAAAGGATGGTCTTTTTTTATGCAGAATTGTCGTATCTTTGCACCACATTTCCCATCATCTGATACCCGTTTTTTATGCATACGAAATATACCAACCGCGAAATATGGAAGGTGGCATACCCCATCCTGATCAGTCTGCTCATGGAACAACTCATCGGCATGACCGATACAGCCTTCATGGGACGGGTGGGCGAAGTGGAACTGGGGGCCTCGGCCATTGCGGGCGTATATTACCTGGCCATCTTCATGCTGGGATTCGGTTTCAGCATCGGCTCGCAGATTTTGATTGCCCGCCGCAACGGAGAAGGCAATTTCCGGAAAATCGGTTCCATTTTCTATCAGGGAATTTATTTCCTGCTGGCCATGGCACTGGTCATGTTCACCCTGTCCCAACTGTTTTCTCCCTGGATATTGTCGCACGTGGTAGCGTCTCCCCGTGTCTGTGAGGCTGCCGTGAGCTACATCAACTGGCGAGTGTTCGGATTTTTCTTCTCGTTCGTGGCCATCATGTTCCGGGCTTTCTTTGTGGGTACCACCCAGACCAAGACACTCACGCTCAACTCCATCGTCATGGTGACATCGAATGTGCTCTTCAATTATATCCTCGTATTCGGGAAACTGGGATTTCCGGCGTTGGGCATTGCCGGGGCGGCCATCGGTTCTTCACTGGCAGAACTGATATCCATGCTCTTTTTCATGGTCTACACCGTGCGGCGGGTGGACAGTGCCAAATACGGACTGAACCAGCTGGTGAGGTTCCAATGGGCGGAACTGAAACGCATCATGGGCGTATCGCTGTGGACCATGATACAGAACGCAGTATCCATCAGCACTTGGTTTCTGTTCTTCATCTTCATCGAGCACCTAGGCGAACGTTCACTGGCCATCACCAACATCGTACGCAACGTGTCGAGCGTGCCGTTCATGACCATTACAGCCTTTGCCTCCACCTGCAGCGCTCTGGTCAGCAACCTGATTGGGGCCGGAGAAGCACGCTACGTCATGCCCACCATCCGGCAGCACGTACGGCTCTGCACCTGCATTGTCTGGCCCGTCATCCTGCTGATAGCCTGTCTGCCTACGTATGTGCTCCGTATCTACACCGACATGCCCGACCTGGTGGATGCCGCCGTCCCTACGCTTTGGGTGCTCTGCTCCAGCTACCTCTTCCAGTGTGCCGGATTTATTTTCTTCCAGTCCGTATCGGGTACAGGCGATACCCGGGCTGCTTTTCTGCTGGAGATGATTGCCCTGACCTGCTACCTGATTTTCATCGTCCTCATTATCCTGATTCTGAAAATGGACGTAGCCGTATGCTGGTTCTCCGAACACGTATATGCCGGAGCCATCGGCCTGTTGAGTTATATTTACCTGAAAAAGGGAAGCTGGCAAAGGAAACGGATTTAAGGATATAAAAAATACTCATTAAATGTTATAAAATCAGCCAACTAATTCACGCACAAAGCATTGTGAATTAGTTGGCTTTTTGCATCTCTAGATATCCTCCCGCAAATAAGGTTCGGCAGCCCCAAAAAGGGAAATGCCGGCTTCGAATTCAATTTATGCTTTTACAACGGGACAATAGAATACCAATCAACGATATAATAAATGTACTATATTTCATAAGTTGTCTTTCATTACCTTTTCTTCCGAAATCTGATTGTCTATAGGAAGTTCTCCCGTCTTTTTCTCCTGAGGAAGTTTCAAGGTATAAAGGGCAGCATTCAGTTTACGAATCTGGTCACGTTTCAGTTTGCCCGGATTATAAACAAAACCTTCTACTACGACAATCCGACCGTTCGTACGGTCCACACGAACATGTGAAACGAAAGGACCTCCCATAGCATCGTTCTCCATTTCCCACAAACCGCGTACTTCATATGCATAATCACCCTGCACTGCAATATTACGAGCTTCTACAAAAATAGAATCGGCAGTCACCATATACATACCTTCTTTTACTCCCGGAATGTTGGCTTTCATCACAGAATCTCGTTTTTCTATGAAATATGCCTTTGTAAAAGTTCCCTTGCTGGTATACGGATAAGTGTAGATAACAAAGTTCAAATCATTCAGGTTGCTGGAAGCCCACAAGAACTGTTGGCCAACCCTGTACGAAGCCAGTTCTACCGGCATCCAGATATCACAATCAAACAAACTTTGTACCTTGGCAGACAAGACATCATTATGCTTCTTCTCCAATAGTTTTACTTCTCGGTTCATTTCTGCCCGGGTAAAGAAATCAATAATCACCTGTCCATTCTTGGATACATATTCGGCAAACTCTTCCTGATTCGGCGACTGGATAGTCATAATCATCTGTGGAGAAGAATATGCGTCACGGGTATACTTGAATTTGGTTTGCGTATAGATGTCCTGAATATCCGCAATAATAATGTTGCGGAACAGACGAGTACTACGGTCAAAATACTCCGGACGAACTCTCGAAATCCGGAAAGAACGTTCCGGTTGGGGCAATCCCGGTACATCGGTATCAAGTACATGGAAAAGCGCACTATCCGGACTGTTCCAACATCTGTCATCCGCAACTACCAGTACCTCATAAGGCCTACCACTGGATACCGGAGTAACAATGCTTTTACCATCCTTCTGACAAGAAGCAAACACCGATACAACGAATATAAGACTTAAATAAAAGGAAAAAGGTTTCATAAATTTTAAAACTAAGTTTTCAAATACAGACTATTACACGAATCAATTCTAAAAACCACTCATAAGATTTAGTTTAAGCATATATCCGTCACGTAATGCCTGCTTGATATCATATACCACCCCTTCAGAAGCATCTGAAGGTATCTTTAGCGAAACGGAAAGGTTTTCAGCCTTATTTCCCTCACATAACTGCTTGATTTTCGAAGAAAGTTCATCCAGAGAAAAATCCTCCAACTCACCTACTATCACATTATCTTTCAAAAATCGGACTTCATATCCCGGCAACGGAACATTCTTATCGGCCACACCCGCCGGTACATCCGCATATGCTTTCGGAGAAGCATAATAGAAACGGGAAATCAAACATTCATTCACCAATTCCTGAGGATAAGTTTTCGCAAGCTCCCGTCTGACCTCATCATACGCTTTTACCAGTTTCTGTTTGGCAATAGTTATCGCCCCCATCTTTGTATTGCGGTCTGCTACAAAACGGACAACGATAGGAGACATTTCCTCTTTCTGCTCAGAATACAATTTGACGAAAGAGTCTTTCAATTGCTTCTTGGCCTCGTCCATCATGGTTCCATAATCAACAAACTTCTTCTTTGAAATATGATTTTCAGGCCCGAAAAGAAACTGATTCCGCTGGTTACAATACAATTCCAGCACATACGCCTTTTCCGATGAAATATGATCCAGCATCAGATTGTCTGTATTCTGCTGCTGTACTGCATACCCGGATTTTTCTTTTCCCTGATCCTTTGTTTGAAGAGCTGCACCATAATCCGCTACCGTTTCTTTCACTTCCGGCCTCGCAAAGGCATACACGACCCCTGCAGCCAAAGGTACGGCTAACAAGACACGCAGCCGGACCCACTTACTGTTTCTTTTTTTCGACATCATAGATATACGTTTTTTAAGTGAACTGTGAGTAAAACCGCAAGCCATAGAGTAGAGCCTTGAGCCCACTGCTTTCCTCACCAATAATAATTGATATGTTTTTACATCGATGCCTTGATTCAATACACCTTCATCGGCCTGATACTCATGAACACCATTAAGTTCATACCTCAGTTTCCACACCAACGGATTCCACCAATGAAAGATTAAGATAAACTGTATCAGCAGATTGTCATAACAATGTCCATACCGGCAATGCATCTCCTCATGCAAACGGACCGGAGAATATTCTTCATACTCCTGACTGTTCATGACGATATACGTTCCCCAGCTAAAAGGACGGACAGGAATATCATACAACACCCATCGTAATCCATTACATTCTTTATATTCCTGCCCGTTTATCCAACGGAACAGACGGATATAGCCTACAACCCATTGCAAAAGAATGAAGGCACATCCCGACAGATAAGCCACCATCAATAACACAAGCCAATCCCAATAATTGGCTTCCTTCTGAGTAATCTCCACCATACCTGTAGCAGAAGCAGATATTACATCAACAGGCTGTTTCCATTCCTCCATAAGACTAAAAGGAGACTGCACTAAAGGTTCATGCTCTAATTCCAGAGAAACGAAAGGCAATAACAGACAGGTCAACATTCCGCCCACCAACACCCACCGGTTCAAGGAAAAGCGAGTGGTCGAAGCACAAAGTAGCTTATAGAACCCATAGAACAATGTCAGGCAGAAAGAGCTTTTCAGTAAATAGATTAAAAGGACTACCATAGGTTCAAGATTTACGATTATTCTTCCCCTCCTCTATCTGAGCTATCAACTGCTTCAGTTCCTCCAAGTTCATTTTCTCATCTTCAATAAACTGAGAAACAACCTTGGTATAAGAATTATCAAAATATTGAGAAACAATCTCTCCGATAGCCGAACCCTTGTATTCATTTTCTGTTATTTTTGCTTCATAACGGTAGGTGTTTCCAAACGCACGATAACTGACAAAGCCTTTTTCTACCAACAGCTTCACCAGAGTAGCTACTGTATTGTAATGTGGTTTCGGCTCCGAATAGAATGCCAACATTTCACGGATAAACAAAGGACCATAGGTCCATAAGATATTCATTATTTCTTCTTCTTTTGGTGTCAGCTTCTTCATAAACAGCTCATTTAAGATTAATACTATACGAAGATATGAAAATTATCGGACAAACAACTAAAAGTTTTAGTAGAACTACTAATATTAATAGTAATTAATAGAGAGGATAAAAAATACAAAATATTCAAACGATTTATGGAAAACACAAGCAGATTTTGACCGACACGCCAAAACTAAAAATAGAACATTCAGTAAATATCCCAATTTAAGGATATAAAAAAGCAGGAAAGCGATAATTCACTTTCCTGCCTTTTTATATGTTTATATCTTATCTTCTTTAGAACTCGCTCGTGAAATGGAACTTGATGTGCTTGAAGTCCATCTGTGCCATCTGAAGTACATAACCGCTGTCGGCCAGGAACACATCGCGTCCGTCACGGTCTTTGGCCATATACTGGTACTTACGCTTCTTGAAGGCTTCCAGTTCTGCCGGATCGTCACTTTCAATCCAGCACGCCTTATAGAGGCTCAACGGTTCCCAACGGCATTTGGCATTGTATTCATTCTCCAGACGGTACTGAATCACTTCAAACTGCAACTGCCCTACCGTACCGATAATCTTCCGGCCATTGAACTGGTTGACAAACAGCTGTGCCACACCTTCGTCCATCAGCTGGTCGATACCCTTGTTCAACTGCTTGGTCTTCATCGGGTCGGCATTCTCGATGTACTTGAACATTTCCGGAGAGAAGCTGGGCAATCCCTTGAAATGCAGGATTTCACCCTCAGTCAGCGTATCGCCAATCTTGAACGTACCATTGTCCGGCAGACCGATGATATCACCTGCCCAGGCCTCATCCACCGTAGTCTTGCGCTGGGCCATGAACTGCGTGGGTGAAGAAAAACGCATGGTCTTGTTGTGACGCACGTGCAGATACGGCGTGTTACGGGTAAACTTGCCGGAACATACCTTGCAGAAAGCCACACACGAACGATGGTTCGGGTCGATATTGGCCGTAATCTTGAATACGAAACCCGTGAACTTGGGTTCTTCCGGCATCACGATACGTTCCTCAGCCTGTACCGGACGCGGACTCGGCGCAATCTCCACAAAGCAGTCGAGCAACTCCTGCACACCGAAGTTGTTCAAGGCCGAACCGAAGAACACCGGAGCCAGTTCCCCTTTCAGGTAATCGTCCACATTGAATTCCGGATAAACCCCCTCAATCAGTTCCAGTTCGCTACGCAGCTTGTCCGCCAGCGGCGTACCGATATGATTGTCCAGGTCTTCCGTATGGATATCCACTTCCACCTTCTCCGTCACCACCTGCTTGGACGGCTGGAAAAGATTCAGCTTCTGTTCGTAGATGTTATACACCCCCTTGAAACGCGGACCGCTTTCAATCGGCCACGTCAGCGGACGCACGTTGATGACCAGCTCTTCCTCCAGTTCATCCAGCAAATCGAACGGGTCCTTGGCCTCACGGTCCATCTTGTTCACGAAGATAATCACCGGCGTGTTACGCATACGGCAAACCTCCATCAGCTTACGGGTCTGCGATTCCACACCCTTCGCTCCGTCCACCACGATGATGACACTGTCCACCGCCGTCAGCGTACGGTACGTATCTTCGGCAAAATCCTGGTGACCCGGCGTATCGAGGATATTAATCTTATAGTCATGGTAGTCAAACTCCATCACGGAGGTAGTGACCGAGATACCACGCTGCTTCTCGATATCCATCCAGTCGGACGTGGCCGTTTTCTTGATTTTGTTTGATTTCACGGCTCCGGCCACCTGAATCTGTCCACCGAAAAGCAACAACTTTTCCGTCAACGAAGTCTTACCGGCATCCGGATGCGCGATGATTGCAAATGTTCGTCTTCTTGCTATTTCCTGATTTGCCATATTTATTGTTTTAATTTTTCAATACATTCCGCCAGACTGTCCATCCAGTAGGGCACCTCCACGCCGTAGGTCTTTTTCAGCTTGGTCTTGTCGAGTACGGAATAGTGCGGACGGCAGGCCTTCGTAGGATAATCTTCCGTGTGAAGCGGCGATACATGGCAAGTCGTAATGCCTGCCAGCCGATGAATGGCTTTGGTAAAATCATACCAGGAGCAGACCCCTTCGTTACTGAAGTGATAGATACCCGGAACGATACCTTTTTCCAGAGCCACGAAAATGGCCTGAGCCAGGTCGCGCGCATACGTCGGTGTACCAATCTGGTCGAAGATGACGCCCAACGTCTCTTTTTCCTTTCCCAGACGAATCATCGTCTTCACAAAATTGTTGCCAAACGTAGAATACAGCCAAGCCGTACGGATAATCATCGTATTCGGACAATACTTCATCACCTCCTGTTCTCCCGCCAGCTTCGTAGAACCATATACGGAATTCGGACACGGCGTATCCTCTTCCTTGTAAGGGATATGGGCTGTACCGTCGAACACATAATCGGTAGACACCTGTACCAGCCAGCCTCCCCGGCTCTGTGCCGCCTTGGCCAGATAGCCCGGAGCCACATGATTCAGTTTGTCACAAAGTTCCACATTGTCTTCTGCCTTGTCGACTGCCGTATAAGCCGCACAGTTCACAATCCCGTCAATTTGATGTGCCGTCACGAAATCCATCACCGCTTTTTCATCGCAGATGTCCAGTTCGGCCACATCCGTAAAAAAATACTCAAAATTTGTGTGTTCCTCCGCCAGCAGACGCATTTCATTACCCAGCTGTCCGTTGGCCCCTGTCACTAATATCTTTTTCATCTTTCTGTGTATTTTAATCCAAATCCAAATCGCCTTCTTTATCCTTTATATAATAATCGGCCAGCATGGCCAGCAAATCGCTGATGGCTTTCACCGCCTTGGCCGTCCCCTCGCTGATTTCCTTTTTCTGCAGTTTCAGCATCAGCACCCCGTACAGGGCATCGAAGCAGGTCTCCAGTTCGGGCACATCCTTGTCGCCCCCCTTGGCCCGCAACTCCACGATAAAAGGCAGCACCTTGTAATAAGCCGCCGTGTAATACGGAAACTTGGGCGAACGCAACAGGCGCAGGTGCAAGTCGGTCAACCACACAATGATATTCTTGTTAATCTGCAGATGGCCTTTTTCCATGACCCCTTCCTGCTGCATCATGTTGATCAGGTCTTCATACCAGCGGGCCAGCTCCTGCTTCTGCTCGTCCGTGGCCGGATAAGGCTCAACGATGTTCTTCCGGATTTTCTCCATGTCGCAGCCATTGGCCCGAATCAAATCCTCCACCTGCCACATATACAGCAGGTATTCAGCGATGTTCTTTTTTTTAAGTTGTTGAGAAATATACATATCCTATCAAGAAAAAGATTTGCCGGCAATGGCCAGGACGATTCCCACCACCGCCGCTATCATGACCACGACACCGATGATGCGGTTGAGCACCCAGATGCCGCGCAAATTAAATCGCGAACGTACCTTGTTGACGAAATACGTAATGCTGAACCACCATCCCAGTGCCCCCGTGATAATGGCCAGATAGCCTACCAGCTGAAAACCGATGGGACTGCCCGGCATCACAAACGAAAAGCGGGCAAACAGACCGATGAACAGGAAAATGATGAGCGGATTGGACAGGGTGACGAAAAAAGCCGTCACGAAATTGTGCAGATACGTACCGCGTGTACCCGAAGCCGGACGAAGGGATTTCACCGGATTGCTGCGAAACGTGTAGATACCGAAAGCCAACAGCATGATGCTACCCACCACCTGCAGGAAAATATGATGTTTCAAAATCAGTTCGTCCATGAAACTCATTCCGTATCCGGTTATCAACGCATAGCAAATATCGCTCAGTGCCGCCCCCACTCCCGTGACAAAGCCATACCAGCGTCCCTTATTCAACGTACGCTGGATACAGAGCACACCAACCGGGCCCAAAGGAGCAGACACCACAATTCCGATAATCAACCCTTTCAGCAACAAATCAAGTATAGTAACCTGTTCAATCCAATTCATACTGCAAAGATGCTACTTTTTTACGAAAGTACCTACATTTTTATGCGATTATCATTAACGCCACAACGATAAATCGCCAGCCCTTCATTATTTTTTAGGTTTCCCGTGGCGGAGCCGTACGTTTCCCGACAGCAAAACATACGGCTCCGCTACGGGAAACATAGGGTTCACCCCAAGGAAACGTACAACAGGCAAATGCGTTTCTCACATTCCTCCCAGACGTTTCACAGTCTCTTACAAGGCCCCTCACACGAAGGCCACAGCCAGCACACCCAGCCCTACCGCCACAAAGGTAGAAATAAGTCCGGGCATCATAAACGAATGATTCAGTATATACTTCCCGATGCGGGTGGTGCCCGTGGTATCAAAATTGATGGCTGCCACCACCGTCGGATAGTTCGGGATGAAAAAATAGCCGTTCACCGCCGGAAAGAGGGCAATCAGCATATAGGGAGAAATGCCCAACGCCATCCCCAGTGGAAGCAGGGCACGGATGGTAGCCGCCTGACTGAACAACAGGATGGACATGACAAAAAGCGCGATGCCGAAAAGCCAAGGCATGTCGGTCACCATACCGAATATTCCTTCTTTTATTACCGCAATGTTGCCCGAGATGAAGGTATCGCCCATCCAGGCAATACCGAAAATAGCCACCACCGCCTGCATGCCCGCGTTGAACACCGAACTCTTGGCGGCCTTCATACCGCTGGTACCCGTCAGCAGCAGAATCAGTGCGGCCACCGACAGCATGAGAATTTCAATGATGTGTGCCATCTGCATCACCACCACCCCTTCTGAGGTATGAAACGACGGCCGGAGACTGTCGATGGAACCAAACAACACGATGCCCACCGTGGCAGCCAGAAACAGCAGTACGGAGGTCAGGGCCTTGCCGGGCTGGGCTACTTCGGCCGTACTGTAATTGCCTCCCGACAACTCTCCCGATTTTAAACGAGCCTGATAGACGGGGTCGTCCTTCAGTTCCTTGCCTACCCGCATGGAATACAGCGCACCGGCCAGCACTCCCACCAAGGTACAGGGTATGGAAACCTTCAGTATGTCAAACAAGGTAATGTCGTATCCGGCCAGCATGCTCAGAAGAGCGACCGTAGCCGCGGAAATGGGGCTGGCGGTAATGGCCTGCTGGGAAGCGATGACCGCAATTCCCATCGGACGCTCCGGACGGATGCCCGTCTCACGGGCCACTTCGGCAATCACCGGAAGTACGGAATAGGCCACATGCCCCGTTCCGGCAAAGAAAGTAAACAGATACGTCACCAGCGGACTCAGCAGGGTGATGCGCTGGGGATGGCGGCGCAAGATTTTCTCTGCCCATTTCACCATCAAATCCAGCCCTCCGGCCGCCTGCATGCAACCGGCAGCCGCAATCACCGCCACAATCATCAGCATCACATCAATGGGAGGGGCAGTCGGTTCCAGTCCGAACACAAATGTGAGAACAGCCAGACCGAGACCGCCAAACACTCCCAGTCCGATACCGCCGACCCGTGCGCCGACCACAATGGCCAGCAAGACGAACAATAATTGTAACCACATAAAATAGAAACTGTTTTTTTTTAATTAAGGCGCAAAGATACGGATATCAGACAAAGTCTGAAACAGCTTTGCCTGATTTTCCGCACGTAAGTCCCTGTTACATTCCGTTTAACAGCTCATTCATCTCGTTTACCATCCGCGCAGGCGACTTCTTATGAATCTTTATCCAGCCTTCCGGTGTAAACTCCGACAGCTTTCCATTCAGCTTCTCCAGCTTTCCACTGGCCCCTTTGGCTGCCAGTTCCTTCCGCAGAAGGTAAATTTTCTCGCAAGCCTGCAAACCTTCCACCAGCCGTTCAAAACGGATGCTGCTACGCGGTCCGGGATAAATGCTGTAAGTATCGCCGGCTGCCCATGTGCGGAAACGAGAATCACGAAGCGGGTCTTTCGGCCAGCTGTTCACCGCCCAGCGAAGATATCCGTCATATCCTCCCGCCACGGCATGCAACACCGTCCAGGGTGCTTCGGCCGGTTCGGAGAAAGTAAACGTATTCGGAAATGCCTCCGTACAGCAGGTGTACACCGTACTGATTTGTCCTTTGCGCTCGCGCTCTGCCTTCACATCGGCCGGGAACTGGTTTCCGTAAGGGATGCTGAGGTAATACAAATCCCCCTGAATCTCTTCATGGTAATTTCCGGCCAACGTAATCTTGAACTCCGGGTCGGCCGCCTTAATCACCTTGATGGCCTCCCGCATGGCTTCCATCGGACGCTCGTCCATGGAAATGGCCGTTTTCTCAAACCATCCCTTTTCGCGCAGGTGACGGGAGAAGTCTTTCAGGAACGTGCCCCAGTATTCCGCGTAGGCCGCATCGCCTGGCGCTGCCTTGATGAACTGCACCTGGTTGGTAGCCTGGTCGAAATAGTCAAAGCTCAATGCCCACGGAATCATCGTATAGCAGCTGATCAGGTCCTTGATGCCGACCTCGTTCATCATGAATTCCACCCACTTGTCGAACACCGTATAGTCGTACACCCACGTACCGTCCAGCTTCTTCATCCGGAAAATCATGCTATGATAAGGATCCTCCGTCTGTCCGGCCCATGGCTTCTCCATGATACTGGCAGTAATGGAACGCTGCCCCGCATTGGCCAGCATCTTCATGATGGGACGCATGGCATCAAAATGGGCCTTGCTCCATAACGGCACCTGATAATAACGTGCCACGGCATACGGATTCTGCCACAAGTCCAGATGGAACGCCCATTTCTGCGGTTCCGGCAGGGTACGGTTCACCACCTCAATTTCAAACGGCAGCTTCATTGCCTCAAAATTCTTTCCGGAAACGGTCAGCGTACCTTTGTATTTCCCGGGACGCGCCTCTGCAGGCACCCATACATTCAACCACACCGGCTGGGTGGTACGCGCCTTCACTTCCCGCACCCGTACGATGTCGAGCACATCGGCCACCATCGAAGAATCCCACTCCGCCTTATTCTCACGGACACCGCATCCTCCACTTCCGTCCTTGTTCAATTCGTCGGTCATCACGTAACGCACAAAATGAGTCCGCACTGCCGAAGCCGGAATCACCGAGTTCCCGTTTTTCAACTCACTGACGGTCATTTCCGCCCCTTCCAGGTCCTTCTGTGTCCACAACACCGCCTGTGCATTGACCCGTTCTCCCTTCCAGGCCTTCAGGCGGAGCGTTCCGGTCTGCTTCACATCCGGCACATCCAGTTTCTTGTAACGCACGTCCGTCGTGCCCCAGCAGAACCGCACCGGAGCCGTCATCTTGTTCCACACATCCACCCCGTCGTGAGGCTTCGTGTCTGTCAGTTCTTCGTAATCGCCCAAAGGGAACTTTTCTGTCTGCTGTGAGAAGCAGGCCGGTCCGCATGCAAGCAGAGCCGATAAAATCAGTATTTTTTTCATTTCTTATTATTTAGGTATAGTTTAAGCTCAAAAGTACCGGATTAATCTGTAGCACAAACAATGCATCCACGCACACAAACTTACGGAAAATCTCTGGAAAAACCTCCAAAATTCGGCAGATTAGCGCAATGTAATCTGTGAATTAAGTAGTTAGGAGAAAATCGCGGAAGTTGGATAGAGGGCTGAATAGCGTTTCAAAGCGGATTGGAGAAAGAGAACGGTTTCCTAATCGTTACCCGTCAGAAATGCAGATTTAACAGTCACCGTTCCGTTTGCGCCGCTCTGCGTAGGTTTGCTTGTCAAGGTTTAACTCGTTGATTTATAGTTTTGCAACCAAAAAAGAACGAGTATGACAAGGAGCACATTTCGCGTGCTGTTCTATGCGAACGGCAGCAAGGAGAAGAATGGAACTGTCCCCATCATGGGACGGGTTACAATCAACGGAACGGTGGCGCAGTTCAGTTGCAAGCGGAGCATCTCAAAAGAACTTTGGGATGCAAAGGGCAACCGTGCCAAAGGCAAGAGTTTGGAGGCAAGGGAAACGAACCTTGCGCTTGACAACATCAAGGCGCAAATCATCAAGCACTACCAGCGCATATCCGACCGTGAGGCGTTTGTGACGGCAGAGATGGTACGCAACGCCTATCAGGGCATAGGCGGCGAGTATGAAACGCTGCTCAAAGCCTTCGACCGTGAGAACGAGGTGTTCAAGAAGCGTGTCGGCAAGGACAGGAAACTGGCGACTTACCAGTCAAGGGTAGTGGCAAGGAACTATGTGGCGGCGTTCATCAAGTCGTTCTACAAGCGCAGCGACATGTCGATGCTGGAGCTTACGCCCGACTTCATCAAGGAGTTTGCGGTCTATCTCTCCACGGAAGCGGGATTGCGCAACGGCACGATATGGGAAAAGTGCATGTGGCTGAAAGGTGTGGTGATGCGTGCGCACTTCAACGGTCTGATACCGAGAAACCCGTTTGCGCAGTTCCACATCAGCCCGAATGTCAAGGAGCGTGAGTTTTTGACGGAGGATGAGTTGAAGGCGGTAATGACGCACGAGTTCGCAGACCCGAAGCTGGCATACATCCGTGACCTGTTCGTGTTTGCGAGCTTCACCGCCCTTTCTTTCGTGGACATCAAGGAACTGACCAACGACCGAATCGTGGAAGTAAACGGTGAGAAATGGATTATTTCCAAACGGCACAAGACGGGTGTACCGTTTCAGGTAAAGCTGCTGGATATTCCCTTGCAGATAATCGAGCGTTACCGACCGTTCCAAGAAAACGACTTGGTATTCCCCAATCTGGACTATTGGTCAATCTGCAAACCGTTGAAGAAGATGATACGGGAATGCGGCGTGAATAAGGACATCAGCTTCCATTGCTCACGTTATGGATTCGCAACCCTGGCTCTCTGCAAGGGCATGCCGATAGAGAGCGTAAGCCGCATTTTGGGACATACGAACATCGAAACGACCCAAATCTATGCGAAGATAACCGTGGAGAAGCTGGATAACGACCTCACGATGCTGGGCGACAAGTTGAGCAAGTCATTCGGTAACATCAAGGTGGCAGGGATATGAAACGGGCAACAATCACGATGGACGGAAGCGGCAGGGTTGCCGTACCGTCCGATATAGCCAATGTGTGGATGAGCGAAATGGAGTTGGTAACGCTGTTTGATGTAATCGCCCCGACACTCCGTGCCGCTGTCCGAGCCGTGTATAGGAGCGGAGTGTTGCAATCTTGCGAAGTGGAAAGGCGCATCAGGCTGCCAAACGGTTATTATTTGGAAGTGTATGCGCTGCCAATGGTAATGGCACTGGCTTTCCGTATCAACACATCCAATGCCGCAAGAGTGCGTAATGTCTTGCTGGAAAGGCTGTGCTTGCGAAAAGACAGACAAATGCTTTGGCTTTCGTTAGGTAACAGCATATCGTGTAAGTGTTAGCGAGTGCGGTTGCGTGTCACTACGCCCATGCACTCACACAATCCAAGTCTGCCCGAAGAAGTACCATTTTCCGCTTCTTCAGGCTTTTTCTTTTCGCCTTTTGATGACTGATATTGTCCATCTTACTGCATTTCCTTATCCGTCGGTTTCTTTTGCGCCGTTCTGCATAGTTTTACATATCAAGGTTTTAGCCGTTCTGCCGTAGCTTTGCAACCATGTTTAATCCACCTGCCGACAAGGTGTCGGCGGCACTAAAACCTATATTTGAAACATGGAAAAGAAAGAAGAATTTATCCGTGTAGGCACCACGCTCTACAAGATTGTGAACCAGCCCCGCATTGACGGTGGCTATGTGAGGAGACGCATCGCATGGAACGCCGAGACCCTGCGACAGGACTACGGCAAGGACTACATGGCGGGCATCCCGAAGTATGACGGCTTCTGCACCGTACCCGACCATGTAGGCTACCAGCCCGTAGTCGGCAAGTTCCTCAACCTCTACGAGCCGATAAGCCATGTTCCCGTGCCGGGCGATTTCCCCTGCATTCGCTCGTTGGTGGAACACATCTTCGGCGAACAGTACGGGTTGGGCATGGACTACCTGCAACTGCTGTATCTGTATCCCGTTCAGAAGCTGCCCATCCTGTTGCTCGTGTCCGAAGAGAGGAATACGGGCAAAAGCACGTTCCTGAACTTCCTGAAAGCCGTATTCCAGAACAACGTGACGTTCAACACCAACGAGGACTTCCGCAGCCAGTTCAATTCCGACTGGGCGGGCAGGCTGCTCATCATGGTGGACGAGGTGCTGCTCAACCGCCGTGAGGACAGCGAACGGTTGAAGAACCTCAGCACCACACTATCCTACAAGGTGGAGGCGAAAGGCAAAGACCGTGACGAGATAGGCTTCTTCGCCAAGTTCGTGTTGTGCTCCAACAACGAGCATCTGCCCGTTATCATTGACGCAGGTGAAACACGCTATTGGGTGCGGAAGATTGTGCCGCTACGGAATGATGATACCGACTTCCTGCAAAAACTGAAAGCGGAGATACCCGCTTTTCTTCATTTCCTGCAACACCGGCAGCTATCCACCGAAAAAGAAAGCCGAATGTGGTTCAACCCGAAGCTGCTGGAGACGGAAGCCCTGCGGAAGATTATCCGAAGCAACCGCAACCGTTTGGAGATAGAAATGACGGAACTCCTGCTCGACATCATGGCAAGCGTGGGCGTCAGTTCTGTTTCTTTTTGCCTCAATGATATTATCCCGTTGCTCGTCTGCTCGCAAGTAAAGGTGGAGAAGTCGCAGGTTCGGAAAGTGGTGCAGGAATGCTGGAAGCTTACCCCTGCATCCAATTCGCTTTCCTACACCACCTACCAATACGACTACAACCGTGAATGCCGTTACTCGCCCGTCAGGAGGATTGGACGCTACTATCTGGTAAGCAAGGAACAGTTGGAAACACTCTGATATTTTGATGAAATGATGAAAGCATATATAAACATAAAGAATGACAGCGACTTACATTCTCATCAAACGCTCAACAAAAGGATTGGGCTGATGAAAAGAGAAAGGCAACACAACGCCGCTCATCGCTTTTCTTTTGGCGAGCGGTTTGATGAAACGCTGATGAAAGGTTATTGCATTAGCTGTCTGTATATTAGACTATCCAATCATCAAATCATCGGAATTTCAGCCCTTATCAAGTCCGCAGGGGAAACGGCAACACCATCCCTGTCTGTATGCTGTTGTGCCGACAGGCAATCATGCCGGCACAACGGCACAGAATATCATACAAGGCTGGCAAAAAGAAAAGGGCGACCAACATCCGCCGACATCATCGCCGACACCGCCGCAGGCTTTTGGGAACGAAAAGCCATAGCTCATTAGGGCGTTTTCTTCACGCACCGCTGACGCTAATGCTAAAAACACCCCAATGAGCCAACGGGGTTACACCCCTCTGGACACCCCCGTTTGCCCCGTGCGGCACGACCGCAGGCGGACGGATACCGACAAACAATTTGTAGAACCAAAAAAACAAGAAACAAACATGGGATACATAAGCATCCAAATCAACAAGGCGAAAGGGTCGGCTGACACGGGCGCATCCGACCACATAGAACGCAAAACAATGCCCAAGAACGCCGACCCCACACGCACCCATCTCAACCGTGAACTGGTGGAGTTCCCCGACGGTGTGGCAGACCGCACCGAAGCGATAAGCCACCGCATCCACACGGCAGGCATCAGACGAAAAATTACTCCCGACCAAGTACGGGCAATCCGCATCGTGCTTTCGGGTTCGCATGAAGATATGGTGAGAGTGCAGGACGAAGGCAGGCTGGGTGAATGGTGCGATGACAACCTGCAATGGCTGCACCGCACATTCGGCAGGGAGAACACCGTTTCGGCAGTGCTGCACATGGACGAACACACGCCGCACATCCATGCAACGGTCGTACCGATAGTGACGGGAGAGCGCAGGAAAGCCAAGAAGAAACAAGCGGACAGCAAACGCACCTACCGCAAGAAAGCCAACGCCGTGCGTTTGTGTGCCGATGACCTCCTGACCCGTGAAAGGCTTGTCGCTTACCACGACAGCTACGCCGCAGCGATGGCGAAGTACGGATTGCAGCGTGGCATACGAGGTTCGGAAGCACGGCACACAACCACCGCCCAATACTACCGTGACCTGAAACGGCAGACGGGAGAGCTTGAAGCCAACGTGCAGCAGTTGCAGACCGAACGCCAACAGGCAAAGCAGGAACTTGACGAAGTCAAAAAAGAAATCAAGTCGGAGAAGCTGGAAGCCGCCAAGACCGAGGCGAAAGCGGCACTCGTGGCAAAAGTAGGTTCTCTTTTGGGTAGCGGCAGACTGAAAGAGTTGGAAGCCGACAACCGAACCTTGCAAGGCGAGGTTGCCGCCCGTGACGAGAGTATCGAATTATTGCAAAAGCAGATGGAGCGGCAGCAGAAGGAACACAGCCGCCAATTGGTGGAACTGCAAGCCAAGTACCGCAGGGAAATGGCAGACAAGGAAGCGGCACACCAAGAGGAAGTGTCATTCCTAAAATCCATTATCCAAAAAGCCAAGAAATGGTTTCCGCTATTTCAAGAGCTGGTGTATATGGAGAAGTTCTGCCTTAAAGTCGGCTTCAACGAAAGGCAGACTGCCACGCTCATCAGCGGCAAACCGCTGTTCTACGAGGGCGAGCCCTATTCGGAAGAGCACAGGCGGAAGTTCACGATCGAGGAAGCAGGCTTCCAAGTGGTAAAAGACCCGAAAGACAAGTCCAAGCTTGCACTTGCCATCAACGGGCAAGTGATTGGAGAGTGGTTCAAGGAGCAGTTTGGCAGGCTGTTCTCATCCGCTAAAAGGACGGTTGAACCGCTTAGGAGAGGCAAGGGCATGGGATTATAAACAATACCAACGGAAAAATAGCAAGTTTGTGTTTGGGGCAGACCAAAACCGCTTGCTATCCTCAGTTGGTTGAAACGTCATTTTATTTGTGCCCGAATCCTACTCAAACTTGCCTGTGTGATGCCTAAATAGGTGGCGATACTTCCTAACGGCAACCGCTGTAACAAATCAGGCTCTTTCTCCAACAACTCGTGATACCGTTCCGAGGCGACGGCTGACAACATGGAAATCAGCCGTTCCTCGGCAGCAAGCAGTTCCATTTCCGCATAACGCCGTCCCCAATTGGCTATGTGCAAATCCTTCAAGAATAACTCTTTCAGTTTTTTCCTTTCCAATACATATAAGACAGAATTTTCCATCAGCTCCATTGTTTCATACCCCGGTTCGTCATTCACATATCCTTTCATGGAAACAATAGTCGCCCCTTCCTTGCCGACCCAAAAGGTAATTTCTTTCCCCTCTACCGAAGTATAGGCGCGGACAATGCCTTTCTTGATGAAAAAGATGTCTTTTTCTATCTTGCCATATTCCAACACTTGGAATCCTTTTGGGTATGAGACTTCCGTCAGGCATTGCCGCAACTTGTCCAAAGACGCATCCGGCATGGCATATCTCTGGTTGATGATTTCCTTTATATCCATAAGTCATTTTGTTGTGGTACAAAATTATAAAATAGCGCACAGAAACAGCTGCTAACGGCTGTTTTTTTGTCAAATGCAAAATCCGTTTTTACCAAATGTAAAAAACGGTTAGAAATTACTTGCTTACTTTTGCACCCGAATTTAATAAATCATAGGTATGAATTGGATAATTTTATTTTTGGCAGGATTGTTTGAGGTAAGCCTTACATTCTGCTTGGGAAAAACGAGAGAGGCATCAGGTATTGGTTTTTATCTGTGGGGAAGCGGTTTCTTGGCTTCCACGGTATTGAGTATGGCATTACTTGCCAAAGCGGTTCAGACTTTGCCTTTGGGCACGGCATACGCCATTTGGACGGGTATCGGAGCGGTCGGCACGGTCTTGATTGGGATATTCGTTTTCAAAGAGCCGGCCACTCCCATACGGCTTTTCTTCCTGTTCACGCTCATTGCCTCCTTGATTGGATTGAAAGTTGTGTCATACTGAAAGGAGGAATAAATGATGAAATATGAATTGAGAGAAAACCACGGCATTCCGGCACCTCTGCTGGCTCTGATGGCAGTCGCTACCGGGCTTTCCGTTGCCAACTGCTACTACAACCAGCCTTTGTTGGGCAGCATGGCAAAGGATTTTGGGGTAAGCGACTTTTCTGCCAGCATGGTTGCGACATTGACCCAGATAGGTTATGTAGTCGGACTTGTGTTTGTCATTCCGCTTGGCGATTTGGTTTCACGAAAGCAGCTGATATTGACCAATTATATCATTTCATCGTGCGCATTGCTTGCCATAGCACTTGCCCCTAACATCTATTGGGTGTGGGGCGCATCCTTGCTTGCCGGAGCATCTTCGGTTATGCCGCAGTTCTTCATCCCGTTGGTGTCTTTCCATTCAGCACCAGCACACAAGGTACGCAACGTGGGGATTATACAGTCCTGTCTGCTCATAGGCATTCTTGGCTCACGGGTGTTAAGTGGTTTCCTGGCTGATATGTGGGGATGGCGTTCCGTCTATTTTGTGGCTTGTGTGTTTATGCTCGGATGCTTTCTTATGATTTACAAGATGCTTCCCGTTCTGCCTGCTCGTTCACGTGAAAATTATGCGGGTCTGATGAAATCCTTGTTGCGTCTGCTTGCCAAATACCCGTACTTGCGTATCGCTTCGTTGAGGGCGGCATTGGCTTATGGCTCGTTCTTTGCGTTGTGGAGTTGCCTTGCTTTCCGGATGAAGCAAGAGCCATTCTTTGCGGATGACGATATTATCGGGGCACTCGGTTTGTGCGGATTGGCAGGTGCGTCTACTGTTGTATTCATTAGCGGCTATATCCAGAAGTACGGCGTAAGGTTCTTCTCCATTGTCGGGGGATGTGTTATCTTGGCTGCATGGTTGTTGGCATTTTTTGGAAATGACAGCTACTTGTGGATGATAATCGCCATCCTTTTGATTGATGCAGGAATGCAATGCATCCATTTGTCAAATCAGACCAGCGTGGTCTCCCTTGACGCATCCGCCATCAACCGAGTCAATACCGTTTATATGACCATCTACTTTCTGGGCGGTTCTGCTGGTACGTTCGTTTCAGGTCTGTTTTGGCAACATTACGGATGGGCAGGCGTGGTAGGAGTAGGAGTTGCCTTTACCGTGGCTTCCTTGTTCGTTAATTGCTTCCAACCAAGACTGCATAAGGATGAATGCTCAATATTCTGACTAAAATAATTTTTGGAATGATCCTTTCAGTCTGAATATTTTTCATACCTTTGTACCGTAAGAGTTTCCCGAACAAGCAAAGCGATGCAGACCACGGCAATTAGAACGGTTACCAACTCATTACCCGAAAACGAGGTAATTCTTCTAACTCTCTTGATTTCAAAGAGGTATATTCCTTATACAGATTTACATAAAAACTTTGTGATAGCACTACACATATTGAAAAAATTCAAAAAGGCTTCCGGTTGCCCGGACCGTTCTTCCTGCCCTGCCCTTCTCCAATGACTCTCTGAATCATAAATAACCGTTCATTTCCAGTCTCTTTTTTCAGGAAAAAGGAAAGAACGCGATATCCTCTTCATTTGTGTCAAAAAAGAACGGTTTTATATTGGATTTTGTAAATATAAACCGTACTTTTGCTTGCTAGTTTACAAAGACATCCAAAAAACTTATAAAAATAGATAACCATGAAAGAAATAGACTGGTCGAATCTGTCCTTCGGATACATGAAGACAGATTACAATGTGCGTTGCTACTATCGCGATGGAAAATGGGGAGAGCTTGAACTCTGCTCTGAAGAGACATTGAACATTCACATGGCCGCCACCTGTCTGCATTATGGACAAGAAGCCTTTGAAGGATTGAAGGCATATCGCGGCAAAGACGGAAAAATCCGTATCTTCCGTCCGGAAGCCAACGCAGAACGTTTGCAGAGCACTTGCCGGGGTATTCTGATGCCGGAACTCTCGACTGAAAAATTCTGTGAAGCAGTAAAGAAAGTAGTCAAAGCCAACGAACGCTTTATCCCTCCCTACGAAAGCGGAGCTTCCCTTTACATCCGTCCGTTGCTGATTGGTACAGGCGCTCAGGTTGGTGTACATCCGGCCAATGAATACCTGTTTGTTATATTTGTCACTCCAGTAGGCCCTTATTTCAAGGGTGGATTTGCCACCAATCCGTATGTCATTATCCGCCAGTACGACCGTGCTGCCCCACTGGGAACCGGTACATTCAAAGTCGGCGGTAACTATGCAGCCAGCCTCCGGGCCAACAAAATGGCACACGACGCCGGATATGCCAGCGAATTCTATCTGGACGCCAAGGAGAAGAAATACATCGACGAATGTGGTGCTGCCAACTTTTTCGGTATCAAGAACAACACTTACGTTACCCCATTGTCTACTTCCATCCTGCCTTCCATCACCAACCGCAGCCTGATGCAACTGGCAGAAGACATGGGCCTGAAAGTAGAACGCCGTCCGATTCCGGAAGAAGAACTGACCACCTTCGAAGAAGCCGGTGCCTGCGGAACAGCCGCCGTCATCAGTCCTATCGAACGTATTGACGATTTGGAAAACCACAAATCATACGTCATTTCCAAGGATGGAAAGCCCGGACCTATCAGTGAAAAGCTGTATCACAAGTTGCGCGCCATCCAATACGGTGACGAAGCTGACCCATACGGATGGGTTACGGTACTGGACTAAAACCTTATACGCTTGAAAAGAAAAATCCTCCTGTCTTCGCCTTCTGATTGAATGGCTAAAGACAGGAGGATTTTTTATTCTTCCATCGACAGTTCCAGCACTACCGGGAGATGGTCGCTGTATCCTCCGTGATACCTCATTCCCTTATAGGTACGGAAAGGCATATCTCCCCCATACACATTATCTTCTTCCAGCAAAAAGGGAAAACGCAGGATGAAAGCTCTTTCTTTCGAGGTTCTTGTACGGGCATCCGGCTGCAGCAGACCGCCGTTCACCACCATCTGGTCCAGTATGCCCCATTCTCCTTTATAGCGGTACGTCCCCTCCGGCTGTTTCTCCATCAGATTGTACAATGCACGAGCATCCGGTTCATCCGACAAAGCGGAAACCCGAAGACCTTCCTGCAGTGACTTTCCCTGGGGATAATCATTAAAATCGCCCATAATAATCAGACGAGGGTTTTGTCGCCCGGCCAGGACCGAATCGGCCGCCTGACGGATTCTGCGGGCTACCCACAAACGATATGCATCCGTTTTTTGCGCCCCTCCCACACGCGAGGGAAGATGACACACAAACACATCCAGTGTGTCTCCGCTGGCCACACGTCCCGAAACATACAGAATGTCCCGTGTAGGCCGCATACCCAACGAATCCGACGGAATACGGATTTTCTGCGACGCCAGCAAGCGGAACGAGGCAGGCTGATACAACAAGGCCACGTCAATGCCGCGCTCGTCGGGCGAAGAAGTCATCACATATCTGTAACCCGCCTCCCGAAGAGAGGAATAACGGGTCAGACTTTTCAGGCAATAGTCATTCTCCACCTCACACAAACCGACCAAATCGGGCACCTGCTCCTTCCCCGCCGCCAGAATCACCTTTCCAATCTTATCCAGCTTGGCCTGAAAGCGAGCATACGTCCAGTTCCGCACACTTCCCGGCAGGAACTCGGTGTCCTGTTTCAACGAATCGTGACGGCAGTCGAACAGATTCTCCACGTTGTACTCCATCACCCGGAACGCATGCTGTGCCAGAACCGGTGCAGCACTCATGCCGCACACAGTCCACAGCAAGCAATAAATTATGTACCTCATGCACGAGCCGGAATGTGAGCCAGCACATCCAGCAGATGACGCCAGAACTTGTCTACCGTAGGAATCAGCATGCGCTCGTCCGGTGAATGTACGCCGCGCAACGTCGGTCCGAAAGAAACCATGTCCAGCGACGGATATTTTTCCAGGAACAAACCACATTCCAGTCCGGCATGGATAGCCTTCACTTTCGGTTCCACGCCAAACAGCCGTTTGTAGCTTTCCACCGCCACCTTCAGGATGGCAGACGACGGATTCGGTTTCCAGCCCGGATAACCGTCGCCGGTGACACAAGTCGCTCCACCCAGTTCGAAGGCCGCACGTACCATCTGCGACATATCCTCGCGGGAAGACAGAATGGAACTGCGCTGGCTGGTCACTACGATAATTTTTCCATCGCGCATCTTCACGGAAGCCAGGTTGGAAGAAGTCTCCACCAATCCCTCAATGTCCTGGCTCATGGCATATACACCGTGGTGTACGGCATACAAAGAAAGCAGGAAGCGCTTCATCGCCTCTTTTTCCATCACCTCCGCACAAGGCGTTTCCGATTCCAGCTCCATGGTCAGGTTCGGTTCCGTGACGGAGAACTCATTTTCCACATCCGCCAGGAACATATTCAAGGCTACCCGTACATTCTCCTTGTCGGCCATCGGCACTGCACATACGGCATGGGCCTCTCTCGGAATGGCATTGTGCAAATTACCACCGTCGATCAGGGCCAGACGCAAGTCATACTGCTTCATCAGGATAACCAGGAAACGGTCGAGCAGCTTGTTGGCATTCGCCCGGTTCTTGTTGATGTCATCTCCCGAATGACCGCCCGTCAGTCCTTTGATAGTCACCCGGAAGAAGAAATAACCTTCCGGAGCCGCCGTCATCGGACAAGGGAATTCGGCCGTAGTACCGGCTCCACCGGCACATCCGATAAACAGTTCCCCTTCATCTTCCGAATCCAGGTTGATCAGGATATCCCCGCTCATGAAGCCCTCCTTCAAAGCGAAGGCCCCGGTCAGTCCGGTTTCCTCGTCCACAGTGAACAAACATTCCAGCGGTCCGTGCTGAATGTCGTTTGCCGCCAGCACCGCCAGTTCCGTGGCCATTCCGATACCGTTGTCGGCTCCCAGCGTGGTACCTTTCGCTCTCAGCCATTCCCCGTCGACGTACGTTTCAATCGGGTCCGTCTCAAAATTATGTACAGTCTGGTTGTTCTTCTCACACACCATGTCCATGTGCGACTGCAGCACCACCTTTTTCAAATGTTCCATCCCTGCTGTGGCCGGTTTGCAAATCAACACATTGCCGGCTTCATCCACTTTATGTTCCAATCCGTGTGATTGGGCAAAATCCACCAGATACTTCCGAATCTTCTCTTCTTTCTTAGAAGGACGCGGCACACGGCAGATTTCCTCAAAAAAATGAAACACCGATGCCGGTTGTAAATCTTTCTTTTCCATAAAAGTATTTCTATAAACGATTAAAAATTACGTGCAAACAAAAGTTAAATCCACGATTTTTCCCTATATAGAAGGCTTTTTTAAAGACAAAACCCTGAGGAATCGTGACAAAAACTATATCTTTGCACCACAAAATTAATAGAAATGCTCAAGACTCTCCTGATAACTTTGTTAATAGTTGCTATCTGCATAGCGCTATTATCAGTAAAGATACTTTTCAAGAAAAACGGACGCTTCCCCAACACCCATGTGAGCGGAAGCAAAGCCATGCGCAAAAGAGGAATCGGATGTGTACAGTCGCAGGACCGTGCCGCCCAGCATCTCAACCCTCATGCCATTCCGGAGAGACAGTCGGCACAAGCTGATGCTGAATAAAAGGCTAATAATTAACTAAAAACGATTATCGATATCATTATGAAAAAAACGAATGTTTTGAAAGGACTCCTGGCACTTGCCGTAGTACTCCTGTTCGCACAATGTACAGAAAAGAAAGGAACTTCCACTGAAGCTTCTGCGCCGGCAGTAGCAGGTACCAATATGAAAATTGCTTATGTAGAAGTAGATTCCCTGCTGACAAAATACCGCTTCTGGAACGACCTGAACGAACTGATGATTCAGAAAGAGGAAAACATCCGTACCACTCTGAACGAAAAAGCAAAGGAACTGGACGGAGAAATGAGAGAGTTCCAGCGTAAATTGGAAAACAACGGCTTTGCCAGCCGCGAACGTGCCGAGCAGGAAAATGCCCGCCTGTTGCAGAAACAGCGTGACTTGCAGCAGTTGCAGGAAAAACTGTATGCCGACCTTCAGGCCGAAAACCAGAAGAACAGCCTGCAGCTCCGCGACTCCATCAACTCATTCTTAAAGGTGTACAACCAGAAGAAAGGCTACAGCCTGATCATCAGCAACACACAGTTGGACAACCTGCTGTATGCCGACAAATCACTGGATATCACACAGGAAATCGTAGAAGGCTTGAACGCACGTTATAACCCAAGTGTGAAGAAGTAAATTTTCATTCTTTTAATTTCAGAGGCTGTTTCAATAAAGAAATTCATCTTTCTTGTTGAAGCAGCCTCTTGTTTTCTATACAAGCTAACTTTCATCTTATCTGCCAGTTAAAGCATTTTCCCACAAGCACGAGATACGCAATTACTTCCGTTTTTCTTCGTTTATTCCGAGTATTTTCCCTACCTTTGTACCACTTTTAAAAGCGCATTGAATATTCATTATAACATACAAGTGCTATGATTCTATTTTTCAGAACACCCACAAACAGTGTGATTGCTACAGAATGCAATCAGGAGCTGAATGTTGAAGACGTCAAGAAACTATGCTGGCTTTACAGCGACGCCACTGTGGAAAATGAAGACAACCTGAAAGGATGGTTCATCGGTCCACGTCGTGAAATGATTACCCCCTGGAGTACAAATGCAGTAGAAATCACCCAAAACATGGGCCTCAAAGGCATCCGCCGTATCGAGGAATATTTTCCGGTAAAGGACGAGAATGCCGACCATGACCCGATGCTGCAACGCATGTACCACGGACTGAATCAGGACATTTTCACGGTGGACATCAAACCGCAGCCTATCATATACATCGAAAACCTGGAAGAATACAACGAAAAGGAAGGTCTGGCGCTGTCACGCGAAGAAATGGACTACCTGCTGAAGGTGGAAAAAGACCTGGGACGCAAGCTGACCGACTCGGAAGTATTCGGTTTCGCACAGATTAACTCAGAGCACTGCCGCCACAAAATCTTCGGCGGAACTTTCATCATCGACGGACAGGAAATGGAGTCTTCTCTGTTCCAGATGATCAAGAAAACTACTCAGGAAAACCCCAACAAGATTATCTCGGCCTACAAAGACAACGTGGCCTTCGCCGAAGGTCCGGTGGTAGAACAATTCGCTCCGGCCGACCACTCTACTTCTGACTATTTCATTATCAAAGATATCAAAACCGTCATCTCACTGAAAGCGGAAACTCACAACTTCCCGACTACCGTGGAACCGTTCAACGGGGCTTCTACCGGTACCGGTGGTGAAATCCGCGACCGTATGGGTGGTGGTAAAGGTTCCTGGCCGATTGCCGGAACTGCCGTGTACATGACTTCTTATCCGCGTACAGACGAAGGACGCGAATGGGAAAACGTTCTGCCGGTGCGCAAATGGTTGTACCAGACACCGGAACAAATTCTGATCAAGGCTTCCAACGGTGCTTCCGATTTCGGTAACAAGTTCGGACAGCCGCTGATTTGTGGTTCTGTACTGACTTTCGAACACGAAGAGAACAACGAAAAATATGCTTACGACAAAGTCATCATGCTGGCAGGAGGTGTAGGTTACGGTACACAGCGTGACTGCCTGAAAGGCACTCCGGAAGCTGGCGACGAAATCGTCGTACTCGGTGGTGACAACTACCGCATCGGTCTGGGAGGTGGTTCCGTATCTTCTGTAGATACCGGACGTTACTCTTCAGGTATCGAGCTGAACGCCATCCAGCGTGCCAACGCCGAAATGCAGAAACGTGCCTACAACGTGGTACGTGCCCTGTGTGAGGAAGATGTGAACCCGATTGTGTCTATCCACGACCACGGTTCTGCCGGACACGTGAACTGTCTGTCTGAGCTGGTGGAAGACTGCGGTGGTCTGATTCACATGGACAAGCTGCCTATCGGTGACGAAACTTTGTCGGCCAAGGAAATCATCGCCAACGAATCACAGGAACGTATGGGCTTGCTGATTGAAGACGAGGCCATCGAACATGTACGCAAGATTGCGGAACGTGAACGTGCTCCGATGTACGTGGTAGGTGAAACAACCGGCGACCATCGCTTTGCCTTCGAACAAGCTGACGGCGTACGTCCGTTCGACCTGGCCGTAGACCAGATGTTCGGTTCTTCTCCGAAAACTTACATGGTAGACAAGACCGTGGAACGTCACTATGAAAACGTTTCTTACGATGTCACCAAACTGAATGAATATTTGCGCCGTGTGCTGCAACTGGAAGCCGTAGCCTGCAAGGACTGGTTGACCAACAAGGTAGACCGTTCCGTCACAGGTAAGATTGCCCGCCAGCAGTGCCAGGGTGAATTGCAGTTGCCGTTGAGCGACTGTGGTGTGGTAGCCCTCGACTACCGTGGCGAAAAAGGTATCGCTACTGCACTGGGACACGCTCCGCAGGCTGCCTTGGCTAATCCGGAAGCTGGTTCCGTACTGGCCGTATCGGAAGCACTGACCAACCTGGTATGGGCTCCGCTGGCCGACGGCATGGACAGCATTTCTTTGTCAGCCAACTGGATGTGGCCTTGCCGCTCACAGGAAGGGGAAGATGCCCGTCTGTACAAGGCTGTGAAAGCATTGTCTGATTTCTGCTGCGAACTGCAAATCAACGTACCGACCGGTAAGGACTCCCTGTCCATGACACAGAAATATCCGAACGGAGAAAAAATCATCAGCCCGGGAACCGTCATCGTTTCTGCCGGTGGTGAAGTATCCGACATCAAGAAAGTGGTTTCTCCGGTCATGGTCAACAAACCGAAATCAACCTTCTATCATATTGACTTCAGCTTCGACCAGCTCCGTCTGGGTGGTTCTGCTTTCGCACAGTCACTCAACAAGGTGGGTGACGACGTGCCGACCGTACAGAACCCGGAATACTTCCGCGATGCCTTCATGGCCATCCAGGAACTGGTCAACAAGGGCTTGATTCTGGCCGGACACGATATTTCTGCCGGCGGTCTGATTACGACCCTGCTGGAAATGTGCTTTGCCAACGTGGACGGCGGTATGGAAATCAACCTCGACAAGATTAAGTGCGACGACATCGTGAAGATTCTGTTTGCTGAAAATCCGGGTGTAGTGATTCAGGTAGCCGACAAGCACAAGGCAGAAGTCAAGAAGATTCTGGAAGACGCCGGTGTAGGTTACGTGAAGATTGGTGTACCGACCGAAGAACGTCACATCCTGGCTACCTTCCACGATGCCACTTACCAGTTCGGCATCGACTACTTGCGTGATGTATGGTATTCTACTTCTTACCTGCTCGACCGCAAGCAGAGCATGAACGGCTGTGCCAAGAAACGTTTCGAGAACTACAAGCAGCAGCCGCTGGAATTCGTATTCGACAAATCGTTCACCGGCAAGCTGTCACAGTTCGGACTCAACCCGGACCGTCGTACACCGAGCGGCATCAAGGCAGCCATCATCCGTGAAAAGGGAACCAACGGTGAACGCGAAATGGCTTACATGCTGTACCTGGCCGGCTTCGACGTAAAAGACGTGACCATGACCGACCTAATCAGCGGACGTGAGACACTGGAAGACATCAACATGGTTGTTTACTGTGGTGGATTCTCCAACTCCGACGTGCTGGGTTCTGCCAAAGGATGGGCCGGAAGCTTCCTGTTCAACCCGAAAGCCAAAGCAGCCCTCGACAACTTCTACGCACGCGAAGATACATTGTCACTGGGTGTCTGCAACGGTTGCCAGCTGATGATGGAACTGGGACTGATTACTCCGGAAGACAAGAAGAAAGGCAAGATGCTGCATAACGATTCCCACAAGTTTGAATCTGCCTTCCTGGGCGTGACCGTACCGATGAACCGCAGCGTGATGTTCGGTTCACTGAGCGGCTCCAAACTGGGTATCTGGGTGGCTCACGGAGAAGGTAAGTTCTCATTGCCTTATCCGGAAGACCACTACAACGTGGTACTGAAGTATTCTTACGACGAATACCCAGGCAACCCGAACGGTTCAGACTACAGCGTAGCCGGTATCGCCAGCCAGGATGGACGTCATCTGGCCATGATGCCTCACCTGGAACGTGCTTGCTTCCCGTGGGAAAATGCTTACTATCCGCTCGACCGCAAGAACGAAGACCAGATCACTCCGTGGATGGAAGCCTTCGTCAATGCCCGCAAGTGGGTAGAAGCTAACCGCAAGAAATAATCCGGTACGACCGGAACATGATACAAAGTGGAGGTGCACTGCAAAGCGCACCTCCACTTTTTTTATCCTTTCTTCCAACCGAAGTCCGGAATCCTCTCTATACCCGAATGGATACCGTCATTCATTCTATAAAAAAACGGTGCAAAAATCCGACTACCCAGATTCATGCACCGTCTGTATTCGAAATCCCTTACAAGAATTTTCGTATCACATTCTCGCTCTGTTCAATTCTTACTGAAAAAGCTCTTTCAATTTCGTAGCCAGAGCCTCACCACGCAGGTTCTCACCTACCATTACTCCATCTGCCGTAATCAGATACATGGTCGGCACGAATTTCACTTTATAAAGTGCGGCTACCCCTGTTTCGTCCAGGAAATTCGGCCAAGTCAGTCCTTCTTCCTTCAAGGCCTTTTCCCAGTCGGCTTTCTTCTGATCGATGGAAATGCTCACAATCTCAAAACCTTTTCCGCTATATTGCGCATACAGTTTCTTCAGGTTCGGGATTTCTTTCCGGCACGGATTGCACCAGGAAGCCCAGAAGTCAATCAGCACATATTTCTTGCCCTGACGCAATGCCGAAAGCGACACTTCCTTGCCCGTTTTATCCTTCACCTTGAAATCGGGAACCTTCGTTCCTCCCTTTCCTGCCGGATAAAGTTCCTCTTTCACCTTCTGTCCATAATAAGATTGTTTGGCCGCAGGAGAAAGGGCTTCATACCACGGTTTCATGTCTTCACTCAGATAACTGGTAAACGAAATCATCATCAAAGGTCCCCAGAAAGAATCCTTGTTGGCCATGACTACCTGATGATACAATGAGTCTACCGTAGTAAAAAATTCCTTATCGGCAGCTGCTCTGGCCTTACCCTCCTCGCTCTGCCGCAGTTCCTGAATCTTCGCCTGGTCTTTGACCTGATAAGCCGCCATCATCAGGCTGTCGAAGGCGGCAAATTTACGGCCATTAAGCGCATACAACGAGTCCAGATACGTCCGCGCAGACAGCAACGAATCATAACGCGCACTCAGCGGAGAGCCCTTTACCGTCAAAGAAGAAAGATTATAGGAAACTCCCCCGTCAGATTCCTTCTTGGCCACCAGCTTTCCCGTAACCTCCATCTGGGCATTTTCCAACATAAGATTACGTGAACCATACGCATCTTTCACCAACAGATGGAAAGCTCTCGGTTCTTCCATTTTTCCCGTAAATACGAACTGTCCATTGACCACCGTCGTATCGGCAAAAGGCAGTTCACTGTCATGGCTGACCGGTACCAGCTGTACATGTGTACCGTCGGGCAAACCTTCAATATTACCTTTCAACACATAACCATCTACTGCAGGCTGGCTGGTACATGCCATCGCCATCAAGCCCATAGTGGCCATACAAAAGAAATTCTTCATTTTCATAATCCGATTTTTATTTAGTTACATTTTGTTCGATTGTTCCGTTTCCGGGATTATTGAGTGCCCCGGCCGGGAAAGGCATGGTCCACAAATGAGACGTCGGACTCAACGTATACTCCTTCCCCTCATAGGTTTTGGTCAAAGTCCGGGCATACGTACCTTCCTGATTATACCGGCGGGCATCCGCAAAAGGCACGATAGAGAAAATCAGTTCATTGTCCTTGGTGCGGCGGATCTGTGACAGCGCCTCTTCCAACGTGGAAGCCTCAGCCGGACGATAAACCTCAGGACGGATACGGGTAATCCGTACAGCATTCAGCGTATTCATCGCTTCGGAATAATCGTTGCCTTCGGCCAGCCGTGCCTGACACTCCGCCTTGATGAGATACACCTCACAAGTAGTCAGTCCTCCATGATTGAAATAGCCCGACTCCAGCGCCTTGTAATACGTATCATTATTATCCGTCTTCAACTTCCAGCGTGACAGGAAACGGGCATCCCCTTCCTCGAAACGTGCCGCTCTTTCCACCGGAATATTCTTCTCATAACTGTCGTACACAGATTGTTCCCCAAAGCGCAGGTAATAGTTCTCCACATAATCGTATTGCATAGGGGTGGCAATCTTGTCATAATTGTCCGGATCATCAATGGCAGCCTTATGCTCCTCATAAAATGCGTTCCAATCGTAAAGCTGGTCATTCTGTGCCAGAGCCAGGTTGGCATAACGCAAAGCCTCACTGTAGTTCTGCATCTGCAAGTACACACGGGCCAACAACGCATACCCCGCCCCTAAGTTGGGGTGTATGGCCGTCATGGACTGGGCCGGCAATCCCATCTCAATAGCCTCCTTTACATCTTGGATAATGAAGTCATACATCTCCTGAATGGACACCTGCGTATAAGGCGCATCAATTTCGGCACTGGTAATAAGCGGCACACTGCGCTTTTGGGCAGCCGTTGCCGCATCGTACGTATCGGCATAATAATTGACCAGCACATCGTAGCAAAGCGCACGTATCACCTTGGCATAGGCTATCACCTCGTTCCGCTCGGCATCCGTCGCCTCGGTGGCTGTAGGCACATTCTCTACAATCAGATTACAGCTGGAGATGGCTCCATAAAGCACGTAGTAAGTTCCTTCGTCGGAATTATTCAGCACAATGCGGTCGGCCGATTCGTCCCACATATAGTTGGCACGGCTCAAGCTCGGCGTCTTCACCTGCGAATTGGTCAGATAGACATCATTCAGCAGATACAACGCATTGGTCACAGGAGTCCGGCCAATAGTGTATTGGTCGCGCAGCAAAGCCTCAAAATCGGCCAGGGTGGTAGGAATCTTGTTTCCTTTCGGCGCAATGTTTAAATAATCATTGCATGAGCTGAGCAACAGGCAAACCAGCGCAGCCCCCAAATATAATATCTTGTTCATACGTTTCATGCTATAAAAATCGAGGTTAGAAATTCAAATACACACCGCACAAGTAGTTGGGTCTGGCATAACCGCCCAGCAAATATTTGGCATTGCTGCTCTTGGCCACCATAAACACATTTTCCATACCCAGCATAATGCGCGCGTTCTTCACATACAGTTTGTGACAAACACTGGCCGGAATACGATACGTCAACGACAAGTTTCTCAACCGCCAGTTGGTAGCATCCAGCACATTGACGGAAGAATAAGCATACATACTCTCATAGTTATAGTTATAGAGTTCACTCTCTGCCGAAATATAACGCGGCACATTGGTATAGGCCTCATCCCCCGGTTTCTGCCAGCGGTTTTCAATGTCCTTGCTTACCGGACTCATGCCAGAACCGATGAAGGCCACATTGGTATTCCGCATCTTGTGTCCGCCTTCAAACAAGAACTGAGCAGCCAGTTCCCAGTTCTTCCAGCGAAGATTCGTGTTGACAGACCCATTGTAAACCGGTACGGTGGTTCCCAGATAAACCAAGTCTTCAATTTCGGTAGGAGTCATGTCTGTGTACAAGTTTCCTTTGGCATCGTACACCTGCGGAGTACCTGTCGCACTTAATCCGGCCCACTGGTATCCGTAAATCGCATTGTACGGATTTCCCACACGCGGATAAGCCGTCGGATAATCAATCACCAGATATGACACCGGTGCTTCCACATTGATATAAGTCACCTTATTCTTGTTGTAGCCCAACACTCCGCTCACATTCCAGTTCCAATCATTATTCCGGATGATATCCCCCGACAAAGTCAGTTCAAATCCCCGGTTTGTCATTTTTCCGTTATTGATGGAATAAGTGCTGTATCCCCATCCTTCCGTAGGAACTCCATTGGTATTGGCCAGCAAATCCGTGCCCAGCTTGTTATAAAATTCCAGCGAACCGTTCAAGCGGTTGCCCAGCAAGGCAAAGTCCACACCGATATTCAGCGTCGTAGTCTTTTCCCAACGCAAGTTCGGATTCGGACGGCTGGAGATGGTACCCTGAATACCTCCCACCTGATTATTGGTATTATAATACGCAATCATGTAAGGAGCCGAATCTTTGGCAATATTACCTCCGATACCGTAGCTGGCACGCAACTTCAGCATATTCACCCACGGCACCTGGAAGAACTTTTCCTGACTGATGTTCCATCCGGCACCCACCGACCAGATAGGACGCTTCTGATACTTGGAACCCGTAGAAAACAAATTAGTCTTATCCCAACGGATACTTCCGCTCACCATATATTTTCCATCGTAAGTGTAAGCCGCATTACTATATACAGACACATACCGGTTTACCAGTTCACGGATGTAGGACATATCCTGCTGTCCAAAAGACCCATACCCCCATTGCCCGCGGAAATTGCTCAACTGTCCCGCGTCAACCAAACTGTAAGTCAGCAATTGAGGGTCGTAATTATACAGCGTGCGGTCATTGTAATCCAATTTATTTTCCCGGGTTTCCGTACCCAGAATCATGGTCACATCGTGTACCTCGGCAAAAGTCTTGCTGAAGTCCAGCTGCTGACGGAAATTATACGCATGCGTCGTATTGGCAGAAGTGAAAAAGATGTTTCCATACGGCAAGGCAAAAGTCGACGTACCGTCGTTGTTGGAAGTAGAGAACGTGTTGACCTTATTGCGTACCTCGTACGAATCCTTGCTCTTCAGCTGTTCGGTCTTATATTCCGCATATTCATACTGGAAAGAAGCCGTATATTTCAACCAGTCGGTAAACTTGAACGTCAGACGGGCAAACGTACGGTTGCTGAAATCCTGGTTTTTGGTCTGATTCATCTTCATTTCATCCAGCGGTGTGATATCCAGATTATACAATCCATTATCGTGCAGCAGATTCAAGTCATACACACTATAACGGTCGGCTTCAGTATTGGTGTAATACGTACCGTCACCGTTTACCAGTCCATCATAAGGCATATAAGTATATCCCGGTGAAAGAAGATTGTAAGACTGCGTAGTACCTTTTCCGTAGTTCAGATACGTCCCCACATCCAAAGTCAGCCAGGAAGTCATTTTCGTAGAGTTCTGCAGATTGATACCGATGGTTCTGTTCTCAGAGAATTTATCCTCCAACTGATTGTTACGATAAGACACAGACGCATTGAACGTGTTCTTCTCCGTTCCCTTTCCGATATTCAGGTTATACTGCTGGGAGAAAGGATTACGCTTGCCATACTTCTCCACGTCCCGATAATAACGGTATCCCTGCGAAGCCAGTCCAGCCAGGTTGCTTTCCATCTGCTCCTTGGAAATATGTCCGGCATAATAATTCAGGATGTTACGGATACCTTGTGTAGGATAAGACATGTTATCGAGTACCGTCTGCGCATAACTTTGTGCATCGGCCCCACTCAGATGAGGATTCTGGGCAGCCCATTCCCGTTCCAATTCCACCATTGTAGCTGAACCGGCCAGGTATTTATCCGCATACGTAGCGTAAGGCTGTACGGTCAGCGTGGCAGAGAAAGACACATTCAGTTCGTCCTTCTTGGCCCGCTTGGTCGTAATCACTACTACACCGTTCGCCGCACGGGCTCCATAAATGGAAGTTGCCGCCGCATCTTTCAGGACCGTAATGCTTTCGATGTCTTCCATATTCAGGTCGGGCACACTTTCTATCCAGTTTCCATACCCGTCGTTCGTGGTTTTCTCTACTGGGAAACCATCAATCACATACAACGGAGTAGTCAGCCCATTCATGGAAGTCACCCCTCGGATTTTCCCGTCGCTGTATCCAGCCACACGCCCCTCCAACACGGAGCCCATGTCACTGAGGCGCTGCGTCTCCAACTTTTGGGCATCCACCTTGGAAAATGCTCCTGTAGCACGCTCCTTCGAGATAGTCTGATAACCGGTCACCACCACCTCATCGAGCAGTTCAGTCGAAGGCTGAAGGGCTATGTAATAATCATTGTCTGAAGTCAACTTCACACGCTGCGATTTGTAGCCCAGATAAGAAGCCTCAATCTCCTTCGTGCCTCGCGGCAGCGTCAGCGTGAAATGCCCCTGCATGTCTGTGATGACAGCAGCAATGGAACCTTTCGGGTCCTCATTGACCTGCCTTACATGTGCAGCAGGAAGCGGTTCCTTGTTTTCATCTACTACAATGCCATGAATAGTGCGCTCATGTTGGGCATAAGCCGGAAATACGGACAAGACCAGCATAGCACCCAATAGCAGAAAGCCCATTTTGAGCCGAATGTCGTGCAATACGTTTTTTCCCATACTTATATCTTTTTAGAAGTTATGAACTGATGTCTTCCTACATTTTTGCAAACCTTCTTAGCGCGAAAATGTAAAAAAAAGATATAACATTGATATTAAACGCGCATCCAAATTCGACAATTGTCACATTAGGATAACATTTTGTTATAAAAAGAGACTATTGCGCATTTTTATGCATCGACATCACCTTGTTACGGTACTGTTTGGGAGGAATCCCCACTGTATTCTGGAATATCTTATAGAACGTACTCATGGAATTAAAGCCGACTTCCGAGGCCACAGCCTTGAGCGGAATGTCAGTTTCCGGGTCACTCAGCAGACGGATGGCCTCATTAATCCGGTAATTATTGACATATTGCGTGAAATTCTGCTGTGTCTGCTCATTGATGACTTGCGACAGATACGTCCGGTTCGTCCCCAACAAGTCGGCAACCCGCTCCTTGGTCAGCAGATTTTCTTTATAAACCTCTTCCTCCTGCATCAGTTTTTCCAGACGCTGGAACAAGGAATTCTTCTTTTCGCTTGTCAACGAAGAAGCCGCATATTTCTCCCCCACAGCAGCCACCGGTGCAGCAGACGCTTCCTGTGGCTGTTTCCGAAGTGAGGAAATGACCTCTTTCAGCTGCTGTTCCTTCCGAATCGCCTCCTGATGCTGACGGACAATGCTGGTGTACAACTGGTTCTGCCGTCTGTAACGATACCATAAGGCAAAAACCACCAACAGTACAATAACCAGAATCCCCATGAGAGCCTGCTCCTTTTTCTCCTTTTGCAACAAAATCAGCTTGTTCTTCCGGATTTCATTTGCCTGATGTTCCGTATCATACTTGATACGCAGTTCACTCAGCACCTTCTCTTTGTCCGTATTGAAAATACTGTCGGTCTCCTGCTGAAGTTTACGTTGCCACGCCAATGCCTCGACATACTGTCCCATATTCTCATAGCAGACCGACAACGTATTGATTACCCTGTTCCGATAAATCTCACAATTTTCTTCTTTGGTGAACGCCAACGCCTTGAACAACAAATCGATGGCCTGCCGGTTTTTTCCCTCCTCGGCCAGAGCTATGGCATACTCGTTCAGCAGCAACACCTTATACGACGTCTGATTCTTATCATTCAAGACCAATCCCTTCTTATAGTATTCGATGGCCTGTTGCCGGTTGCCTTTGGCAAACTCAATCATCCCATAAATGGCATACACATTTCCCTGATTGTAATACTCGTTCTGCTTCATGATAAACTCCGCCTCCTTTATGTAGGGCAAAGCCTTGTCATAATCATGCAACAGATAATACATGTACGAAGCATTCAACGCCCCAATAAAGATAAGGTAGGCCGAATTCTGTTCATGCCCCATCTCATAGGTCTGCAACGAATAAGTCAGCCCTGCCGGATCCTCTTTCAAGAAATAGATACTGGAAATATTCCCGAGCAGAATGGCTTCCAGTTCTTTATAGTGACACCGGTGTGCAGCTTCTATCCCTTCAAAGAAATAGTGCAAGGCAGAATAATAATCTTTATGAATGTTGCTGGTATAAAGTCCCATCCCATTATACACAGAACACAGGGCAGAATCATTCTTCTCACTCTTAGCCAACAACATGGCCTGTCCCAGATGGTTTATCGCCGAGGTATCCCCCTGCATGACGTATGCCTGCCCCAACCCGATATGGGCATAAAGGATACTGAACTTATAGTCTTGCTTTTTATACCCCAGCTGGAAAAGCTTCTCTCCATATTCAATCGCCTTCCGATAGTCCGCCTTGTATAAATAAAGGAAACACAATTCTTTTAAAGCCTTCGTATCTTCTGGATGACATTTCAAGACCTCTTCCTGCTTCTGAATGGCAGGAAGAATGGTTTCCTGTGCAAGTCCACGCACTGACATGCCCACAAACAAGAACAGGAATATTATGTATTTCATTTTCCAATTCATCCGGATACAAACTTATTTATATGACATTTCACCAGACAAAAAATGACTTTCATCACATTTTGATACTCTATAAACAATTAAAAAGCCTTTTTGCCGCTTTCGAACGTCGTTTAATTTCACGCAAACTTACAGAAAATCTCCGAAATATCCTCACAAAAACACGGATTAGCCCCCTAAACAACCCATAAACCCACTCTTTCCATCAAACAATCGCATCCATATCAAGACCTGCCACACCTTTTTTCTCCGTACTTATTGGTCTATAATACCCAGTTCCTTTGCCACCCGACAAGCCTCCAGAGAACTTTTCACCTGAAGTTTCCGCAGAATCTCCTGCCGATGACGGCTTACGGTATTGACACTGATGGAAAGCTGCAAGGCAATGTCCTTGCTCATCAGCCCTTCGTTAATCAGCCGGAGAATCTGTTTCTCCCTCCCCGACAAAATCTGCGAGTCCTCCCGTCCACCCAACTCCATCATCTCTCCCGTGACCGAATTGACCACCCGACTTTTGCCCGGGAACCCAAATGTCCACGGGGTATATACACACAATGCCAGCCATAATCCGTTCTCCACAGGAGAAGGCACATAAAACAAGCGATGCAACACAAGCTGATAATTTCCCCATACGTCCTTCATACGCAACTTATCGGCAAGGTAGAAATCCGTCCGTTTCATTTTAGGCTGCCGCCGTACAAAGTGGAAGAAACGAAGTTCCTGCAAATACTTGTCATGCAAATCGTCGGGATGAATGTGGCCCAGAATCTTGTCTTCCCATATCGATGCAATCTTATCTTCCGCACCGGCCCCATGCGACCACCCAAACATGCCGGAAAAACGGCCGTAGTAGACGTAGCTCACATTGGTGTACATGTCGCTCAACACCGATATCGCATTTTCCATCTCCGCATAACCGGAGGCTATTTTCTTGTATTTTTCCACTACCTCCACCGGCAACTTTCCGACCTTGGCTATGCGTTTCTGCTTCGAAAACTCACTGTTCAGTTCATCTACTATATTCATAGAAATGGTTATTAATAATCATTGCAAATCCTTTCCTGCTCCCTTACATTTGCAAAGATAATTTTCACTCCGGATTATCTGCAACTATATCACAAGAATCGTAACCCAATTATGAAGATGAAAAAGCAAATTATAGGGGGAATAGCCCTTTGCGCATCCCTTCAGGCCGGAATGGCCCAGTCGCTGGAAAAAATGCAATGGTTCAACGAACCTGAACAATGGAAAATTGAAAATCAAGCCCTGACCATGTTCGTCACCCCGCAGAGTGACTACTGGCGGATTTCACACTATGGCTTTACCGTAGACGACGCTCCTTTCTATTACACCACCTACGGAGGAGAGTTTGAAGTGAAGGTGAAAGTGACCGGCGATTACAAGACCCGTTTTGACCAGGCCGGACTGATGCTGCGCATTGACCATGAAAACTACATCAAGACAGGCATTGAGTTTGTAGACGGCAAGTTCAACCTGAGCACAGTCGTCACCCACAAGACTTCCGACTGGAGCGTCATCACGCTGGACAAGCCGGTACCTTACGTATGGATCAAGGCCGTCAGACGGTTGGATGCCGTGGAAATCTTCTATTCCTTCGACGACAAGGAATATGTCATGATGCGCAATGCCTGGTTACAGGACCACGTCCCTGTCATGGTAGGTCTCATGGCAGCCAGCCCGGACGGAAACGGCTTCAATGCCACCTTCGAGAACTTCAAGGTAAAGCACCTGCCTGACCTCCGCCGACAGGAATGGCTGAAAAAGAATATGGAATAAGAAATGAAAAGAGGTTGCATTCCCAGTTGAAGCAACCTCTTTTATCATTTATGACGGAATCTTTTATCACAATCCCTACATATATAATTGGCCTTTGAAATCTTTCCGAATATACAATAACTCTTTCATCTTATAATTTGCTTTTACGCTAAAATACTGATATTTAGACAAAAAAAACAAAATTTACCTCTAAATTTTTGTCCCTATTTTTTAGGTTAGCTTTTTACCTCCTCATTAATATTCCATAATATTATGATTCCACAGGTTATTTATATAATTATCCTTATCGAAATTTTTATATAAATTATCCACTTCTGTTTGTATTATTTTATCATTTGTACTTTTCAAGTGGTCTGGTAATAAAGATTTTACTTCATCCATATCCATCATCTTACCATCTATGAAATAACGTATGACAAGATTAGACATGAAATCTTTCAAGTTGCATGCAGCTGATTTCAATAATTTTGCGTTCTTATCCAATGCGCGGTCATAATATTCAAGGGCTTTTTGAGGTCACTTCAGTCTGAGACATCCTCTTGATAAATACAACTTTTAAATCGAACTTTGTTTTATTTATGTATGTAAAAAATATATTTCTGTAGTCTTTAAAATTACTCTTCTTTGTACGAATTTTCATCGCCAAAAGCTGAATAATATGAAGTAATACAATCTTTGGGAACATATATTATATTATTTTTTCCCCGATAGCGGTAAGAACCTCTATCTGTTGATGGTGATTCCTCTGTTGCAAAATGTAATTCACATTCCCAAAATGCAGTTCTAAGTTTATTAAAACTTTTAGGGAAATACACAATCATATGAAAATTATCTCTGGATAATTCCTTAAAATATATACTGCCATCTATGCTTTCAATACCGTTGGGTAATCTTATTTCTTTTAATGGTACTCCATTAAATATAGATATATCAAATTCTCCTTTAAAATAACACGAACTCAAATCAATTTTATTTAATGATTTACAATTCATAAAAGCTCCATCCTGTATATTGTTAATAGAGCTTGGAAACTTATATATTTTTAATTTTTCACAATCTTTAAAGGCTTCATAACCTATAGTTTGTACAAAAGGGGGAAATACCACATTTTCAAGATTTTTACATCCGGAAAAAGCTTCTCTACCTATACTGACAGCTCTAGTAGGCAATATTATAGTTTTTAAGTTTACCAAATTCTTGAAACTTTTATTAGGGACTATACAATGTTCATTTGCTTCTGTAACCTGTGATGATGTTTTAATAAGATTAGAAAGTATCTTAGCTGATAAATAATCAGTAGTTGAAATATCTTGATCGTTATATGCTATATCAGCTGTAACACCTAGAAGTTGAGCTATTGCATTTAGACTTTCTTTTTCCTTTTCTCTATCCTTAATAGTTTTCGGAGACTCACTAATTATTGTCTGACTTAAATCTATGTATTTTAAAGATTTACATTTCCCAAATACTTCTATGTCTGTGTCATATAATAATCCAGTTATAGTTAGTGAGTCAATGGTTGCTAGTGATTCTATTGGTAAATATGATAAGATAGTTCCTGGTTTCTTAATTACTATATTATGTGCTCTTTTTGAACCTTCTTCATATAAAGATAATTTACTCCACAAATAATTCTTTTTATAATTGATATAACCTCCTTTGGGTATTTCAATTATGGTATTACGCAAAGATTCTTTCCAATCTTTCTCCCCATCATATCCACCTTTAATAACCTCAGGAGATAGTATGTTTCTTAATTTACATTTTTGTAAATTAGTATCATTAAAGGCATTACACCATATGTGTTTTAAATTATTGGGAAGAGTAATTTTTTTAATAGCAGTACCAGCAAAAGCATGTTTTCCAATATAGTTAATGGAATCACTTAATGTAACAGATTCTAAATTCTTACAACCAGCAAAACAAAAATCTGGAATTCTTTTTATTGTAGAAGGTATTGTAATCTGCTTTATATTAGATCCCATAAAAGCAGCATCCATTATAGAATCAACACCATTAAAAGTCATTCCTTGATTTGGATATTTATTTAAAAGAACTTTCTTTTGTGATTCTATTACTATAAAGTTGGGATCAAACGATGAAACTGAAATATTTTGTAGCTGATATATTGATTTCACATAAAGAGTATCTATTGATATTGTCTTTGATGAATAATCATAACCTGACTTATAATCGTATAAAGTAACATAGCGACTTAAACAATTCTTTTCTTCTGGACTTTTATCAAAGAGAGCCTCATTTCTTTCATTTTTGACATGCAAAATATGAACATTATTTATCTTTTTTATATAATCAGGGAAATATACATGACATACTGATGGTATAGTTAAATTTTCCAATGAAATGGATAAATTAATTGACGTACATGTCTGTGGTATAATTAAATTTTTAAGATTATAAAGATGAGGAAAATTTATAGAACCTGAGTAGTAATTTATAAAATTATACTTCTTTTCCTTATCTGTTGTAAGTTTTACGTCCTTAATATCTAGATCCACCAAATTTACAAACTCTTTCAAAAAAGCTATATCATCGCTATTCATAATACCACCTATCTTTAAGGAAGTAATATCATTTATTTGCTTTTTCTTTATCTGTTTTGATAATTTTCCAGGTTTCTCATTAAAAATATCAACTCTTGTTTGAGCATTAGATAACAAACAAGAACAACCTAAAATTAATAGTAACATTTTTAATCTTAATGCAATTATATTCATAAAAATACAATACCTATAAGCCCCCGAATTCAGTATTAGATTAAAAACAAAGAAAGCGTAGGGCTTTGTCTGCATTCATTCAAGATCGGGCATCGCCAAACGCCTAGTGAAAAATGAAGAAAGAAAACAATACTCCCTACGCAATATGATATATGAACCGATATAACATTGGCTATACTGGGAACATATACAAAGCGAAACGTGATATTGTCTTTCATCCTTTCACTGTTGAAATTGGCGATTTCGATCTTAGGACAAAAGCAAAAAACGCTTTCTGATTAACCAGACCATTTCTCCAGTCTGATGTTGCAAATATACGTTTTTTGTTTCAATATCACGTTCTTAAGAGTATTATTTCTTTCAAAGATAAGGATTTATGGACTTTCCTAAACGGGGATTTATATAAAATTTTATCTTTGTCAGCAAAAAAATATGGCTGATAGTAACTTGTATGTAGAAATCTGGATTAAGACTCTCCCTTATATCTTAGAGTCCTTAAGAAATGGTGGTGGTTCATATAATCTTAATCCTGAGTTATTCTTAAATATTGGAAATAGAAAAAGTAGTGGTTATGGATTCAGACTTGATATTGTTAATGGAAATGTCCCGATTAAGTTTAATTCAGCTGTTGCCAGAGATTTAAAGCTTGTATTGGATTCATGCTCTGAGTTTAGGTCTTTATCATTGAATCACTACTGTCCAATAAAAGTTGGCTAATCGGTCTTTGAAATTATTGAAATACAGTCTTTTAAGTGGTATTTCTGAATGAAACGGATTTGAATTTGTA
>URWA01000006.1 GCA_900551445.1 uncultured Bacteroides sp. | reverse complement strand
AGTCGGGGCTTTGTCATAAAAAAAGAGGGTATGCATTTTGACACACCCTCTTTTTATTGTTTGTGTTCTTTTTTTACCAGAACTTGTTCTGCGAAGGGTTGTATTCGAACCCCACCGCTTTCAGACGGTTCACGATATCTTCCTTGCTCACGTTCAGGTCGGCACAGAGTGCGTCGAGCGAAGGGTAATAGTCTCTCAATTTCATGTTGATGAAGCTGAACAGCATCATCGGGTCTTTGGGTAATTCCATATTCTGAACTTGTTTTAACGAATTCTTCTTTTTTCGGGGTGCAAAGTTACGGCTTTTATTGTTTCCTTGTACTTATCCGGTTGATAATTTATTTGTTATCTTTGCAAGGCTATGTCAACTAAACGAGTGATAGAAGATAAAGATTTCCGTCGCATTGTGATTGCCACCCGCCGCGGGGCAAGAAACATCACGATGCGGGTGAAGCCCGACGGCTTGTATCTCACGGTGCCGCCTTACAGTAAGACCGACAAGGTGCTTTCCACATTGGAACAGTTTCGGGCTGATTTGCTGGAGCGTTTTCGCCGGGTGGCCCAGCAGCCCTTGGATTTTAATTTCCGGATAGAAGCCGATTGTTTCCGTCTGTCGCTGGAACCCAGCCAGCTGAAATGTTTTACCGTACGGCTACGGCCCTCGGGCGAAGTGACGGTGTTTTGTCCGGCACACACCGATTTCTCAGACGAGGCCGTGCAGAAGCTGGTACGGGCAGCCATTGTGCGGGCCCTGAAGAAAGTGGCCTCGGAATTTCTGCCTCCCTTGCTGAAAGTATGGGCCGAACGTTTCGGTCTGACCTACCGGAAGGTACGGATTACGGGGGCCCGTTCGCGATGGGGCAGTTGCACGTCGGCCCGTACCATCAGCCTTTCCTGCTATCTGATGCTGGTACCTTCCCACCTGATTGATTATGTCATCCTGCACGAACTGGCCCACACGAGGGAGATGAACCATGGCCCCCGTTTTTGGGAACTGCTGAACGATATGACAGCAGGGCAGGCCTTGCGTCTGCGTGCGGAACTCCGTCAATTTCATCCTTCTTTCTGAGATGTTTAAAAAGAAGGGATGTTGTGTCTTTTATACACTTTTTTAATGTAAATTTGTAACGGAAAAGGTTAGGTAAAAAAGATTGTGTGAATGAAAAAGAGTTTGTTGGCGTTGGCTTCCGGTACGTTAGGACTGGGTATCGCCGAATTTGTCATGATGGGAATCCTTCCTCATGTAGCTCGTGATTTAGGTATTAGTATTCCCCAGGCGGGACATTTTATTTCGGCCTATGCCATCGGCGTGTGTGTGGGTGCTCCGTTGACGGTGCTGATTGCCCGTACACGGCCCTTGAAACAGATTTTGCTGGGACTGGCCGCCCTGTATGTGATAGGAAATCTCTGTGCGGCGCTTTCGCCGGGCTATTGGATGCTGTTGCTGATGCGTTTCGTGTCGGGACTTCCGCATGGAGCTTTCTTTGGAGTGGGTTCCATTGTGGCCGAGAAAGTGGCCGACAAGGGAAAGACTTCGCAGGCCGTGGCGCTGATGATTGCGGGTATGACCATAGCCAACTTGTTCGGTGTGCCTTTCGGCACGTTGCTGAGCACGTTGTTCTCCTGGCGTTTCCCCTTCCTGTTCAATACGTGTTGGGGACTGCTGGTGTTCTATCTGGTGTGGAGGTGGATTCCATCGCTGCCGGCTTTGCCGGACACCGGACTGAAAGGACAGTTCCGCTTTCTCCGGCATCTGGCTCCGTGGTTGATTATCCTGACCACGATGTTCGGTAACGGAGGGGTGTTCTGCTGGTTCAGTTATGTCACTCCACAGATGCTGCACGAAGCCGGATTCCAGCCGGAAAGTCTGACATGGATTATGATGCTGGCCGGACTGGGAATGACTCTCGGCAACCTGATTGGCGGACGTTGCGGTGATTTGTACGGGCTGGCTCCAGTGATACAGTTCACACAGGTGTTCATGATGCTGGCTTTGCTGGGTACCTTCCTCTTTGCCGGAGTGCCATGGCTTTCCGTCTTGCTGATGTTCGTCTGTGCGGCTGCCCTGTTTGCCGTGTCACCTCCCCAGCAGCTGTTGCTGTTGCAGAATTCCCGGGGAAGTGAGATGATGGGAGCTGCCTGCGTGCAGATTGCATTCAATCTGGGAAATGCGGTAGGAGCTTACGCCGGAGGACTGCCGATTGACGCCGGACTGGGTTACCGGTATCCGGCACTGGTAGGGGTCTTTGTGGTGGCCTTGGGATGGATTTGCGTCACCTGGTATATCAGGCGGGAGCGCAGGTGCCTTCTGAAAAGAAAAACGACGGATACAGTTGTATCATAAAATAATATACTATGAGATTGCTTTTGTTGACTTTGATGATATGGATGGGAGGATATTCTTTTTGTCTGGAGGCAAAGGATACCTTTTTCTCTCGATATAACTTTTATCACCTCACCGAGGAAGCTGGTTTGCCCAATAACTCGGTGACTTCGGTGATGAAGGATTCGTATGGTTACATCTGGATTGCTACGCAGGACGGACTGGCACGTTACGATGGTTACCGCTTCCTGACCTATGGGACGGAAAAGACCTTGTACAGGCTAAAGGGAGATTATGTGTACACCGTGTGTGAGGACCGCTACAAGAGACTTTGGGTGGGTTCGGATGCCGGACTGGACTTGATTGACCTGCAGACGGGGATGCCATTGCCTCTGTCCCGGTTAGGTGGAGAGAAGTTTCCGGAACTTTCCGCCCTGTTTGCTTCGTTTGTGCGTTCTGCCGTGCAATCCTCGAATGGAGATGTCTGGATTGTTACCGACAAGATGCTGTGGTGTCTGGAACTGGGAGACGACGGGAAGATTACAGGATGTTATCGGATGCAGGGACAGACGGATAATTCCATTTCCGCCATTGCGGAACTGGAAGGAGGGCTCTGTGCCGGTATCGGGAATCAGCTGTACTGGATTATGAAAAAAGACGGCAATGTGCTCGACAAGCAGTTGCTCTCGGATGACATCGTACCTTTCAGTGACGACTGGCGTATTTCCTGCCTGCAGGTGGATGGCGATTACTTGTGGATAGGAAGTAACCGTGGACTTTTCCGCTACGGACGGGCGACAAGGAGCCTGAAGCGCTATCGGTATTCGTCACATCGGGAAGGAATGCTCAGTCAGGCATACATTACAGACATCAAGCAGACGTCGGACGGGCATCTGATTGTCTCTACCTTTAACGGGCTGAACGTGTATAACCGGGCCTCCGATTCGTTTTCCTTTATCCGCCGTCTGGAGACTCCGGATGAGGGCGGATTGAATTCCAACACCATTGGTTGCCTGTTTGTCGATGGACAGGATATCTGGGCGGGTACGCAGGACGGAGGTGTGAACCTCCTGTACCGTTCGCGCAGGTTGGAAGTGTCCCGGCTGGGCGATATTCCTTGGAAATTGTCGGAAGGGCGTACGCCTCAGATCAGTGCCATTACGGAAGACAGGACAGGAGACTTGTGGATTGGAACGATTGAAGGAGGACTTTATCAGATGAATCCGGTGACGGAGGCTGTAAAGCATTACGCTTTCATACCGCAGAACCCGGCGTCTATTCTTTCGAACAATGTGAACGGGCTTTTGATTGACGGAGACAATCACCTGTGGGTATATACGTGGGGCGCAGGCATCAGTGAACTGGATTTGAATAAGCCGCAACCGTCGTTCCGTCAGCACTCCAATGGGAAAGTCCCCGGCCTGGAGGATGATTTTATCATGAGTGCGGCCGAAGATTCCATCAACCGGGGTATCTGGTTTGGTACCACGCACGGGCTGGTCTTTTATGACAAAGGGCAGGAACAGTTCCGTCGGGTAGATTTTCATGCGGCGGTGTCGGAGTTCAAGTCCATCGGTTCGTTGTGTGTCGATTACAAGGGGCGTCTGTGGGTAGGTACCTCCGAGGGATTGTTTATCGTAGACCTGTTTTCTTTTGCACGCTCCCGTCGACACTTCAATTATATTTATTTGCGCTACAAGCTCGATGATGCCAAATCCACGCAAGTGGAGCAAATCAACGTGGTCTTTCAGGACAGTCAGGGAAGAATCTGGCTGGGAGGAAAGGGTACGGGACTGTATCGTTTGGCCTCGGATGAAGGAAACCGTTTTCTGTTCAAGCATTATGGAAAGGAAGAGGGTTTTCCTGAGAACTCGGTGTATGGATTGTCGGAAGATAGCAAAGGAAACTTGTGGATTGCGACAGACAACGGGTTATCCCGTTTGCGGGTAGCGGAAGGTACGTTTGTTTCCTACGGTAAGTCCGATGGTATCTTGGACAGTGATTACGATGTGAATACATTACATTTCTCGTTGAAACACAATCGTTTGTATTGTGGAAAAGACCATGGGTTGTATGAGGTGTCCCTTAAAAGAATTCCCCCACATGCCAAAGAGCGTTCCATCGCCATCTCTTCATGCCGTATCAATGACGGAGAATGGGAGTATTGGACCCGGGAATGTGTGACCGGTCTGGAGGAAGGAGACAAACTGGAACTGGCTCTGACGATGCATGAGTATGGTCATAATGAGACTGTCCGTATCCGTTACAGAGTGGAAGAAGACGGTGGGAAATGGACGGAGCTTCCGGCACAGAATCCGGTGGTAGTATTGTCTTCGCTTCCGTCGAGAAACTGTCGGTTGGAAATACAGGTCACCAATCCGGAAGGAGAATGGCAGCAGGATATACTGAGGCTGGACTTGGAGGTACGTCCGTATTATTATAAGTCCTGGTGGTTCTGGTCGCTGATTCTTCTGGCGGCGGGATCCCTTTCTTTTCTCTTCTATCGTTATAAGGTACGTCGGCTGAAACGTCGGCAGGTCGTGCTGGAACAGTTGGTGGCACAGCGTACCCACGAGCTGGAGGTGCAGAATCACAGTCTGGAGGTCATGGCGCATCATGTGGAAGAAATGGCCGAGGAAAAGATCCGTTTCTTTACGCACATCACCCATGAGTTCCGTACGCCGGTCACGTTGATTCACGGTCCCATTGGGCAGGCTTTGTCGCTCACTTCCGATGAGGAGGTGAAAGAGCAGCTTCAGATTGCTGAACGTAATGTGGAGGATTTGCTTTCTTTGGTGAATGAACTGATGGATTTCCGGAAACTCGATACGGAAAAGGTGAAGTTGAACGTGCATCCGTTCAACCTGGTAGCCATGATAGACGATTTGCTCCTGCCTTTTATTGCTTTTGTGAAAGACCGTCACATCACGTTGCAGACCTACTATCACTTGCAGGGGCTTTCTGTCAATGCCGACCCGCAATATCTTCACCGGGTGCTGACGAACTTGCTGGCCAATGCGGTGAAATTTACCCCCGACGGTGGTACCATTCGTCTGTATGCAGCCCGTGTGGTGGATAAAGGAGGAAAGGTACAACTGTATTTGGCCGTATCGGATACAGGATGTGGTATCCCGGAAAAAGATTTACAACAGATTTTCGACAGTTTTTATCAGTCACAGAATACCGTGGCCTACCCTGTATTCGGACAGAGCGGAACCGGTATCGGCTTGAATGTCTGTAAACGTATTGTCGCACTTCATGGTGGGGTTATCTCTGCCCGGAATAATCCGTCGGGAGGAGCCTCTTTCCGGATTCTGCTGCCCATGAAAGAAATGCCTGCAGAAGAGCAGTATGTAACCGGAGAAACGGTCCTTCCGGCCGAAAAGGATGCTACGGTTGAGGCTGTTTCGGCGGCACAGGCTACCGTGTTGATTGTGGACGATAATTCCGACATGCGTCGTTATATCCGTTCACTTCTGAAGAAAGACTATAAGCTGCTGGAAGCTGAAAACGGAGTGAAGGCCTTGGAAGTGATAAAGAAACATTCCGTGGACTTGATTATCAGTGACCTGCTCATGCCGGAGATGGACGGACTGGAACTGTCGAAGCGGGTGAAAGAAAACCTGGAAACCAGCCACATTCCTTTCTTGATTCTGACGGCTGTCCGTTCGGAAGAGAACGAACGGATTTGTTATTCGGTAGGGGTGGATGAATATTTGTGCAAGCCTTTCGATGCGGAGGTATTCAAGTATCGTATCCGTAACATCCTGGCTTTGCGTCGTGGCTATAAGGAAAGACTTTCCAAACCGGTTGCACTGACGGATGTGAGTGAACTGGGATTGATTGAGGAGTCCAGAGACAAGACTTTCATGGACAAGGCGATAGAGTTGATGAAGCAGCATTATGCCGATTCCGAGTATGGCTTGGATGCGTTTATCCGCGATATGGGATATAGCAAGACGTTGGTAAACCAGAAAATGCAGAATCTGGCCGGGATGCCGATTGGGCAGTTCATGAAGAATTTCCGTTTGGATATGGGATATCAGTTGCTGGAACAGGGAAAAGGAGAGGCCAATGTATCGGAGGTAGCTTATGCGGTAGGCTTCAATGATCCCAAGTATTTCACGAAATGTTTCAAGCAGCGTTTCGGTTGCCTGCCAAGTTCGGTAGGACATTCCTGAATTTGAAAAGAAGAAGCCGGAACCCGCAAGGTGTTGCGGAGTCCCGGCTTAAAAAAAGAAATTTAGAAATGTACCGTTTCACAACGGGTTTATGAGCACTAAGCTAGTGTCATCTTTGTATGATTCTGGCTGCATTCTCCAAGTGTACGTCTTCTGCGGCATAGTCAGGTCGTGTGTCTCCCCAGTTTACCATGCAGTCTTCCATCTGGATGTCAGAGGCCGTATGGATGAAGAATCCGTAGGTCTTGCCTGTCAGGAAACCTTCTCCGTCGCACGGACGCTTGTCGTAGATTCCTCCTTCGAAGGTTGTCCGTTTGTGGAGGTTCACTTCTACCTGGTCGAAGTAAATCCGGTTGATTTTGTCGGGGGTATCTCCGCCCACAAAGACTCCGTTTTCACTTGTACACTTGATGTTGTGGAAATAAATGCGGCTCACTTCCCCGCAGGCACCTTTCACGGCTCCTTTCGGGAAACGCCATCCCGCGTCTTTGTGGTTGCCTACAGCCCGCGGATAAGAAGTGACATAGATGGGTTCAGCCTTGCCCCACCATACGTCGGAGAAGAAGCGGCAGTCGACAATCATGTTCGAGAATATTACGTTGGTCACCGTACCTTCGTCACGGTTCTGTATGCCGATTCCCCGGTTGCTGTCCTTGATGATGCAGTTGGTGAACAGAACGTTGTTGATTTTGTCCATGTTCTCCGAACCGATTTTTACGGCACAGGAACGTGAAGTCATGGTGCAGTTGGTTACTACCACATCCTCACAGCTTCCATACTCCTCAAATTCTCTTCGGTTCTTCAGGCAGATACAGTCGTCGCCCGATTCAATGAAACAGTTGGAGATGCGCACATCCTTGGAATGGTCCACATCGATGCCATCGCCGTTCCGGATTTTGAGGTTGTTGAGGATGCTGATACCGTCGATCATGACGTTGCGGCAGCCTATCAGATGGACTGTCCAGTAGGCACTGTTGCAGATGTTTACATCGCGTATCACCAGCTTTTCGATATTGGTCAGTGTGAGCACATGCGGGCGCGGGTCAAAATCCGTTACCGGCTTCAGCTCGTAGGAGTCATCCAGTTCCTTACCCATGAAGGCCACTCCGTTGCCGTCGATGCTTCCTGTTCCGGTAATGGACACGTTTTTCAGGTCTTTTCCGCTAATCCACATCATTCCCTCTCCGCGGTTGGCACCGAAGGCACTTTCGGTATAGATGCTTTCATCGGGATTCGCCAGCAGCCGGGAATTGGGGGCCAGCTGTAATTCCACGTAAGAAGCCAGTTTGAACGGTCCGCAAAGGAAGGTATGTCCCGATGGTACAAGAACCGTACCGCCTCCGGCCTCCGAGCAGGCATTGATGGCTTTTTGAATGGCTGAGGCATCGTCCGTTTCCCCGTCACCGGTAGCCCCGTAGTCCATAATGTTGTAAATCCCCGTTTGTGGCGAGTGGCATGCTCCGAGAAGGAAGATGCTGAATAGTGCAAGAAGAATATTTTTTGTTTTCATAATGTATATGGGATTTATGTTTTTATTCAGAATTTTTCAATCAGTGAAGGGGGACAGTCCTCTGGAGCGCTGCCCCATGCTTTATTGGGCGTATTCCCCATGACAAATACCATTTCGCCTCCTTCCGTAATATCTTTATGCGTAATGTAGTTTCGGGTATAAGGCTTTCCGTTCAAGGTTACTTGTTGTATGTAAATGTTCTCCTTGGAGGCATTTTCAGCTTGAAGGGTAAAAGTCTTTCCGTTTTCCAGGTGTAGCGTGGCCTTGGCGAACGAAGGACTGGCCAGCACATAATAGGGGGAACCCGGGCAAACCGGATAGAAGCCCAAAGAGGCAAAAATATACCAGGCCGACATTTGTCCTGCATCGTCGTTGCCCGACAATCCTCCGGGGGCATTCAGGTATTCCGTTTCCATGATGTGACGTACAGCCTGCTGGGTCTTCCATGGCTGTCCTGCGTAGTTGAACATGAAAGCCACCTGATGGCAGGGCTCATTGCCGTGCCAGTATCGCTGTTCGCTGAACATGGAGTCCAGTTTCTCCACATAATGCGGGCGTCCGCCCATACATTCCATGAGTCCATACGGGTCTTGAGGCACATACCAGGTGTAATGACAGGGTGCTCCTTCGGTGATGAACTTGGCAAACTGGAAGGCGTTCGCTTCTTTCAGGAAGGTGCCGTCGGCATGCCGTCCCTGGGCATATCCTGTACTTGGGTCGATGACATTGCGGTAGTTCTGGGCACGGGCGGCCAATAATTTGTAATCCTCCTCTTTCTGAAGCAGTCTGGCTACTTGGGAAAGTACAAAATCATCGTAAGCATATTCCAAGGTGCGCGACACCTGTTCTTTGGTGTGGAAGGCATCGGGTACACTGTCCTCCAGTGGGATGTAGCCGTACTTCAGGTACGATTGTAAGGCCCGGCGTCCCATCCCGTTCCGGTAGTCTGCTTCCTGGACGGGCGATTCAAAGGCATTCTGTCGCATGGCTTTATAGGCCGTTTCGATGTCAAAGTTGCGGATGCCTTTCACGAATGCATCCCCTATGGCTGCAATACAATGGTCGCCAATCATGGCTGCTGTATAGCTGTTCCAGCACGGGAAGATGGGCAACCAGCCGCCCTGTTCATATTTGTGGACGAGCGACTGCATCATCTGCCCTCCTCGCGTGGGGTATAATAGGTTGATGAGCGGATGCAAGGCACGGTAGGTGTCCCACATGCTGAAGTCATCATAATAGGTCTCGTTTTGGGCCAGCTGGAGAATGGAATCTTTCTGTGCAAAAGCCGGGTATCTTCCATCCACGTCGTTGAATGTGCGGGGAAGGAAAGAAGCCCGATAGAAGGCTCCGTAGAATTTCTCCTTGGCTTCCTGATCAGGTGTTTCCACTTCAATGGCCGAGAGATGCTTTTCCCAGATGGCGGTAAGCTCCTTCCGGGTCTGGTCGAAGTTCCAGTGTGGAATTTCCTGTTGCAGGTTTCGTTCGGCTCCTTTTCTATCGGTGAAGGAAGAAGCCGCTTTGACCAATACTTGTTCGTGGCTTTTCACGTGAAAGCCTATATAGATTCCGATATTTTTTTCATGACCGATTTTGGTTTGTCCAGGGAACAGACTGTCTTCCCGGAAAGTTCCGAAGTCGCAGAGGTCTTTCTGGTAGTCTATGATAAAATGTCCGCTGTATCCGGCCGCTTCTCCCCAGCCCTGATAAATACGGTGTACGGGGTTGTAGCCATAGATACGTTTCTGAAGGGTATCAATTTCGATATATCCTTCTCCTTCGTCGCTGTTAGGATTGACGATGAAATAAGCTTTTCCTGCCTTTTCGTAGGAAAAACGGAAGATGGCCGACCGCGAACGGCCTGTCATTTCAGCCTGAAGATGTTCATCAGGCAAAGTCACAGAGTAATAAGAGGGAGTAGCAGTTTCCTGCTCGTGTGAGAATCGGGTAGCTCTTTTTTCCGGCAGGCATCGTAAAGTATCGAACGAAGCCGTCAGTGTCATGGAGCCGTAGTCTTGTGTACATCCTCCCACAATCCAGTGAGAATTGCGGAATCCTTGAAACAAGGAATCACGATAATAATAAGGTGCGATGCATTTCAGTTCGGTGTCTTGTGTCTGTGGTGTCCAGAAATTCATGCCGTTGGGTTCCAGTACGGCAGGTAAGGTTTGTCCGTATTCCTCGGTGTGCTTGCCAAACATACCGGCAGTATGAGTTGTGCTGGCGGCAGTACCCACCCTTGTGTCGATGTACGACAACAGGTTTTCGGAAGTATGACCGTTAGCGCACGAAACAATGAATGGAGCAATCGCTCCATAAATCAGGGATTTGAGTAATGTAGTAATGTGTGTCTTCATGAATCTTAAATCTACGTGATTGCTATCTTTTCTGTAAAAATAAGTATAGCAATTCTAGGATTGGTATGGGTTTAAGACTATTCAACTCATTATCTATACATTTCTGTTATAGAATAGACCTTTGAAAACTGATAATAGAATGAATGGCAAATATCGGTGAGGGAAATTTCCCTCACCGATAAATTTATAGTAGTTGATCAATAACCCGGGTTCTGTTTCCAGTTGGTATTGTTGTTCAACGCATCGATGCTCAACGGCCACAAGCGGTATTGAGGATTTCTTGCATTCGGGTTGAACTGATCCTTGAATCCCCAAGGCTCTTCAAATTTGCCGAAACGGATCAAGTCGTTACGACGCCAGTGTTCATCCAAGAATTCACGTCCACGTTCGTCCAGAATTTCCTGCAGGCTCGGGTTGTGATCCAGCAACGGTGCATGTACATACGTACGGATCTGGTTGAACAGGCTCATCGGGATATCCCCGTTGGTAGCCGTACCGCCACGTACAATGGCTTCACATTTCATCAGGATAATGTCCGCATAACGGAAGATAGGGAAGTCGTTGTCCTGGTTACGGCTGAAGTTGTTATAGTCGTTGATGTCCGGGAAGAATTTGATGGAGCGGTAACCCTGTGTCCATCCTTTCAGGTCTGCACCACAGTTCAGGTCTGCATTAGGCACTACAGGAGGATCGGCAGCCAAGTCTTCCTTCAAGGTGATAGCCTTGGTGAAGGTTACATTTTCACCACCGTAAGTGTTGCGGACATTGGTCGGTTCTCCGGTCGCATTGTCATACTGGTACACATCGAAAGAAGGCAAATTGATATTTGCACCTGTACTACCGGCAATCACGTCGTTACGGCGGTCACCCGGCAGGCAGAACAATTCTACGAATTCAGGAGTCAGTGCCATATTGCCACCCACTGAGTTACTCATCTCGATGCTGTAGAAACCGTTGCTGTTCTGACCACGACGCCATGTACGGAAACGGGCGAAGGTCATACCCTGAACGGTTTCCGCATCATACGGCATGGCATAGATGAAATCCTTGATCTGCGGACCGTTGGTGTACATGAACTTGGCTTTGTAATCGTCGCTCAGGTCAAAGTGGCCGGAAGCAATGACACGGTCGCAGGCTGCGATACAGTCGTTCAGCTTTTCATTGGCTGCATTGGGGTCCCAGCTTGCACTGGTTACGTCCTTTGTGTAAACATTCCAGTTAAGGTACAGTTTGGCCAGCAAGGCATCCACCATCCAGCGGGTCGGCTTACCATAAGTAGAAGCATCCACATTTTCGTAGCATTGATCACGTACAGCCAGCAGTTCCGATTCAATCCATTTAGCGACATCGGCACGCGGAGAACGGTCAATACGTTCGTCATCGGCCAGCAGGTGGTCGATGATAGGAGTATCACCCCAATGGTCCATGATGACAAAGTGATAGAAGGCACGCACGGCACGTACCGGAGCCAGCTCTTCGTCGGATACACCACCGGCGCTCAGGTCGAACAGAACACGGTTACAGTTGGTGATGGCACTCTGCAATTCATCAAACACGTTCAACTGGTTCTTTGAGTTGGTGGGGTCGATCATGTGCAATGAGAAGTTTGCCATATCACGGCTGTTCAGGTAGTCACCATCGAAGCTGACGGCTGTATATTCATCCGAGTTACAAGACACACCTTCATCAAAACGGCGGCCGATGGCATTACGGAATCCATAGAAAGCGTTGTTCATCTGGGCTTCTATGGCAATGGGTGAGTTAGGCATCTCGCTATACTGGGATTCAATATTAACGTCCAGATCGGTACAGCCGAATGCGGTAAGTGCCAGAAAGGCACCAGTCAATATATTTCTTGTTTTCATATCTTAAAATCTCCTTTATTAAAGGTTAGAAATTCACGTTTACGCCTACCATGAAGGTACGTGTACGTGGGTAAGTAGTGTTACGCCAGTCCATACCCGGTTCCAGACCGCCCAGGCTGATTTCAGGGTCGACGCCTTTATAACCGGTGATGGTAAATACGTTGTTGCAAGTGGCATACAAGCGCAGGTTGTTGACCCATTTGCCCAGTTTGCCAAAGTTATAACCCAAGGTCAAAGTAGACAGACGGAGGTAGGAACCATTTTCCAGATAACGGTCGGACGGAGCCTGTGCACGGGAATCGTGTGCGTTCTGTCCTTCAGCCACTTCTGCCAGTACGTTCTTACCGTTGCTTACCAAGCTTACGTTGTTGTAGTAGCAGCGGGTGGCATTGAAGATCTTGTTACCAGCTACACCCTGGAAGAAGGCGGTCAATGTCCAGTTCTTCCATGTGAAGTCGTTGTTCCATCCGTAAGTCAGTTTCGGCTGGGCAGATCCGTGAGGACGGCGGTCTTCGTCTGTCGGAGCGTCAGTCGTTCCCACCAAGTTACCGTCGGCATCGTAGTCGTTGAAGATAGAACCACCGTTTTCATCATATCCGGCCCATTCGTACAGATAGAACTGTCCGAGCGGAGCACCTTCCATGATACGCTGTACCTGTGTGCTGGTGTAACCACCTACATCCGGGTTGGCACGGTCACTGTATTCTACAGAATACATGTCATTGGAAAGCTTTTCCACCACGTTCTTGTTGTGGGACAAGTTAAGAGTCGTACTCCATGTGAAGTTGTGGGTCTGTACAGGTATCGCATTGATGGTGATTTCCACACCTTTGTTGCTGATGTCACCTACGTTGGCAGTCATCCATCCGTAAGGATAACGGTTGGTAGAAACCGCATAGTCGAAGATCAAGTCACTGGTACGCTTGTCATAATATTCGATGGTACCGGTCAGACGGTTGTTCAGGAAGCCGAAGTCCACACCGATGTTGAACATGCCGGTCGTTTCCCATTTCAAATCCGGGTTTGAGTTACGGGTAGCACCCAAGATACGGTATTGTGAGGAAGTACCGTTGGCATCCACGTACGTGAACCAGCCGGTAGCACCGTAGATAGGACGTGAATAGAAGGCATCGAATCCCAGTGAGTTACCGCTGACACCGTAGCCGACGCGCAGCTTCAGGTCATCGAACACGCTCTGGTCCTTCATGAAATCCTCTTCCGTGATACGCCATGCGGCAGATACAGAGGGGAAGGTACCCCAGCGGTTGTTGACACCGAAGGCGGAAGAGCCATCCCGACGAACCGTAGCCTGCAACAGGTATCTGCTCTTGTAGCTGTAGTTGACACGTCCGTAGAAGGAGATCATACGCAGGGTGGACAGGTTGTTGCTGATCACATCGTTGATGGAGATGTTGTTGGCCACGCCCAGGTTGTGGTAAGTCAGGTCATCATTGTAGAAGTTGTACACCTTCAAGCCGAAGCCGTCGTTGTTGTCGGCCTGTTCCCAGGAGTAACCGAGCATGACGCCTACCTTGTGCGCATCGGCAAAGGTGTGGTTCCAGTTCAGATAGGTTTCCATCTGCTTGCGGGTGTTTTCCAGTGTGCTGCGGTCTGCCTGTCCGTTGCGGGAAGCCACGCTCGGCAGTTCAGTCTTGCTGCTGTTGTAGTTGCTGTAGATGTACTGCTGGTTCTGGTAGGACAGGTTCAGGTTCCAGTCCAGACCGTCAATAATATGCAAGGTGGCCTGTGCCGTTCCCTGCAGCAGTTTCTCTTTCGTGTCATAGCGGTCTTCGTTGATCATGCGGACCGGGTTGAAGTTCTGTGAAATCTGCGTGTTGCCATACCAAGAGCCGTCCGCGTTTCTCGCGGGAACCAGCGGGCTGTAGTAGTACATGGCGTCCAGTACGCTCTGGCCGTTTCCGCCGGTAGGACCTGTAGAACTGTTACGTACGCTGGCATTGACGCTGAAGGCCAGTTCCAAGCGGTCGTTCAGGGCCTTTGTCTGTACGAAAGAACGGGCGTTGAGGCGGTCCATGCTGGTGCCGCGTACCACACCCTGACGGTCCATGAAGTTGATGGAGGCGCTGTAGCTGGTCTTCTCGTTACCTCCGTTGATGGATACGTTGTGGTTGTGGCTGAAGCCGGTGCGGAGCACTTCGTCCTGCCAGTTGGTATTGGCCGGGTGATTCACATCGTAATAAGAAGAAAGATCGATATTGTTGTTTTTGGCAAATGTAAGCAACTGGTCTGCCGACATCATGTCGAGTGAGTTCATGGTCTTGTCCCATGCTACGTAGCCACTGTAGCTTACGCTGGTACGTCCGTTTTTCTTCCCTTTCTTGGTCGTTACGATGATTACGCCGTTGGCTGCCTTTGAACCGTAGATGGCTGTGGCGGAAGCATCGCGGAGCACATCAATGCTTTCGATGTCATCCGGAGCGACGAGTGACAGGCTGGCACCCGGCACACCGTCGATTACGTAGTAAGGCTCCATGGCTTCACCTGCACGCAGTGAAGAAGCACCACGCAAAGAGATGGAAGCCGAACCGTTCGGGTCACTGGTGTTGGCCACTGTCAGTCCCGGAACTTTACCTTGCAGCATCTGTGCAGGGCTGGTAACGACACCCACGTTCAGGTCTTCTGCCTTGACAGAAGTGATGGAACTGGTCACATCCTTGCGCTGCATGCTACCGTAACCGATAACTACGACTTCATCCAAGGTTTCTGTATCTTCCAGAAGGGTTATGTTCATTCTGGCACCTTTCACTACATTTTCCTGTGTCAGGAAACCAATATAAGAGAATACAAGGGTTTTCCCTTTTGCTACCTGAAGGGAGTAATTACCATCCAAGTCGGTAACAGTTCCGTTGGTGGTACCTTTTTCCACAACGTTTACACCAATCAGGGGTTCACCTGATTTACTCTGTACACGTCCTGTAACTGTGAGTTGCGCGAATGCCCATGAGACATTCATCAGAAAAAGAGCCATAAATAAAGCAAATGGCCTTAGTCTTGCATTTTTCAATTGTACTTTACACATAAACTTAGATTTTTAAAAGGTTAGTTTTTAAAATCATATCTTGATATATATTTTTTTCCGATGTAGGATGTAGCCCGTGATACACATGAGGGAGCAGAAAAGCAACGCATAGATGAGGGAGGCAAAATATGGATCCGTAAATACGACCAGAATGCCCTGGTAAATTGCTTTTCGGATACCCCATTCGGAAAAGGCGATGGCTACCACTTCACTGAGTACGTAGAGGAAGAGCGGATTCATGCCGAAAACCAGGAAGAAAGTCCAGCCTTTGTTTACTTCCTTTACGTCTATCACATACATGAGCAAGGCAAGCAGTAGGGAACCCCATCCACAGGTTACGAAGACGAAGCTTGTAGACCAGACCCGTTTGTTGAGAGGCATCCAGATGGAAAGAATATAACCGACTGCCAGCATTATCACTGCCACTGTGATGAGTTTGACAACCCGTTGGCTTACGGGAATCTTTTCCAATAACAGCTTGCCACACAAAAATCCGATGAGGGTATGGGCTACTGCGGAAAGGGTTGCGGCCAGTCCTTCCGGATCGACCGGACTCTTTTTATAAAGATGGGCTTCTCCGAAAATGCTTCTGTCGATGACAGCCAAGATGTTGGTGTCGTCGCAAGCATAGCCGTTTCCTACCAGCAGCAGGATGGAATAGACCACCAGCAAACCACCTGCAATCCATGGAAGATATTTGTGACGGATGTAGATGACCATCAGTGATACAATACCGTAGCACAAACCGATACGTTGCAGTACGCCGGGGATGCGAAGCGTGTCTATCGGGAAGAATTCTCCTTTGCAGGCGTAGCCGAACCATTCGATACCAAGTCCGATAAGAATGATAAGGAAAGTCCGCCGGAAAATCTTCTTGACGACTTCGTGCGAGGGCTTGAAGTCGAACTTCCGAAGGGAAATGTAAGTGGAAATACCTACCATGAACAGGAAGAACGGGAAGACCAGGTCACACGGAGTCAGACCGTTCCATACGGAATGGCGCAGTGGGGCATACGAAACGGATCCTCCGGCATTGTTTACCAGAATCATACCGCATACTGTGATGCCGCGTAATACGTCGAGTGACAAGAGTCGTTTCATGGTGCTTTTCTGTTTTTAAGGGTTGGGCCCCGGTTCTTTATTTATCTTTAAATACCTCGTTGAAAACTTCTTTCGCTACACCGATACAATCACCTTCTCCTTTTGCCGGATACGGGTTGTGAGCCACTGTCCACGGTTCTTCCATGGCGTAATAGTCAAGTTCTACCATCGGCTTTCCGTCCAATACATCCTGAAGGGTCTGCCAGTAGGCCGCCCAGCGTTTGTAGTAGAAATCTTTCAGTATTCCGTTCCATTCTTTGTGGGCATAATCACGGAGTCCTCCGTCGTTGGCACATACACGGTTACCCCAAGTGGTGATTTGTACGCGGGCGTTCCATTCGTACAGGTCTTTTTCTTCCGGAGTGGTTCCCAGGTTGCGGGCCTGCTCAATCCAGCGTCCCACGCGGAACTCGCTTCGGGTAGCCAGCAGACGGTCTTGCGCCAGCAGGATATTTAGGAATTCCTGAGAGTGAGCCGCAAAACTTTTCTTGTCGAAGCTTTTGAAATCGGCTATCGTCTGGTTGTAGACGATACGTCCTCTGTCGGACAAGGACTGGCGGACAATGTCTACCAAATCATATTCGAAGTTGTTGTTGTCTTTGTATTTGTCGGCCACTTCCAGCATCAGGCGGGCAGCGTCTTCTGTGGTAGTCGGGTCATAATAGTTTTCCATTTTTGACCAGCTGGAGGCCTGGAAGTTATTCAGACTCGGGCGTCCGCAGAAGATGGATTCGTGGGTGCCTTGCTGGTTGTTGCCGAACGGACAGTTATAGATACCGTTTGCCAGAATGTTCCATGCCTTGGCTACTGTTTCATCGTATGTACCGTAGCGGGCCTTGATGTAACCTTTCAGCCATTCTTCCTTGGTGAACTTTTCCGGTCGCCAGGGAAGTTCGCACATCAGTTCGAACATTACCGGATTGTTTTCACTGCCTTCCATGGTCAGACCGATACCTTTGAGATGGGCAGCCAGCGGATTGTTTTTGGTGAGATAAAAATTGTTCAACAGCAGGTCCATACGTCCGTGCAGACCCACATTCCCTCCGAAGTTTTCCAGCATACAGAACAGCCAGTTGTGCTGTTCGTAACCTTTTTCACGTTTCCAGATGGAAGGGATACCCCACATCGGGCGACATTCGCTGAACAAATCCAGAATCAGGATGTCGCCGTTGTTCAGGTTTTTGATCATTTCCGGGCGCGGATTCTCTGTCCATCCCTGAATGACCCATGTAGCCTTCGGATTGACTGCTTTCATCGCGGTAAGTACGGCTTTCCCCGCAGCGTCGAAATCTATGCTTCCGGCATTTTCACATTCATGGAACGGGTCCATGGAATAATAGTTGGCTTTACCGAACAGTTTTTCCTGTTCTTTATAGTATAATGCGGCGATTTCTTTGAAACGGGGGTCGGTAGGCAGTAAGAAAGCCGGACGGGTAAATCCGTTCCACAGTTCCGGTTCTGTTACGTTCAGTCCCAGTTTCTGGTTGGCATCGTGGGGTACCATTCCGGAATAACCTGGGAATACCGGTTCGATGCCGTATTCGCGCATACGTTTCAGTATCTTTTTCTGCAAGGCTTCCTGCTGTGTGTACCAGCTGTCCGGATTGGGGCCTCCCCATCCTTCCAGGTTGTTCATGGCCCACCATGCCAGGAAAGCGGGTCCTGCAATGAATTTATTGATTTCCTCTTTCGTATAACCTAATTTGGTCAGCATGTTTTTCCATACACATTCCTGACCTACGGCTGCCAGCGGAAGGTTGATGCCGTGCAATGCCATCCAGTCAATTTCTTTTTCCCAACGGTTCCAGTCCCAGAATGCCATGGTATAAGAATAGGTGCAATAGTTGAAATCATATCTCAACGAGAGATTGGTTTCCTTGCGGACCGGTGTGGACACTTTCGGCAGACTTTCCGGCAGCTGGGCTGTCATCCCGTTCCAGGAAAGATGGATACCTGCGTAATATTTCAGGTACCAGTTGAGGCCGGTAGCAATGTTCACGTAATTGTTTCCCCGGATGACGACTTTGTTGCCTTTCTGGTCAAGTTCGAAAAAGTCGTTTTCACCCTTTTGTAATTGGATGATAAATTTGTGGGATGCGCCCGGACAAATTCTTTCTAGAAGTCCGTCAACAGGATTACTCCATACATTAAATGGAATACAAATGCATGCGAATAGGATAAGTAGAAATCGTTTGATTTTCATAATATTCATTTTTAAGTGTTACAAAAATCATATTTTATAAGCAATAAAGGGGGGAAAATAGTCAATAAAAGGGGGAAAATAGTGCATTATGAGGTTTAAGCTTTTAAATTGATATAGGTCAAGACACTCTCTAAAGCAAATATCGTATTTTTGCAATGTTTTTAGAGAGTTAACACGTGGAACAGACAATTCAACAGACGAACATCCGGAAGGGCTTGACGAAGCTCGTGATTCCTATCTTCATTGAGACTTTATTGATTATGATGCTGGGGGCAGTAGACACCATCATGCTGAGCCAGTACTCGGACGAGAGTGTGGCGGCAGTAGGTGTGGTAAACCAGATTGTGATGTTTGCTTTCCTTATCTTCGAGGTCATCAATATCGGTACATCGGTGTTGTGTTCGCAGTATCTGGGTGCCGGACTGAAGCACAAGATGGTGCAGGTGGTCGGGGTGTCTCTGTTGCTGAACCTGGTGGTAGGTATCCTGGTCAGTGCCATTCTGCATTATGGGGCTAGCACCTTGTTGGGTTGGATGGGACTGCGTCCGGAATTGTTGAAGTACGGCATCGGTTACATGGAGATTGTGGGAGCCTTTGCTTTCTTTCAGGCTATTTCGCTGACCATTTCCGCCTCGCTCCGTAGTGCGAACAAGGCCATCTATCCCATGCTGGTCACCGTGCTGGTCAATGTGATGAACATCATCGGAAACTATTCCCTGATTTTCGGTAAGTTCGGTCTGCCTGCCATGGGAGCGGAAGGAGCGGCTATTTCTACCTCCATTGCCCGAGGTGTCAGCATGATTGTGTTGTTTGTCATCCTGTTCAAAAAACATATTCCTTCTTTCCCGCCGGCATTGTTCCGTCCTTTCCCGTGGAAAGAGCTGAAGAACCTGTTGAAGGTAGGATTACCTTCGGCAGGCGAGAACATGTCGTACAGTTTCTCGCAGGTGGTGATTACTTATCTGATTAATATCCTGGGAAATGATTCGCTGGCCACCCGTACCTATACGGTGAATACCACCATGTTCGTCTATCTGTTTGCCATCGCCATGGCACAAGGTGGAGCCATCAGTATCGGACATCTGGTGGGACAGAAAAAGATTCGTGCAGCCTATCTGCTGGGAAAGTACGTGATGCGTCTGTCCATTCTGGTGTCGTTGGGGCTTTCGTGCATCTGGGCCATCTTCGGCCATACCATTTTCAGCCTGCTCACCAATAACGAGCACATCATCCGTCTGGGTGTGACCATCCTGATTGTCGATGTCATTGTGGAGATTGGGCGTGCCGTGAACATTTACGCCACGAATGCTCTGCGTTCGGCGGGCGACGTGAATTTCCCTTTCTATGTGGGACTGGTCGTGCAATGGACGGTTTCAGTGGGCTTGAGCTATCTGTTCGGTATCCATTGGGGATGGGGACTGGTCGGCATGTGGTGTGCCTTCCTGCTCGACGAGAATATCCGTGCCCTTATCTTTGTGAAACGCTGGAACAGCCTGAAATGGGCCAAAAAGGGATTTGTGAAGTGAGGCTACATACCCGATTGAATCAGGCAGAAATAGAAAAGGATGATGCAGATAATGTCGATGGTCAGTGCGATGACCGACCAGCGTAGGAACCGCTTGTTCTTTTTGACGGCCCCGTACGCAATACCCAGGATGGCGGAAAGGAAGACGCCCGCCACGATTCCGAACAAGCCCTGTATGGCTACACCCAGCAACACCAGGATACCCATGGTGATAAGAATGTTGTTTTTCATGTCGATTCAGGTTAAGTGAGGAAAAAAGGGAGCACGAAGCTCCCTGTAGAATTCGTTTATAAGCTGGCCTTGATGGCACGGATGATGGCCGACGTGAAGCCGTCGTGTTCCAGCGAGTTGATACCTTTGATGGTGATACCCCCCGGAGTAGTCACCTTTTCTATTTCGGTTGCCGGATGCGCCTGCTCGTTGTTCAGCAACAGTTGAGCGGCTCCTTCCAGTGTCTGTGCCAGCATGGTCTGTGCGTCGTGAGGCTTGATGCCCAGTTCCACTCCTGCCTGCATGGCGGCCTGCACGTATTTCAGCACGTAGGCAATGCCACAGGAAGTCAGTGAGGTGGCAGCCGCAAACAGCTTTTCGTCAATCAGCATGGAACGCCCCATCTCGTTGAACAAGGCAGTCATGCCCGCAATCTGCTCTTCCGACGCGTTGCGTGCAGCAATCAGCGTCATGCTGGCTCCTTCCGAGATGGCTGTGTTCGGGATGACACGGAAAATCGGCATTTCCGGGTCTACGAAGTGGGCCAGGTCTTCAATCGTCAGTCCGGCAGCTACGGACACCAGAGCCTGAGGCTGCCGCAGTCTCAAGGGTTTCAGTACTTCTTCCACCTTCCAGGGTTTTACGGCGATGATGACGATGTCGGCATCTTCTGCCGCTTCCTTGTTGGAATGGGTCACGTGGATGGCGGGAAATTCCGCTTTCAATGCTTCCAGTTTTCCGGCACTGGGATTGGATACCGCTATCTGTTGTGCCTGAATATAATGTCCGTTGGCCAGACCACGGGCAATGGCACCTCCCATGTTTCCGGCTCCGATGATTGCTACTTTCATATTTTTCAAGTTTGAGTTGTTTATTCGCAAAGTTATAATTAAAAATGGGAGTCTGGCTATATAATGGAATTTATTTTGACTGTTTTCCGGAAAAGCAATCGCTCTTCAGTGCAGGATATGACAAGCGGGAGCATCTTTCTTCCGGATGAAGAGGATGCTCCCGCTTCTTGTATGGGTTCCTTAGGATAAGGTATTTCCTTATTTTATGACGTGTTGCAGACGGGTCAGGAAGTCGTCGGCTTCCTGCATGCTCAGACAGAGTGGGGGAAGCAGACGGAGCACGTTGGTTCCACTGACTCCGGTAAATACTTTCTGTTCGAACAGGAGTTGCTTGCGGAGTTCCTTGATGGGTTCTTCAAATTCCAAGCCAATCATCAGACCACGTCCGCGTACTTCCTTGATGCCTTTGAACTTTTTCAGTTCTTCCAGCAGGTGGGTACCGACTTTGGCTGCATTCTCTACCAGATTTTCTTCCTTCATCACGTCGAGTACGGCAATGGCGGCAGCGCAAGCCAGGTGGTTACCTCCGAAGGTGGTTCCCAGCTGTCCGTACACCGGGGTGAATTTCGGGCTGATCAGTACGGCAGCCATCGGGAAGCCGTTGCCGATACCTTTGGCCACGGTAATCATGTCCGGGCGGATGCCGTTGTACTGGTGGGCGAAGAATTTACCACTTCGTCCGTAACCGGATTGGATTTCATCGAGAATCAATACCGTGTTGGTTTCGTCGCAGGCCTGGCGCATGGCTTTCATGAAATCGGTGTCGGGTACCTGGATACCGCCTACCCCCTGAATGCCTTCGATAATCACGGCACAGACGTCACCTTTGGCCAGTTCGGCTTTCAAGGCTTCGGTATCGTTCAGCGGAAGGTAGGTGACATGACTGTTGTCATTGATAGGAGCAATGATTTTCGGGTTGTTGGTCACTTCTACCGCCAATGAAGTACGTCCGTGGAACGCTTTGGCGAAAGAGACGACGCGGGTACGTCCGTTGTAGAAAGAAGCCAGTTTCAAGGCATTTTCGTTGGCTTCTGCGCCGGAGTTAATCAGGAAAAGCTGGTAATCGTCGTAGCCGCTGATTGCTCCCAGACGGTCGGCCACTTCCTGCTGCAGTTTGTTGATGACGGAATTGGAATAGAATCCCAATGTGGCTACTTGTTTGCTGATGGCTTCCACGTAGTGAGGATGTGCGTGGCCGATGGAGATTACGGCATGGCCTCCATAGAGGTCAAGGTATTCCTGGCCTTTGTCGTCCCATACATGACAGCCTTTTCCCTTGACGATGTTCACATCGAAAAGGGGATATACGTCGAATAATTTCATACTCATATTAAGATTAAGCATGAATAATTAAAAACAGGGACAGAGGATGCTACTTGGCCTTTCATTTTTAATTATTCATTATTCATTGATTTAGAATGCACTCGGTTTCAGTTTCAGTCCTACGGTTTCTTCCAGGTTGAACATCAGGTTCATGTTGTGTACCGCCTGACCGCTGGCGCCTTTCAGCAAGTTGTCGATGCAAGACACGATGAGCAGCTTGTCCCCATGCTTTTCCAGGTGAATCAGGCATTTGTTGGTGTTGACCACCTGCTTCAGGTCGATGTTCTTGTCCACGATGTGGGTGAAAGAATCTTCTGCATAGTACTCTTCGTACATTTTCACGATTTCTTCCAGTTCCACTTTCGTTTTTACCACGATGGTGGCGAAGATGCCGCGCGGGAAATCACCTCGGTAAGGGATGAAGTCGATTTCAGAATTAAAACTGTTCTGCAACTGTTTCAGCGATTGCTTGATTTCCGGCACGTGCTGGTGTGCGAACGGTTTGTAGATGCTGAGGTTGTTGTTGCGCCAGCTGAAGTGGCTGGTGGCTCCCGGTTTGACACCGGCTCCGGTACTTCCCGTAATGGCGTTGACCATCACGTCGTCGTTCAGCATCAGGTGTTTGGCCAGTGGCAACAGGCCCAGCTGGATGCAAGTGGCGAAGCAGCCCGGATTGGCCACGTGCTTGCTTTGGCAGATGGCCCGGCGGTTCAGTTCCGGCAGACCATACACAAAGTCGTGGTCGTCCGACTTGATGCGGTAGTCCATGGAGAGGTCGATGATTTTCAAATCCTCGGGCACGTTGTGGCTTTCCATGAACTTCTTTGTATCTCCGTGTGCCGTACAGAAGAACAGCACGTCGATGGTGTCGAGCGGAAGTTCATCGGTAAATACCAGGTCGGTTTCTCCATACAGCCCTTCATGCACATCGGTAATCTTGTTGCCGGCGTTGCTGGAGCTGTTAATGAATTTGATTTCTACATCCGGGTGGTTGATGAGCAGGCGAATCAGTTCGCCTGCCGTATATCCTGCACCTCCTATAATTCCTACTTTAATCATATATTGGCCTCGTCTTTATGGTTTGCATAATACGCACGCAGCGGAGTAGAAAGCACTTTGATGAAGCCTTTGGCATCTTCAGCCGTCCATCCTTTCTGCATTTCACCATATTCACCGAATTTGTTCTTTACCAGGTCGTCTTTAGAGTCTACGCCCACGGTAGAGAAGCAGTACGGACGAAGTTCCAGAATGGCTGTACCGTTTACGTTACGCTGTGATTCCTGCAGCATGGCTTCGATGTCGCGCATCACCGGTTCCAGGTACTGGCTTTCATGCAGGAACATGCCATACCAGTTGGCTACCTGGTCTTTCCAGTACTGCTGCCATTTGCTCAAGGTATATTTTTCCAGGAATTTGTGGGCGCCGATAATCAGCATCGGAGCGGCTGCTTCGAAACCTACACGTCCCTTGATGCCGATGATGGTGTCGCCTACGTGCATGTCACGTCCGATACCGTAAGCTGCACCGATTTCTTCCACCTTCTGGATGGCTTTGATCTTATCTTCAAAGACTTCTCCATTGACGGCATACAGTTCACCTTTCTTGAATTCCAGTTTCAGCTGTTCGCTGCCCGTTTTGGTCACCTGTTTCAGGTAAGCGCTTTCCGGCAATCCCTGTGTAGAGTCCAGAATCTCACCGCCGCAGATAGAGGTTCCCCAGATACCCACGTTGTAAGAATATTTCAGTTTGGTAAAGTCGGCTTCAAATCCATGTTCCTTCAGGTAGTTGATTTCATAGTCACGGCTCAATGCCATGTCGCGGGTCAGGGTGATGATTTCCACTCCCGGAGCCATTACCAGGAAGGTCATGTCGAAACGAACCTGGTCGTTTCCGGCACCTGTAGAACCGTGTGCGATGGCGTGGGCACCGATTTCGTTGGCATAGCGGGCGATGGCCAGTGCTTGGAAGATACGTTCAGAACTTACAGAGATAGGATAGGTCCCGTTGCGGAGTACGTTACCGAATACCATGTATTTCAGACTCTTTTCGTAATATTCCTGTGTGACGTCCAGTGTGACATATTTTACGGCTCCCAGCTTGTATGCGTTTTCTTCGTTTTTCTTCAGCTGTTCGGGGCTGAATCCACCGGTGTTGGCACATGCTGCATATACTTCATATCCTTTTTCCTTTGCCAGGTACATTACGGTAAAGGAGGTATCCAATCCGCCGCTGAAAGCAACGACAACTTTTTTCTTTTCTTCCATGGTGCTTATCTTTATTTGGGAGAAGTCTTCCAGACTGGTGTTCAGGAGAAGAAGGCTTCGTCTTCAGTTATTTTTGTATTTTAGAAATTGTTTACTTTGTCATCTGTGTGCAGGGCCGGGTCGTAGAGCATGGCGGTGCAAATACAGAACTTACGCTTCTTGGCCATCAGGATTTCGTGGTTGATGCAGCCTTCGCATCCTTTCCAGAACGATTCATCGTCTGTCAGTTCATTGAAGGTGACCGGTACATATCCCAGTTCCGTATTCATTTTCATGACGGCAGCTCCTGAAGTCAGGCTGAAAATCTTGGCTTTCGGCCATCGCAGGCGGGCCAGTGTAAACGAAGCGTGTTTGATACGTTTGGCCAGTCCCAGACCTCTGTATTTCGGATGGACAATCAGTCCGGAGGTAGCTACATATTGTTTGTTACCCCATGATTCGATGTAAGTAAATCCGGCAAAGTCGTCACCGCACAACGCAATGATGGCTTTCCCTTCCTTCATCTTGGTAGCCACATATTCATGTGTACGTTCGGCAATTCCCGTACCGCGGACTTTGGCTGCTTCTCTGATCGTGTCCAATATTGTGTCAACATAAACCTCGTGTGAGGCGTCGGCTACCATTACATCAATTTGTTTAGTAGGTTCCATTCTTGTTCTTATCAGTTATTATTGGTTTATATTCGGGATGATAGTAGAAAGGGCATGCTTGACTTCCGTGCGGGTACTGTTTTCGCTGAGCACGAGCATGATGGTGTCGTCGCCGGCAATGGTGCCGATGATTTCGTGGAAGTTATGCATGTCAATGTCGTAAGCCAGACTGCTGGCATAACCGGGTCGGGTCTTGATTACGGCGATGTTGTGGGAGAACTCGATAGAGATGAAACCATTGTGGCGCAACATTTCGCTGGCTTTCTGCGGCTCGGTCATGCGTTTGTACATCGTGTTGTTGGGGAGTACATACACATAGTTGCCGTTCATGCTGGCGGCTTTGGCCACTTTCAGCTGTTTTAAGTCGCGTGACAAAGTGGCTTGTGTCAATTGGAATCCTTCTTTTGTCAACTCTTGCAAGAGTTCGTCCTGACTTCCAATCTCCTTGCTGGAGATGATCATTTTAATGGAATCAAGTCTGCTATTCTTGTTCTTCATTGTATAATTATTCTTTTACGGCTGCAAAAATACGGATATATTTTGAATATCATGCATAAATTCTTACTTTTTTAGGTGATTTTTCTGAAAAATGCATGAATATAATGAATAAATAACCATAATGGATTTTGTTTTGTATCTTTGTGCAGTTTATAGAAAAGAAGACAATAATGGATACTGCAATTTTGCCAAAAGAGAAAGACCCGATGGGGGCTGCCATATACGAGTATTTCAAGACCGGGAAAGCCGGAAAACTGAGGGTATTTTCTTCCCAGTTCGAAGAAGATGAGATTCCGGTGAAGGAATTGTTCCGCACGTATGCTCACATGCCTGTGCTGGAGCAGACGGCTTTGGAACTGGCGGAAGGAAAGATTCTGGATGTAGGTGCAGGCAGCGGATGTCATTCGCTGGCTTTGCAGGAAATGGGAAAGGAGCCGGTGGCCATCGACATTTCGCCGCTTTCGGTGGAGGTGATGCAGGCCCGTGGAGTGGATGCACGGCTGGTCAACTTGTTCGACCCGCATTTTGTGGAGCGTTTCGATACCATTCTGATGCTGATGAACGGTTCGGGCATCATTGGGAAGGTGGAAAATTTCGGGACTTTCTTCCAGCGGATAAAGCTGCTGCTGAATCCCGGAGGTTCCATCCTGATGGATTCCAGTGATTTGAAATACCTGTTTGAGGAAGAGGACGGGAGTTTCGTGGTGGATTTGGCGGCCGATTATTACGGACAGCTGGACTTCCGGATACAGTACAAGCAAATAAAAGGGGAAACATTCGACTGGCTGTATGTGGATTTCAATACATTGAGTCTGTATGCTTCCCAATATGGCTTCAAGGCCGAGCTTGTGAAGGAAGGCAGTCATTACGACTACCTGGCCCGGCTTACCTTGTAGGTCTTCGTTTCTTTTTCCACCACAGGTAATATCCGCTGAGTGGAAGTACGCCTCCTATAAAGGTGGCCAGAAAATAGAGAACCTTGGTGTAGATTCCTCCCCAGCTTCCGGTGTGGAAGGCATAAAACCAGCTTCTCAGCTTTTGCGAACGGGGTGTTTCCGTAGAGGGAATGATTCGTGTAAGTTCTCCGTTTGCCGGATTGAATTCTACGGTATCCGTACGGCGCAGGTAGCGGCTTTGGTTCACTTGTATCTTGTTCTTTTCGATACGAAGGGAGGCATAACCGGAATACTGGGCCTGTACATGCTGGAACGCTTTATCCCATGCCGTATAGTCAGTCTTTGTTTTACCCTTTCCTTTCGCACGCATGCCGTCTGCCTCCTGTGGGGCAGAGTGGGAATGGGGGGAGGTGGAAGAGGATGGAGTGGCACCGAAAAGTCCGTAGGCAAACGTGCGGTACCATCCGAACGACCAGGTGAGACCGGTGAGGGCCATGACCAGCAGGAAAAGGGTGGAATAGAATCCCAGGGCTACGTGGCTGTCGTACCAGAAACGGCGCCAGCCTTTGGTGCAGGACACTTGCAGCCGGTTGCGCAAGGCCTTCCGGCTACGTGGCCACCAGATAACGAGTCCGCTCACCAGAATTACGACCATCAGCAAGGTGGAGATGCCAACGATTATTTTCCCGGTGGAGTATGCGCCTTTTTGTAAAGGAGGGTTCAACAGCCAGCGGTGCAGTTTCCGCATGGTCTGGAAGAACGGATAGCTTTTGGTCCATCCGTTCACTTCTCCGGTATAGGGATTCACGCTCAGGCTTTTCCGACTCACATTCTGGAAGGTGACCATGACGGGTTCGTCGGCTGCACCCCCATATTGGAGGGCGCTCAGCCTCAACGAATCGGCCACCTGTGTTTTCAGGCAGGCTACCAGTTCCGACGGAGTCAGGAGGGCGGCACCTTTCTCGGGTGTGCTTACCTTATATATATGGGGATTCAACCACTGGGTGATTTCCTTCTCGAAGACCAGTGTGGCACCCGAGAAACAGATGACCGAAAGAATGATTCCCAACGGAATGGAAATCCAGCGGTGTATTTTTCCGAATAATTTTCTCATTTCTCTTTCAATGTTATTGCGCGGTTAATGCGATTTTGCCTACCGTGGTGATTTCGTCGGCTTCCACCTCCAGCCCTTTTACGGCTTCTCCTGTTTCCGGATTGATTTTATAGAATGTAGGAGTGGCACCTTCTTCAGTGGTCAGTACTGGGATGTAAAAATACTTATTTTCCAGATAAGGCGAATTACCGAAAGAAGAAATCAGGCTCTTGTCGGGCAGTCCTGTGATGCTAATTAATTTTTTTTCACTAGCCTTGAAGAGGACCAGTTCGTTCTTTGGGGCATTGGTCCCCAAGGTGGTGACTTCTTCGATACTGCATCCGTAGTTGTTGAGCAGGAAGTAGTCACCGCCCACATGCCAGCAGCGGAACAGCGGGTGTCCGCTGGCACCTTCCATGGTTTCCAGATTGCAGTAATATTCGTCGAAACGGGTGCTTCCGGCCGGGATACGGACCACTCCCGAAGGCAGTTTGCCTTGCACTTTGGCTTTCAGGTTGGCGTCGGCTGCCGGCTGGGTGGCCGTGCGTCCGTATCCTCCGGAAAATACATACAGGTTGCCGTCGTCGTCGCTCCAGATGGTCTGGTAATATTGGGAACGCATGCGTCCGCAGGCAAAACCGATTTTATCCGTCTGGGCAATGACAGGGGTTTCGTCGAAACTGCTGCCGCTGTAGATGGCAATGTAGGCGTTGTCCGGGTACTGGGTCGACGGGATTTGTCCGGCGGTGTATTTACCGCTGCCGGTTCCTCCGTCACCGGTGGCCACATAGTCTTGGCTCAGCACCTTGTCGGGCCAGGTGTTCACTCCATAGTGGCTCATTCCCATCGGAATGATGGAAGTGTAAAGCTTTCCGTTGGCTTCCACGAATCCGGCCATGGTCACTTTCTCGCCGTTGCCCAAGTAGTTTTCTGCTAATATATCTTTCTGGTTGGTGCTGGTGGTTCCGGTTTTGGCGTTCAGGTAGTTGAACAGGAAACCTTGGGCCGCATTGCCTTTTTCATCGGTTTGTTTGGTGTTGCCGGTCGATACGGTAATCACGTTGTCACCCCAGGTGCCGTAAGTCGTGAAGCGGTTGAAGGTATAGCTGTATTTCTTTTGGGGTACGTTGTTCGCATCCAGATAATAGCAGCCTCCGGTGCCTTGCGAACCGTCGTTGTATTTGATGCCGAAGAAATAATTCTGGTCATAGAAAATCCAGTAGGAAATCTGTTCCTGAAACTCTTTTCCGTTATTGAGCACCGAGATTTTTCCTTTATCCAAGCTTTCTGCCGTGAGCAGGTAGGAAGTTCCTCCGGCAGTGACCGGAATGACATAATTTCCTTTGAAGTTGTTGTGGTTGTTGAAGGTGGGGTCATTGTTTTCTTTTTGACACCCTGCGAACAGGCCTCCCATGCAGAGCATGCCTAGGCCCAGTATCCAGTTTTTTGTGGTCATATACTTGTATTTTTGATGATGAATGGTCATTAATTTCCAAAATATACCCGGAATTTGCCGTAGAAGGCCCGTCCGGCTTTTTGCAGGCTGAAGTTGTCGTACAGCTTTTCATCCGTGAGGTTCCGGCATTCCAGCGAGAGATTGTAGCGTCCGTTGCGGATGCTGTAGCTCAGAGACAGGTTGTGTGAAACCTGTTCCGGTACCCGGATTTTCGTGGTAGGGTCACCGAACTTTTCCCAGTACAGGGGGAAATCGTGCTGGTAGAAGCAGTCCCACCCCAATGTAAGGGTGTTTCCCTTGGCAAACAGGTCGTGCCAGTAGAAATTGGCATCGAGGTTGGCATAGCGGTAGGGCAGGTTTGGAATACGCTGTCCGTAGGTCAGGGCATTCTGTCCGCTGCTGGCTGCCCGTTTCTTTTCCTTGTCGCGGATGTCCAGGTTGTTGAAAGTGCCGCCCATGCTGAACCAGTTGCTGTAGCTGTAGCGGAGGGATACATTGAATCCCTTGGTCTCTACCCGGCCGTGGTTGGTATAGCTGCCGTAGCTGGTACCCCCTACGGTAGAAAGGTCACGCTTGATGTAATCCTGCGTGTTACGGTAAATCAGTCCTCCTTCTGCATACAGTCCGTGTTTGTCCCATTGCTTGGTGTAGCTGGCATTGAGGTTCACATTGTCACTGCGTTCCGGCTTCAGGTTGGCTTTTCCCGCTTCCAGGTCGCCGTCACCAAACAGTTCCTGGGTGCTGGGCATGCGCAGTGCCTTCTCGTACGACAGTTTCAGCTGGATAGCTTTCCCCAGGAAATACGTGCCGGCCGCTCCATATCCGAAGGAACGGACACTTTGTGACACCCGGGTGTTGTTTCCTACGCTGTTGTCGCTTATCTGTACCGTACCCTCACTGTAGGAACTGTAATGTTTTCCGAAAACCGACAGGTTCCACTTTTCGGAAGGCATCAGGCGGTAGGAGAGACCGGCAATGTTCTTCCGGTTTTGGGTGGGTTCGTCAAAGTCCTCCAGCACCGCGTTCTTTTCGATGAGGCTCCGGCCTATACGGCGGAAGGTGCTGAATACGTTGTTGAACGTAAAAGAATGTATCTTGCCCAGTCGGTACACGGCCGTGAACGTCGTGTTCCAGTTGGTGTTGATTTGCTCACTGAACTGGTGGTTCTGCTCGCCGGCGGTCGAACGGGGGATGCGGTCGCCCAACCAGTTGTATTTGTACATCGCCGTATCCACGTTGGTGGTCAGGTTATGGTTGTAGTTGGCCGTCATCGTCACATCCAGCCCCTTGGTAAAGAGGTTGCTTTTACGGTATTCCACTGAAGGTACGACCGAGAAACCATGACGGTGTTTCTGTCCGAACACGATTTCCTGGTACACGCCGTTCTGTATTTCCTTGTAGAAATGCGAGTAGGCCAGGTTGAACATCAGCCGGTCGGCCCAGCTCTTGCCTGTCACGCCGATTTTTCCGATGACCGCCTCGTTGTGGAAAGTATCATTGAAACGCTTTACATGCTGGATGTGGCTTTCGTCGCTGATAGACGTATTGTTTTCGTGGTTGAACTCCTCCACCCAGTTGTCAATGTAGTAATTGTTGTCCGAGTAGTTCTGGTATGCGTTGATTTCATACGTCAGTCCGTTTTTGAAACTTTGTCCGAAATTGACATACGATTTATGTGTATTGAAGGAACCGTAGGAATACGAGGCATCCAGGAACCAGTTCCGTTTCTGTTTGTTGGTCACGATGTTGATGACCCCTCCCAAGGCATCGGTCCCGAAGCCTACGGGTACCACTCCCTTGTACACCTCGATACGTTCGGCAAAGTTCACCGGAATGTTGTTCAGGTCGAATGTGGTTCCGGCTCCCTCCTGTGGTACGCCGTCGATGAACACCTTCACGTGCTTGCCGCTGAAGCCGTCGAGCATCAGTTGCATGTCCGAACCCACGCCGCCCGATTCACGCAGTTTCATTCCCGGAAGTTTCTGGAGCGCCTCACTCAGGTTCTGGGTGGAGTTTTGCAGTTCCTTGGTATCTACGGCCACCGCATTGAAGGCCGAACGCTTGACGCGTCCCACTCCGTTGGAAACCACCACTACTTCCTCCAGTTCGGTGACGGAAGGCTTCAGCATCATATTTTGACGGCTGCGTCCGTCGGCAAGAATTTCCACTTCCTTTTCTGCCGTTTCGAAGCCGATGGCCGAAACGATTAATGTATATTTTCCGGCAGGCGCTTTCAGGTGGTACAGGCCTTTTTCATTGGTCGTACAACCGTATTGCGTACCTTTCAAGTACACAGTGGCAAAGTCGACGATGCTTTTGTCCGAGGAAAGCACTTTTCCCGACAGCAAGGCACGGCCTTGGGCAGAGACTCCCACGCCGATACACCAGCACCATATAAAGAATACACCCCATTTTAAGTTTTCGCTTCCCCGCGAAAATGCTGAATTTCTCATTTACTGTAATTCGTATTTGTTGTTTCGCACTAATTTTCTGCCTGCAAAATTAGTTTGGTAGTGCGGAGAAGGCAATCGCCAAAAGTTGGTAATTTAGACAGCGTATAAATACCTACTTATGGGTATTGCAGGCTTGTATGCCTTGTGAAAGAACGAATTACAGTAGTGTGTACTTTATAAAATGTGGAAATGCTGCAAGGCTTTCAGGATGCCGTCATCGTCGACCGAGGCCGTTACGTAGTCGGCTACCGCCTGAATGTGAGGAGCTGCATTTCCCATGGCAACCCCCAGTCCCACGTGCTTCAGCATCGGGATGTCGTTGCCCCCGTCTCCGAAAGCCATGGTGTCTTGCAGGTCGATGTTGTAGAAAGCCAGCATCTGGTCAATACCGTGACTTTTGCTGTTGCCCCGGGCAATGATGTCGGCAAAAAGCGGATGCCAGCGCATCGGTTCACAGTGCGTGAGTACGCTGCCGAAGATTTCCTCGTCTTTCTCCTCCGGGAAGTAGCCCATGATTTGCAGGATTTCCTTGTCCCGGGCAGTTTCAATGGGGAGGATTTCCGGAATACCGATGTGGATGAGTCGGGCAATCTCGCGGACCGCTTCATTTTCGTGGGTCAGGAACCAGGTATTGTCGTGCACAAAGACGAAAGGCATTTCCGGATGAGTGTGCTGGTAGCGGATGAGGCGCTCGATGTCTTCCTGCGGTACACAGCCTTTGTAGATGTCCTGTCCGTCGGCAGTGAAACAGTAGGCTCCGTTCAGGGTGACGTATCCGTCGAAGTCGAGGTCGCCCACGGCCTCCATCATTAACGACTTGGGGCGTCCGGTGGCAATGAATACCTTGATGCCTTTTTCTCTTAAAAGTTGCAAGGCCTTGCGGGTGGAGGCAGGTACGGTGTGGGTCTGGAAAGAAACCAGTGTGCCGTCGATGTCAAAGAATATCGCTTTTATCATTTGTCTTGTGCATTAAAATCCGTGCAAAGATAAGGAATAAACGACAGAGGAGATACACAAGTCGTTCTATAATCGCGGATGGATGCCTATTTTCTTTTTCCGAATCTCCGGTGCGATAAAGCGTAAGGGGATGGCCGTTTTCTACGTTTCTCGTGGCGGAACTCTATGTTTCCCGCCCGCAAACCCTACGTTTCCGCTTTGGAAACCCTACGTTTCCCGGTGCGGAAACGTAGAAAAGTCAGGGAAAGATTGGCATTTACGGGCTTGCGGTTTTCCCAACCGGCGGGCGGGGGGAAGATAGGCCTTTCAGACGGATGGCTTTTAAGGTGATAAACTGTTTTATTTATCCGATGTATTTATTACATTTGCTGCGGAAAATAAATGAAATAATGTGTATTTGAAATCTGTGGCGGGAAATAAGCTGCTGCGAAGATAAAAGACAAATCATGGAAGATAGAACTTACCAATATAAACGGATTGCCGTAAAGATAGGCAGTAATGTGCTGACCCGTCGGGACGGTACATTGGATGTGACCCGTATGTCGGCCTTGGTCGACCAGGTGGCCGAACTGCACAAGGCCGGAGTAGAAGTGGTATTGGTGTCATCCGGAGCGGTGGCTTCCGGAAGAAGCGAGCTGAAACCCTTGAAAAAGCTGGACAGTGTGGACCAGCGGCAACTCTTTTCTGCCGTGGGACAGGCCAAACTGATTAACCGCTATTACGAACTGTTCCGTGAACACGGCATTACGGTGGGGCAGGTGCTGACCACCAAGGAGAGTTTTTCTACCCGCCGCCACTACCTGAACCAGCGCAACTGCATGCGGGTGATGCTGGAAAACGGGGTGATTCCCATTGTGAACGAGAATGACACGATTTCCGTCACCGAACTGATGTTTACCGACAACGACGAGCTTTCGGGCATGATTGCCTCGATGATGGACATGCAGGCACTGATTATTCTCAGTAACATCGACGGCATCTACAACGGTTCTCCTTCGCAGCCGGGCACTTCGGTCATCCGTACCGTGGAGCGGGGAAAAGACCTTTCCGACTACATCCAGACCGAGAAATCCGGTTTCGGCAGAGGAGGCATGCTCACCAAGAGTACCATTGCCCGCAAGGTGGCCGATGAAGGCATTACGGTGATTATAGCCAACGGAAAGAAAGAGAATATCCTGCTCGATTTGCTGTACCGTCCTGAAACGACGGTGTGTACGCGTTTCCTCCCGGCTCCGGCAGAGGTGTCGAGTGTCAAGAAATGGATTGCCCACAGTGAAGGTTTTGCCAAAGGCGAACTGCACTTGAACCGGCAGGCGGTAGAGGCCGTCAGGGGCAGTAAGGCGACCAGCATCCTTCCGGTGGGGGTGACGCGGGTGGCCGGTGATTTTGAGAAAGACGACATCGTGCGTATTATGGACGAACAGGGACAGCAAATCGGGGTAGGCCGTGTGTCGGCCGATTCTGGCGAGGCCGTATTGCTGGTTGGCCGTCACGGACAGAAACCGCTGGTACACTATGACTATCTTTATCTGGAGTGAGGTTGAATCGTCCTCATTCCATGGCAACGGTTCTGTGCTCGGCGATGGACTGGATGGATAACGGAGTGATGGAAGTCCAAAGCGCCAGGTCGCGCAGGTCGGCCGGGTAAGCGAGTTCCTGTTTCAGGTCCGCTTCCAGCGCCTTGAGCATGATGTAGTCCATGCCCTCGTGGTGTGTGTCCAGACGGAGCGCTTCTTCTCCCCAGCGTTTCCAGTACGTATGTGCATATTGTTGCAGGTAAGTCGTATCCGGCTCCCAGGTTTCGTGTGGACTCCTGCCTTCCAGGTAGATGCGTCGCAGTTCCCCCTGCCAGATACCCTTGGTGCCTTGTACCTCCAGGTCGAGGCTTCGTGGACGCGGCAAGGTCGTGTCGTGGGTGAGCGAGATGAGTACGCCGGAAGCCGTTTCCAGCTGTGTCAAGACGATGTCTCCTTGAGCAACTGCCAACTGTTCGTCTCCTCCCAGTTCCCGGATACGCTGGTGCAGTCCGGCTGCTTTAGAAGAAAAGGAAGTCAGGCAAACCAGCCGGTCTTTGCGGGGAATGTCGGCGATGAGGCAGAGTGGAGCCAGCCCGTGGGTCGGATAGAGGTCCCCGTTTTCTTGCAGGTAAAACTTGCTTCGCCAGATGCTCTCCGTCTTTTTCCGGTTGCCCATATTTCCCTTGTCGTCCAGCAGGAGGTTGCGCAGGTCGTGACGGTAGCCGCCGCGCAGGTGTACGATTTCCCCCAACGCCCCTTCCCGGACCAGGTTGTACATGGCCAGTACTTCTTGCCGGAAAAGTGTGTTCTCCAGCGGAAATACCTTTTTCCCGCAGGCATCGGCAGCCTCCAGGAGAGGCTGGTATTCGTGCAGGTAGAGTCCTCCTTTGATTTCAAGCGCCACATGGCAACCGGCTTTCAGGCAATACAAGGCATGCGTCACATGCAGTTGCCAGGGCGAGGCGATGAACACCAGTTGCGGGGCATGCGTGGCAATCATCCGTTGGTAATCGTCGCCTCCCCGGTGGTAGCAAGGCACGCCATACACCTCTTCCCGTGCTTCCGGGTCGGCAATGGCGGTAATCTGGAAATAAGGAATGTGACGGCAGAGGGCCAGCAGTTGCTTGCCGCGGTATCCCATGCCGATATAAGCGATTTTGAGCGTTTCCATCGATTGAAAGGTTAGGTAGGGTGAATACGGGTCAGTGTCTGGACTCCAGAAACTGGATGAGCAGTTCGCGAGGCAGGGAGTAAGTCTTTCCGTGCGCTTGTACGTATTTCAACAGGGCCACTCCTTCTTGTTGCAGGCGGGCTTTGGGCACGATGTCTTTCGTGTCTTCCGCCATTTTCAGCATCATCATGGCAGCCAGTTCTATTTTCTCGATTCCGTCTTTGTCTTCGTGGTATTGGTCAAGCAGTTCTTCACATTCCATTTGAGCCAATTGTTCGGGTGTCACTCCCAGTATTTGCCGGGCTGTGCTTTCATATTCTTCCCAGTCCGTTTGGCTGATACGTTTCCGGCGGAGCAGCAGGTTCGCGATGGCGGCGAAGATTTCCTGAATCATGCGTATGAGATAATCTTGTCGAATCATGGTTTTTAGCTTTTTGGTTGCAAAGTTCGAAATATTTTTCTTGCTTTTTCATAATCTTTCGTAATTTTGAGCGAAGAACTAAAAAATCGAACTATGGACGAGCAAATAAGACAAATAGGGGAACGCATCCGTGGGTTGCGCGATGCCTTGGAACTGAGTATGGAAGAAATGGCCGACCGCTGCGGGCTGCGGGTAGAACAGTATCGTGAGATTGAGTCGGGAGAGTTTGACATTGCCGTCAGCACTTTGCAGCAGATTGCACGGAAATTTGACATTCCGTTGGATGTGCTGATGTTCGGAGAAGAACCCAAGATGAATTCCTATTTTCTGACCCGCTGGGGAACCGGCATCTCGGTCGAACGTACGAAAGCCTACAAATATCAGGCACTGGCCTCCGGTTTCCGGAACCGCAAGGCCGATCCTTTCCTGGTAACCGTGGAGCCGAAGCCGGAAGATACACCTATTTATTATAATACCCACTACGGACAGGAATTCAACATGGTGTTGGAAGGCCGGATGCTGCTCAGCATCAACGGGAGAGATCTGATTCTGGAACAGGGTGACAGCCTTTATTTTGATTCTTCCCTTCCGCACGGCATGAAGGCCCTCGACGGAAAGGCCGTGAAATTCCTGGCAGTAGTAATGTAGAAATTAAGATTGAAGAGATATATGTTAGAAAGATTTGTTGAACAGACGCATTTTACCTCGCAGGAGGATTTTATCGCGCATTTTAAGGTAAAGGTGCCGGAGAACTTTAACTTCGGCTATGATGTGGTGGATGCCTGGGCGGCAGAACGTCCGGAAAAGAACGCGCTGCTTTGGACCAACGACAAGGGCGAGCATATCCAGTTTACGTATGCGGATTTGAAGAAATATACCGATATGACGGCTTCTTATTTTCAAAGTCTGGGTATCGGGCATGGCGACAAGGTGATGCTGATTCTGAAACGCCGGTATGAGTTCTGGTTTTCCATCATTGCCTTGCACAAAATCGGGGCCATCACCATCCCGGCCACGCATTTGCTGACTAAAAAAGACATTGTGTACCGTTGCCAGGCGGCAGGCATCAAGGTGATTGTGGCTGCCGGTGAACCGGTCATCACGAAACATATCCTGGACGCCATGCCGGAATCGCCGACGGTGGAACGGCTGGTGAGCGTGGGACCTGAATATCCGGAAGGTTTTGAAGACTTCCACAAAGGGATGGAAGCGGCACCTCCTTTCGTGCGGCCGGCTCATGTGAATACCAACGACGACATTTCCCTGATGTATTTCACCTCGGGTACGACCGGTGAGCCGAAGATGGTAGCCCATGATTTCACGTATCCGTTGGGACACATCGCCACGGGATGTTTCTGGCATAACCTTCATGAAGACAGCCTGCATTTCACCATTGCCGATACGGGATGGGGAAAGGCCGTATGGGGAAAACTCTACGGACAGATGATTGCGGGAGCCAATATCTTTGTGTACGACCATGAGAAGTTTACGCCGGCCGATATCCTGCAGAAGATTCACGACTATCACATCACCTCGCTTTGTGCGCCTCCTACCATCTACCGTTTCCTGATTCGGGAGGATTTGTCGAAGTATGACTTGTCGTCGCTGGAATATTGTACCACCGCAGGCGAAGCGTTGAACTATTCGGTATATGAAACTTTCAAGCGTATCACGGGTATCCGTCTGATGGAGGGTTTTGGACAGACGGAAACGGCCCTGACACTGGCTACTTTCCCATGGATGGAACCCAAACCGGGAAGTATGGGTGTGCCCAATCCGCAGTATGACATTGATTTGCTGAAACCGGACGGCCGTTCGGCGGAAGACGGAGAACAAGGGCAGATTGTGGTGCGTACCGACAAGGGCAAACCGCTGGGACTGTTCAAGGAATACTATCGCGACCCGGCCTTGACGCACGAGGCATGGCATGACGGAGTGTATTATACCGGCGATGTGGCCTGGCGTGACGAGGACGGTTACTACTGGTTTGTGGGCCGTGCCGACGATGTCATCAAGAGTTCCGGCTACCGCATCGGCCCGTTTGAGGTGGAAAGTGCCTTGATGACCCATCCGGCGGTAGTGGAATGTGCCATTACCGGTGTGCCCGATGAGATTCGCGGACAGGTGGTGAAAGCGACCATTGTACTGGCTAAGGATTACAAGCAGAAAGCCGGACCGGAACTGGTGAAGGAATTGCAGGACCATGTGAAACGGGTGACGGCACCTTACAAATATCCGCGTGTCATCGAGTTTGTGGATGAATTGCCGAAGACCATCAGCGGGAAAATTCGCCGGGTGGAAATTCGTCAGAAGGACAATGCGTAACTGATAAAAATACTATCTTTGCATCATTACGTAAATATTTGAATGAATCTCTAGGGATGAAAGGTAGTTTTTTTATTAATTGGCTGTCTGCATTATGCATTTTTATGGTTTCTGAGCCATTGACGGCTCAGGTGGTGAAGCATGAACGGCTACTTTCTTTTGAGGAGGGAGTGCCGCAGGAACTTTCCGGAACGAAGTCGGCCTTGTCGCTCAGTGAGGAGCATTACAAGGATGGGACACATTCTCTCCGGTGGTCGTATGAACCGGGAGCAGTGCTTTCCTTGAAGAGGGATCTGAAGTTTGAACCGAAAGATCCGACCGGAAAGGATACTTATTTGTCTGCTTTTATCGTGTGGGTGTATAATGAAAAAGCCATGGATAAGAAAATTACCTTCCAGTTCCTGAAAGACGGGAAGGTGTGTACTTCTTTCCCGTTTGGCATCAACTTTACGGGATGGCGTGCGGCCTGGGTATGCTATGAGCGCGACATGGAAGGTACGCCGGAAGAGGGGATGAACGAACTGCGCGTGGTGGCGCCGGATGTAAAAGGAGAACTGTTCATCGACCATCTGATTCCGGCCAGCAAGGTGGATGCCCGTCAGCAGGCGGCGGATGTGCAGGTGCCTTTCGTACACAAAGGGACCACCAACCACTGGCTGGTGATTTATCCTCATTCGTTGTGGAAATCTGATTTGCCCTTAGTGCCGGTGTCTGCGAAGGAACTTCAGGACATGCACTTGATGGAGAAGCGTTACCGGGACATGATTTACACGCCGGGCAAACTTTCCCAAAAGCAGATTGACAATATCCGTCGGAAATACGACGCTTATCATATTGTATATAAGAATGGAAAGGTGAGCGGACTGCCTATCTTCATGGTGCGTCAGTCGGAGGCTTACGAGCGGATGATTCCGCACTGGGACAAGGACATGTTTACTAAACTGGGCATGGAGATGAAGGCGTATTTCGACCTGATGAAAGCCATTGCCGTGGCGTATCATAATGCGCAGGATGCCGGGGTGAAGCAGGAAATGCGTCAGAAATTCATGGCCATGTACGACCATATCACCGACCAGGGGGTGGCATATGGAAGTTGCTGGGGAAACATTCATCATTATGGTTACAGTGTGCGCAACCTGTATCTCTCTTATTTCCTGATGAAAGACGTGTTGCGGGAAGAAAACCGTCTGGCAGAAGCGGAAGCGACTATGCGCTGGTATGCCATCACGAACGAGGTGTATGCCAAACCGACGGGGAATGGCATCGACATGGACTCGTTTAATACCCAGACATCCGGACGGATTGCCAGTATCCTGATGATGGAAGATACGCCGGAAAAGTTGCGCTACCTGCGTTCTTTCTCCCGTTGGATTGATTACGGATGCCGTCCGGCACCGGGACTGGCCGGGGCGTTCAAGAGTGACGGGGCGGCTTTCCATCACCGGAACAATTATCCGGCCTATGCAGTAGGAGGATTGGACGGAGCGACCCACATGATTTACCTGATGAGCGGAACGACTTTTGCGGTATCAGAACTGGCACATCAGACGGTGAAGAATGTGTTGCTGGCCATGCGTTTTTATTGCAACCAGCAGCAGTTTCCTTTGTCAATGTCGGGACGTCATCCGAATGGGAAAGGAAAACTTATCCCGGTGCAATATGCCCTGATGGCGATTTCGGGTACGCCGGACGGAAAGAAGAAATACGATGCGGAGATGGCGGCGGCTTATCTTCGACTGGTACGGGAGCCGGTGAAACCCGGTACCAATGAGCCGGATTATTTGCCGCAGGCGCCGGCCGGACTGGCACGGAAGCTGGAAAAGAAACTGTTGAAGGCAGGCTTTATGCCTGAAAAAGACCCGCAAGGAAACCTGGCGCTGGGATATGGCTGTGTTTCCGTGCAACGGCGGAGCAACTGGGCGGCAGTAGTACGCGGCCATTCCCGTTATTTATGGGATGCCGAGCATTACTTGGATGCGAATTTCTACGGACGCTATCTGGGGTATGGAAGTATGCAGGTGCTGACGGCCCGGCCGGGAGAAAGGGTCACCTTCACGACCAGTGGCTGGCAGGAAAACGGATTTGACTGGAACCGGATTCCGGGAGTCACTTCCATTCATCTGCCTTTTGACCAGTTGCGTGCTCAGGTGCGGAATGTGGATGCTTTCTCGGGTATGGAAGAGATGCTGTATTCCGATGAGGCGTTTGCCGGAGGACTTTCACAGGAGCACGAGAATGGTAATTTTGGCATGAAGTTGCACGAACATGACAAGTACAACGGCTCTCACCGTGCCCGGATTTCTTATCATTTCTTTGGAGATATGATTGTGGCCTTGGGCTCAGACATTGAGAACGTCAATCAGGAGTATCCGACTGAAACGACGGTGTTTCAACTGGCGGCCATTACACCGGAAGAAAAAGCGTATTGGAACCAGTGGACCGACAACGGCCACACGTATCTGGCTCCGAACGGAATCGGTTATTATGTGCCGGGAAAGGCTTCGTTTGAAAAGCATTTCCCGCAAGTCACAGTGGGAGAACGCAGTGTGAAACCGACGTCGGGCGACTGGGTCTCACTGGTATTCAATCATGGGAAAGCTCCGAAGGGTGCTTCGTATGAATATGCCGTACTGCCACAGACGGATGAGTCTACATTGGCGCAGTTTGCCCAGCAGCCTGCTTATCGTGTGCTTCAGCAAGACCGGAATGCCCATATCGTGACTTCGGATGCTGCGCATCTGACTTCCTACGTGTTGTTTGAAACTCCGGAGAAAGCATTGCCGGGAGATTTCATCGAGAATGCGGACACTTCCTGTCTGGCGATGGTGAAACAGGTAGACTCGAAAAAACTGGTGCTGACGGTGGCCCAGCCGGACCTGGCTCTCTATCGCGGACCCAGTGACGAGGCTTTCGATGCAAACGGCAAGCGGATAGAACGCAGCATTTATTCCCGTCCTTGGATTGACAACGAGAGTCAGGAAATTCCGGTTACCATCACCTTGAAAGGACAGTGGAAAGTGACTCCTCAACCGGCTGTGGAAGTGCTGAAGGCTGATGAAAAACAGACCGTGTTACGGTTTACGTGCCGGGAAGGGAAAAGCTACGATGTGCAGTTGAGTAAATAGGATGCGGATGTAAGCAAAGAATAAAACCAAACAAGCAAGCCGGAGTGCATAAAGAGCGCCCCGGCTTGCTTGTTTATCGTGGTATGCAATCAATTTTTTCTAAATACGGGTATCGGCTCCCCACATCATCTTTTCGCGCAGGGTGTTGAAGAAAGAGTGATGGCAGCGTTTCACGATGCGGATGAAGTGTTCTCCCCGGCGGATGGTCAGCCGGCTGCCTTCGCGGAAGGTTTCGCTGCGTCCGTCGATGGCAATCAGGAAATTGTGGCTGCGGCTTTCCACTTCCAGCGTGATTTCCCAGTCGTCCCGAATCACGATGGGGCGTACGTTGAGGCTGTGCGGGGCTACGGCGGTCAGGCTGATGGTACCGCTTTGGGGCACCAGAATCGGGCCGCCCACGCTGAGGGAATAACCCGTGGAGCCGGTGGGGGTGGCCACAATCAGTCCGTCGGCCTGGTACACATTCAATAATTCCCCGTTGATGTATGCCCGGATGGAAATCATGGACGAACTGTCGCGCTTCAGGATGGCGATTTCATTCAGTCCGTAGGGATAGCCTTTCAGCACCTGTCCGTTGCTGGTCAGTTTCAATACCCTTCGCGGTTCGGCCAAGTACATTCCCTGATGAATTTCTTCAAAGGTTTCCTCCATCTGGTCGGGGGTAATATCGGCCAGGAATCCCAGACGTCCGGTGTTGATACCCAGTATCGGAATTTCCTTGTTGCCCACCAGGCTGGCGGTTTTCAGGAAAGTGCCGTCGCCACCGATGCTGAGGGCCATATCTGCTGTAAAGTCATCGTGACCGTTGAAAATCTCCAGTCCTGTCAGGTCTGCACTTGTATGCAGGCGCAGGAACTCGTAAAATTCCCGGTGAATACAGATATGGTCTTCCTTGTGCCGGAGAATTTCCAGCAGATGGGTCACATGGGCTGATTTATGTTCCTGATACGTGTTTCCAAAGAGGGCGAATTTCATCTTCCGCTGCATATAGGGTGTCGTTTTTATCAATCTTTTTAAGAATAAACATGTCAAGTTTTTCGTAAAACCTGCTAACTTTGCACGATGTTGATGCAAAGATAGCGAAAGGCGGGGGCAGAGACAAACGGAAAACAAAGTTTTCAGATTGGACTATGCCGAGCCGCATCCTGTCTTCGCGTGAGCAAAGATAGCGAAATTCAGGAAATATGACGAAATTAAGTGTGAATATAAACAAGGTGGCTACGCTTCGTAACGCACGTGGCGGGAATAACCCGGATGTAGAGAAAGTGGCCTTGGACTGCGAGCAGTTTGGGGCGGAAGGTATTACGGTTCATCCGCGCCCGGATGAACGGCATATCCGCTATTCGGATGTGTATGCTTTGCGCCCGATATTGAAAACGGAATTTAATATTGAAGGATATCCTTCGAAGGAGTTTGTCGATTTGGTGTTGAAGGTGAAACCTACTCAGGTGACGTTGGTGCCGGACGCGCCCGATCAGATTACATCCAACTGTGGTTGGGATACCAAAACACATCAGGCATTTCTGACGGAACTGATGGACACTTTCGGAGAAGCGGGCATCCGTACGTCTATTTTTGTGGGGACGGACCTGGAGCTGATTGAATATGCAGCCAAGACAGGTGCCGACCGGGTGGAACTGTACACCGAACCTTATGCTTCCCTTTATCCCAAAAATCCGGAAGCGGCTGTGGCTCCTTTTGTGGAAGCTGCCGACCGCGTACATAAACTGGGTATGGGACTGAACGCCGGACACGATTTGAGTCTGGTGAACCTGAAGTATTTCCATGAGCATATTCCTTGGCTGGATGAGGTATCCATCGGCCATGCCCTGATATGCGACGCATTGTATTTAGGATTGAAGAAAACCATTGAAGAATATAAAAATTGCCTTCGTTAAATTATGATGACTTTAACTTTACTGGCTGCCGCTCAGGCTGTAGCCGACACGATGGCCGGAGCAAATCCGGTGCTGACTCCGGTTTCTTCCGGTGAGCCACAGATGAATCTTTGGGACATGGCCTGCAAGGGAGGCTGGATTATGATTGTACTGGCTGTGATGTCGGTAATTGCTTTCTATATTTTCTTTGAACGGGCAGTAGCCATCCGTAAGGCAGGAAAGGATGACCCTTTGTTTATGGACCGCATCCGCGACTACATCAAGTCGGGCGAAATTAAGTCGGCCATCAACTATTGCCGCATTACGAACACTCCTTCGGCCCGTATGATTGAGAAGGGTATCACCCGTATGGGTCGTCCGGTAGCCGACGTGCAGGCAGCCATCGAGAATACCGGAAACATTGAAGTGGCCAAGCTGGAAAACGGCTTGTCCATCATGGCCACTATTTCGAGCGGGGCACCGATGCTGGGATTCCTCGGTACGGTGACCGGTATGGTGCGTGCCTTCTGGAACATGGCCAATGCGGGCAACAACATTGACATCACTTTGCTGTCAAGCGGTATTTATGAAGCCATGATTACGACGGTGGGCGGACTGGTGGTCGGTATTGCCACGATGTTTGCCTACAACCATCTGGTGTACCGTGTGGACAAGGTGGTGAGTCAGATGGAAGCACGTACACTGGCTTTCATGGACTTGTTGAATGAACCGACTGAAAAATAAACGCGTATGGCATTAAAGAGAAGACAGAAAATATCACCCAGCTTCAGCATGTCGTCCATGACCGACCTGATTTTCCTGCTGCTGATATTTTTTATGATTACTTCTACCATGGTATCGCCGAATGCCATCAAGGTGCTTCTGCCCCAAGGTTCGGAGCAGACTTCGGCCAAGCCTATGGCGCGGGTGATCATTGACAAAGACCTGAACTATTACGGTGCTTTCGGCAACGAGGATGAAATGCCGCTGGCTATTGATGAGGTGGCTGCGTTTCTTCAGGAATGTGCCCGGAAGGAACCGGAAATGTATGTAGCCCTGTATGCCGACGAGTCCATCCCGTATCGTGAAATCGTCCGGGTACTGAATATTGCGAACGAGAATCATTTCAAGATGGTCCTGGCGACTCGCCGTCCGGATAAAAATTAAAAAGCAGAGTGACGTTGAAAAAAAATAAGGTAATCGGAATCGTATGTACGGTGGTTTTGCACCTGCTGGTGTTGCTGCTGCTGTTTCTTCTGAAGCTGACCGTACCGGCAGAACAGGAGGAGGGCGGTGTGCCCGTGATGCTGGGCAACACGGAACTGGCGGGAGGGGAAGCCGACCCTTATACCTTGACCGAGGTGGATATGATGCCTTCGGAAGCTCCTGCCGCACAGGAAGCGGCGGAGACGCCTGCCGTGGAACAGCCGATGATTACGCAGCAGGATGAACCTTCCTTGCAGGTGAAGAAGGAGACTCCGAAAAAAGAAACTCCCAAGAAGGAGCAGCCGAAGAAAACGCCAGTGAAGACCGAAACACAGACCGTGAACAAACCGAAAGAGAAAACTGAGGCGGAGAAACGGGCTGAAGCGGAAAAGGCTGCGGCACAGGCGGCAGCCAACAAGATAGCCGGTGCCTTTGGAAAGGGTTCTCAGATGGGTAGCAAGGGCAATGCTTCCGGTGCCGGTTTGCAGGGAAGTCCTACCGGGAATTCTTCTACCGGAAAGACGAGTGGTGTAGGCGGTTATGGTACCTTCGACCTGAACGGCCGTTCACTGGGCAGCGGAAAGCTGCCGGTGCCGGTGTACAACGTGCAGGATGAGGGTCGTGTGGTGGTGACCATCGTGGTGAATCCCGCAGGACAGGTTATCAGCACCAGTATCAACAAGCGGACCAATACCGTGAACCCGGCGTTGCGGAGAGCGGCGGAGGAGGCGGCCCGGAAAGCCCGCTTCAATGCGGTGGATGGGGTGAACAACCAGAGTGGTACCATCACCTATTATTTTAAATTGAGATAATTTTTAATTCTAAACAGATAGATTTATGAAAGCAGTTTGTATCTTTTTGGCTGAAGGTTTCGAGGAAATGGAAGCCATGTTCCCGTTGGATATCATGCGTAGAGGCGGATTGAATGTGAAAACCGTGTCTGTAACCGGTAATAAGACCGTGACCAGCTCCCATCAGGTACCTATCGTAGCCGATATGTTGTTTGAAGACCTGAAAGAGGACGAAGTGGAAATGATTGTACTTCCCGGAGGACTGCCAGGTGCCACTAACTTGGATGCACATGCCGGACTGGACAAGCTGATCATGAGTTTCGCTGCTGCCGGAAAACCGCTGGCTGCCATTTGTGCTGCTCCGCTGGTATATGGCAAGCGCGGTTTGCTGAAAGGCAAGAAAGCAACCTGCTATCCGGGTTTCGACAAGTTCTTGGAAGGAGCCGAATATACGGGCAACATGGTCGAAATCGTCGACAACTTCATTTTGGGTAAAGGCCCGGGTGCTGCGCCTGCCTTTGGCTTTGCCATTCTGGAAAAATATGCCGGTGCAGAAAAGACCCTTGAAGTGAAAAAAGGAATGTTGCTGGCATAATGAAGAAATATGTCATTGTGGTAGCGGGAGGAAAAGGCCTGCGTATGGGGGGAGAGATTCCCAAACAGTTCATACCGGTAAAAGGAAAGCCGGTGTTGATGCGTACGCTGGAGGCTTTTCATGCCTGTGACCCGCAGATTGAACTGATTGTGGTGCTTCCGGTGGAACAGCGTTCCTACTGGGAGCACCTTTGTGCTGAGTATGGCTTTGCTTTACCTCACCGGATTGCGGCGGGGGGAGAGACCCGTTTCCATTCCGTGAAAAATGGGCTGGCTCTGGTGGAGGAAGACGGAATTGTCGGAGTACACGATGGGGTACGTCCTTTTGTCTCTTCCCAAGTCATTGCGGACTGTTATGCACAGGCGGCTGCCCTGCAGGCCGTGGTGCCAGTAACGGATGTGGTGGAAACCGTCCGCCATCTGTTGCCCGAAGGAGGCAGTGAGACCGTATCGCGCAATGAATACAAACTGGTGCAGACACCGCAGGTCTTTACGGTGGAACTGCTGAAAAGGGCTTACGCACAGGAATACAAGCCCTTCTTTACCGACGATGCTTCGGTGGTGGAAGCATTGGGACAGCCGGTACATCTGGTACCTGGCAATCGGGAAAATATCAAACTCACCACTCCTTTTGACCTGAAAGTAGCTGAATCTCTTATTGACGACTGATGTTTGACTTATCCACACGCGATGTGAAATATTTACCGGGGGTAGGACCGCAACGGGCGGCCCTGCTGAATAAGGAATTGAATATCTATTCCTTACGCGACCTGTTGTATTATTTCCCCTACAAGTATGTGGACCGCAGCCGTCTGTATTATATCCACGAGATTGACGGCAATATGCCTTATATTCAGCTGCGCGGATGGATTCTGAGCTTTGAGCTGTTGGGTGAAGGTCGCCAGCGCCGGCTGGTAGGACATTTCACCGACGGTACGGGCGTGGTAGACCTGGTGTGGTTTCAGGGACTGAAATACATCACCGGAAAGTACAAGGCCAATGAGGAATACATCGTGTTCGGTAAGCCGACAGTGTTCAACGGGCGTATCAACGTGGCGCATCCCGACATCGATCCGGCGCAGGAGCTCACTCTTTCTACCATGGGCCTCCAGCCTTACTACAATACCACGGAAAAGATGAAGCGTACCAGCCTGAATTCGCATGCGCTAGAAAAGCTGATGAAGAATCTTTTTCAGGCTTTGCAGAAAGACAGTTTTGAGGAGACCCTGAGTCCTTCCCTGATTGCGGCTCACCAGCTGATGCCTCTGACGGATGCGTTGTATAATATTCATTTTCCGCAGAATCCGGAACTGCTTCGCAAGGCACAGTATCGGCTGAAATTCGAGGAACTGTTTTATGTGCAGCTCAACATCCTCCGTTACACCAAGGAACGCCGCAACAAGTTCCGGGGACTGGTGTTCGAGCATGTGGGCGAAATTTTCAATACCTTTTATGCCCATCACCTGCCTTTCCAACTGACGGGGGCACAGAAACGTGTCATCAAGGAAATGCGTCGCGACATGGGTAGCGGGCGGCAGATGAACCGGCTGTTGCAGGGGGATGTGGGCAGTGGGAAGACCTTGGTGGCCCTGATGACCATGTTGATTGCTTTGGACAACGGCTTCCAGGCCTGCATGATGGCTCCTACCGAAATTCTGGCTACCCAGCATTATGAAACCATCCGTCACTTCTTGGAGGGGATGCAGGTACGGGTAGAACTGCTGACCGGCAACGTGAAAGGCAAGCGGCGGGAAACGATTCTCCGGGACTTATTGACAGGGGATGTGCATATCCTGATCGGGACGCATGCCGTGATTGAGGATACGGTGAATTTCTCTTCGTTGGGACTGGTGGTCATTGACGAACAGCATCGTTTTGGGGTAGCCCAGCGGGCCAAGCTGTGGGGCAAGAATACCCGTCCTCCCCATGTGTTGGTTATGACGGCCACTCCGATTCCCCGTACGCTGGCCATGACTTTGTATGGTGACCTCGATGTGTCGGTCATCGACGAGCTGCCTCCCGGCCGGAAACCCATCCAGACCATCCATCAGTTTGATAACCGCCGGAAAAGCATGTATGAGTTCATGCGCAAACAGATTCAGGAGGGACGTCAGGTGTACATTGTGTATCCGTTGATTCAGGAAAGTGAAAAGATGGACATCAAGAACTTGGAGGAAGGCTACCTGCACATTTGTGAGGAATTTCCCGAATACAAGGTCAGTAAGGTGCACGGCAAGATGAAACCGGCCGAGAAAGAAGAGGAAATGCAGCGTTTCCTGGCCAACGAAACTCAGATTATGGTGGCCACTACCGTGATTGAGGTCGGGGTGAACGTGCCCAATGCGTCGGTGATGGTCATTGAAAACGCCGAACGTTTCGGACTTTCCCAGCTGCACCAGCTCCGCGGACGGGTAGGCCGGGGAGCCGACCAGTCGTATTGTATTCTGGTGACCGGATACAAGTTGACGGAAGATACCCGTAAGCGCATCGAGATTATGGTACAGACCAACGACGGCTTTGAGATTGCTGAAGCCGATTTGAAACTGCGTGGCCCCGGCGATTTGGAAGGTACCCAGCAGAGCGGAGTGGCCTTCGACCTGAAGATTGCCGACATTGCCAAAGACGGACAGTTGCTACAATACGTCCGTGGCATCGCCGAGCGCCTGTTGGATGACGACCCTGAGGGAATGAAACCGGAAAATCGGATTGTCTGGCAGCAGCTGAAAGAACTCCGGAAGAAGAACGTGAACTGGTCGGTGATATCTTGATTCGCTGGCTTCCCAAATGCCAAGAAACGGATGGCCTGGTTTTTCTCCATAAAATTCTACATTGATTCCGTAAAAGATTCTATTTTTTCATCGGATTGCGTGTGATACCTTTGAAACCGAGATTCTGTGTCTCATTTTAAGCTGGAAAAACATGAAAAGATTGATTGGAACAATGATATGCCTGATGGCCGGTGCGATGGCTATGGCGCAACAAGTGTACGAACTGGATATGCCTGTAAAGGAAAAGACGATTTACAGTGGCCACTTGAAATTGGGAGGAAGCAACCCTTCCGGTGAACACATTGAGGTGAACAGTTATTACATGTCGATAGGAGGCAAGCCGGTCATTCCAGTCATGGGAGAGTTCCATTATAGCCGTTATCCGGAATGTCAATGGGAAGAGGAAATCCTGAAGATGAAGGCTGGCGGAGTGACGGTGATTCCCACGTATGTGTTTTGGAGTATCCATGAGGAACAGGAGGGCGTTTTCAATTGGACCGGCAACCGGAATCTTCGTAAGTTCCTGCAACTTTGCCAGAAGCATGGCATGTGGACCGTGGTGCGAATCGGCCCTTTCTGCCATGGGGAGATACGCAACGGGGGACTGCCTGACTGGCTGTTTACCAAACCGCTGGAAATCCGTTCGAACGATGTGAACTACTTGAAGTATGTAAAACGGTTCTATGAGGAAATCGGCCGTCAGCTGGACGGACTTTATTATAAAGACGGCGGAACGATTATCGGTACGCAGATTGAGAATGAACACCAACATTCGGCTGCCCCTTGGGGAATTACCTATCCGGGAGAACCGAAAGACATGACATCGGCCACTTACGATGCGGACATTATCCGGATAGGGGTCAGTGTGCAGGACAAGAAGATTACGACGGCCGAACTGGGTGACCTGCACATGAAGACCTTGAAGAAAATGGCTGAGGAAGCAGGAATACAGACCCCGCTGTACACGGCTACCGGATGGGGAAATGCCGCAGTCATCGGCGAGGAAGCTATTCCTGTGACGGCTGCTTATACTTATCCTTTCTGGTCCAAGCCTCAGATGTCTTCTTTCTGCTTGTTCAAGGACATTCAGAAGAACCCCGATTATGCGCCGGTGCGTTATGATACCGAGAAGTTTCCTTCCTTCTGTGCGGAAATGGGAGTAGGCATTCAGATGATTTACACCCGTCGGCCCATTGTGACGGCCAAGGCTGCGGAGGCATTGATGGTACGCACACTGGGAAGCGGGGCCAACGGAATCGGATATTATATGTATCATGGTGGGTCTACTCCGAAAATGGGTCCGACGGCTTTCTTCAGCGATGAACCGATGGGAATGCCCAAGATTTCGTATGATTTTCAAGCCCCTTTGGGGGAATTTGGTTTGGAACACGGTTCTTATCGTGCCTTGCGTCTGCTGCATCTGTTTTTGAATGATTTTTCCGATCAGCTGGCTCCGATGGAGACTGTGCTTCCAAAGGGATATGCACAGCTCACTCCTGCTAACCGGGAGACCTTGCGGTATGTGGCGCGGGTAAAGGGAAAATCCGGTTTTGTGTTTATGGTGAACTTTCAGGATCATGATACAGCCCGAATAGACCAGAAAGATTTGTGTTTACGGTTGAAGTTTGCGGAGGAAACACTTCGTATCCCTGCTCAGGGAACTTTTACATTGCCGAAGGATGAAAGCCTGATTCTGCCCTTCAATTTCCGTATGGAGGATGCGTTACTGAAATATGCTACCGCTCAACTGTTGCTGAAGCTGGATGACAAGGGAATGGAGCATTACTTTTTCTTCGTGCCGGAAGGTATTCATCCGGAGTTCATGTTTGACAAGGCTACGGTAGCCGGGAAGTACCGTTATACTCCCGAAGCGGGATTAAAGAGTACGTTTACAGTAAAGACCGCAGGCGGGAAACGGTTCAAAGTCACTACGCTGACCCGCGAGCAGGCGTTGAACGCGTGCAAGGTGGATGGGAAACTGCTCCTCACCTCTTCCATGGTGCTGCCGGGAGAGAAAGGGGTACGTTTGTTGAACATGGGGAATCCGGTATTCCGTTATGTGATGTATCCTTCGGCCAAAGGCTTCAAGGAACAGACTGCCGAAGTACCTGCCGTACAGCCTGAATATACATCCCGTAAGGTGGGAAGCCGCCGTCTGGCGGTTCGTTTTTCCGGCAAGGATTATCCTCAGGTAAACGATTACTTCTTGCGGCTGAATTATGTGGGCGATGTGGCCATGGCATTTCTGAAAGGAGAGCTGGTGCTCGATCATTTCTATTACGGGGCACCTTGGCAGATTAGCCTGAAACGTTTCCAGCAGGAGCTGGCCAATGAGGAATTGAGTTTTTACATTCGTCCGTTACGGAAAAATGCGCCTTTCCTGTCTGATTTGCCCAAAGAAGTCGTCCCTGATTTCTCCAAAGGGGCTGTGGTCCGGGTGGATTCAGTGCAGATTGTGCCTCAATATGTGACTACCTTGCACTATCCGTTGCGAAAATGAGTTATGAAGCAGGTTTTTCACAATAATCTTGTCAACCTGCTTTCTTTTTCCGATATTCTGTTGGGGTCATTTTATATTCTTCCTTGAAGTAGTGGGTGAAGATTTTAGGTGCATTGAAGCCTACCTTATAAGCTACTTCAGCGACTGTCATCTGCGTCTTTTCCAGGAGTTTCAGGCTTTTCTTGAGCCGGATGATGCGTATGAACTCACTGGGAGAACTTCCGGTAATCGACATGAGTTTATTGTACAGGTTGCTACGGCTCATTCCGATGATACTGCTGAGTTCTTCTACTGAGAACTGAGGACTTTCGAGATGCTCTTCTACTGTCTTTATCACTTTTTGAATAAAGGATTCATCCAAGGAACTGGAAGTAATGTCACTGACTGGGATATCTGAAACGGAGAATTTTCTGTGACAGTCTTGTTTCCAATGGAGTATTTTATTGATACGGAGTTTCAGAATATCTAAATTGAAAGGTTTGGCAATATAATCGTCTGCTCCTTCGGTGAGTCCGGCTGTAATATGCTCTATGTCGTCTTTCGCACTCAGCATGATGACCGGAATATGTGAGATTTTGATATCGTTTTTGATGGTACGGCATAACTCCAGACCGTCCATATTAGGCATCATCACATCTGTAATGACCATATCTATGGATTCTTTTTTAAGGATAGACAATGCATGAAGGCCATCTACAGCTGCAAGGACCTGATATTCTTTTTTCAGGGAGTCGGCCAGAAAGAGGCGTAAGTCTTGGTTGTCTTCCACTATCAGCAGCGTGGTCTGTGTGAGATTATTTTCATCTTCTGTAGCTTGTGTTGAGGCTGTATCTACGTTTTCTACCTGTGTTTCGGACTCGTTTTCAACTTCCTCCAATGCTGGTGTGGCAGGAATGGCGAAGATAAACTTTGCTCCTGTAGGAATATTGTCTTCTATGTGAATACTTCCATGGTGCAAAACCAGAAGTTCTTTTACAATGTGCAGGCCTATTCCACTGCCATAAGACATGTGGTGGTCAGGCAGCTGATAGAAAGCATCGAAGACTTTGGGCTTCTCGCTGTCTGGAATACCCTTTCCGTTGTCGGCAATGCTGGTAAAGACCTTTCCCTCTTCCATCCATACCTTGACGGTTATTTGGCCCGGATTTCCTGTATATTTTACGGCGTTGGACAACAGGTTCATGAAAATCTTGTGCATTTTTTCTTTGTCGAACTGTATTGCCAGGGAATCGATTCCTTTTTCAAAGGTGATGGAAATCTGATGGGTGTCGGCATAAATGGAGAAATGTTTGAGGATGTCCTCTATGAACTGGATATAATTACCATTTTCAGGCTGTAGCCTCATCTCCTGTACACCAATTTTCCGGAAATCCAATATTTGATTTACCAGATGGAGAAGTGTCAAGGCATTTTTATGCACTATGTTCAGGTTGGGTGTGAAGTCCTCATTTTTGTATTTTTTAAGGACTTCTTCAAGAGGAGCAATAATCAGAGAAAGTGGCGTACGGAAGTCATGACTCAGGTTGGTAAAGAAGTTCAGCCTCATTTCATCGACTTCATGTTGTTTTTTGGCCTCAAACTCCATTTCTTTGTACTTCATTCTACGTTTATGCTTTTGTTCTTTCCGATACCAAATATAGGAGAGGAACAGTAGAATTAGAAGCACGTAGAATATTTTGGCATATATATTTAACCAGACCGGCGGCTCGATTTCAATTTGGAGCGTAGTCGGTGTGCTCCATAATCCCCCAGAATTGATAGCTTTGATTTCTAGCTCGTATTTCCCGGGAGCCATGTTGTTGAATGTGATATAGTTATCTTCAAGAGGTATCCATTGGGCATGCGTTCCCTTTATCCGATAAGAAAACCGGATGTCGTGGATACGTATGAATTCTAAGGTAGAAAAGCTTATTCTAAAGGTGTTCTGATTGTGTTTCAGGGTGATATGATCGGTCAGTTCGATGTTACGGGTTAGAATCTTCTGGTGATTGTAGAGGGAATCCACATCAACTGTCTTTCCAAGCACTTTTAATTCGGTAAAAACTACTTTTGAGATGTTTTTATTGTATTTTATGTTAGGGTCGATATCGTAATATCCTCCGTTACTTCCTGTAAGAATATGTCCATTTTGTGTTTTATAAATGGAGTTGTGGACAAAATCGGAAGTCTGTAGCCCGTCATTTTTAGAATAGGGAAAACAGCGGAAGGCATATCCTCGTCCATTATTGTCTGCCCTGGTCTCTATCCGGGTTATCCCGTCGGTCGTTACGACCCAGATGTTTTGATTATTGTCTTCGGTAATTCCCCGTACGAAATTACCTTCCAGACGGTGCTTCTTGTTCAGAAAATAAATACTGTCGTGGCGCATGTCAAATATGCTAAGTCCTTCTCTTCCTCCTATCCATAAAAGATTTCTGCTATCTATGTAGACGTTATTTTGAATGGAATCTTGAATATATTGTGTTTGTTTCTTGTTGTGGCGTAAGGTTGTTATGTGATGATTCTCGGTATTCAAGACACATGTACCGTTGCAAGTAGCCATATATAATGATTTCTTCTGATCAAAATATACGTTCATCACATGAACATCGGATATTCCGGAGTTCTGAGGAGTGAAAGTGTGAAAATATCCTGTGCGTGGATTGAACACATGTAAGCCACACTTCAGGTTTCCCAAATATAGATTGCCATCGTTGTCCCCGGTGATACTCCATATACTGTTATTGACTGGATTTCGAGGAAACTGGGTGGAGAATGGCTGGGAATGGAATTCCCCGTCCTGGTAATATCCGAATCCATCCAGATAGGTGCCAATCCATAATTTCTTGTTGGAATCTATGTACATACAGGTGATTTTGTTGCTGAATGAGTTGTGCAGCTCCTTCTTGAAGGCCGTGATATGGCCTTCAGAATCTATTTTGTAGATTCCGTCCCCGTCTGTACCAATCCATAAGTTGTGTGCCTCGTCTTCCATTTGGCAGGATATGTCATAGACGGATGGAAGCGTAATCTTGGAGAATGAAAAGAAATGAGGGTTATAATAAGATATACCGTTGCGCATGGTTCCTACCCACATGGTGTTCTCGGCATCACAATAGAAGCACCATACTTTGTTGCTTCCTAACGAATAAGGTGTTACATCCTGGGTGATATGGGTATATTCCTGTTTTTGTTTGTTGTAAATGCTGATGCCATCATATTCCAGTCCAATCCATATCTGATGGGAATTGTCTTCACAGATGTTGATTACTTTATTTTTGAGTAAAAGTGAAGTCTTTCCTACACTGCTCAGTTTCCATACATCGTTGGGTTGTTGTGTAAGTAGCCAGAGTCCTTCTGCATTCGAACTGTAAATCCAAATGTCGAAATCACTGTCTACAAAAAGCTTGTAGTTTAAATGCTGCTCTGTCTTTAATACCTTATTTAAAGGAAGAATGGCGTATGTTTTCTGGTTGAATAAATCGGTAATATGTAGCTGGTTCTCTTTATCGATATAAAAAAAACGGTTTTGACGTGCATAAAAGAAAGAGAGCTTTTCCGGCAAGTTTTTCAATGTGTAGGTCTGATGGTTTTGTGGAAGATAGACCTTCATGACTTTTCCATTATAGGACCAGATGTTTTTCTGGTCATCAATCATGATTTTCTGTGGAAGTGAATTGCTGTGGAGTTTATACTGCTCCAATAGGGGTTGGGCATTGACGAATTGGTCTTTCACTCTGTCGTAAACGAAATAATATCCGTAACGTTCTATCCAGATATGGTTTTCTTTGTCGATGAGAATCTGTTGTACAGAAACGGAAAGATCGAGTCCGCTTTCTGTTTTCAGGTATGGCTTGACGTTGTAGCCGTCAAAACGGTTGATGGCACTGTTGGTCACACACCAGAGAAAACCTTCGTGGTCTTTCAGTATGTCGATGACTTCGTTATCGGCCAGACCATCGTGGACTGTAAGATGTCGGAACTGGTAGTTTTCTTTTGCTGAGATTACATTAACGATAAAACAAAGTAGAAATAGAATCAGTGCTTTCATTCAATGTATTTTTTAGGTGTGTTTACAAGGTTATTCTTTTGTGGTTCTGGTAGAGGTCGTTCAAATGTTCTTACAATAAATTCCCAAGCCTTTTATCTAATGATTTATCCTTTGCAAAGATAATATTCATTTAGATTATAGGTATATCCCCAAGGGGCTGTTTTGTCTAAAAATGGGGTATGAAATGTTGATTCTACAATCGGAGATATACTACACTACATATCAGGGCATGGTGTAGACGGGCTATGCCTAATTTTGTCGACGTGAAAAATCTTTGTTTTCTATGTTCTTTCGTGGTAGGACGTTCGTTTGGCTGAATTACCGACAACTTGGAACAACATGTTTTATTAAAATCATAACTCTATGAAAACAGTAAGTGTAAGTAAAAAAGTTCTATTTTGTGGAGCATTGTCTCTTTATGTGTTGGGAGGCATTCCACATTTGCAAGCTGCGGCTCCTGATTTATTGTGGGCTGTTCAGCAAGGAAACAAAATCACAGGTGTTATTACCGATGCTGAAGGACCGATTATCGGGGCTTCGGTTGTAGAAAAAGGTACGAGTAACGGTACTATTACCGATTTGGACGGAAACTTTACTTTGTCTGTAAAGCCTGGGGCTATTCTGGTTATCAGTTATGTGGGATATGCCTCTCAAGAGGTGAAGGCGACCACAGGAACCATGAGAATTACCTTAAAAGAGGATAATCAGATGCTGGATGAAGTGGTAGTCACTGCCCTTGGAATTAAGCGGGAACGTAAGGCCTTAGGGTATGGTGTGGCAGAGGTTAAAGGAGAATCCCTGACTAAAGCAAAAGAAACCAATGTAATCAATTCAATGGCAGGTCGTGTTCCGGGTTTGGTTGTGAGCCAGACTGCGAGTGGACCTTCAGGATCAACCCGTGTCATACTGAGAGGTAGTACGGAAATGACAGGTAACAATCAGCCGTTATATGTGATTGATGGAGTGCCTTTGGATAATACAAACTATGGAAGTGCGGGAACCTATGGCGGATATGATTTGGGAGATGGCATTTCAAGCATTAATCCCGATGACATCGAGAACATTTCTGTATTGAAAGGTCCTGCAGCCTCTGCCTTGTATGGTAGCCGTGCAAGTCATGGAGTTATTCTTATCACCACGAAGAAAGCTGATAGTAAAGAAAAATTCAGCGTGGAATACAATGGTACATTGACAATTGACACGCAGCTGTCAAAATGGAATGATATCCAACAGGTCTATGGTATGGGTAGTAACGGTATATATAGTATCGATGCCGTATCTAATACCAATACAAGTTGGGGGCCTAAAGCGGATGGAAACAACATGCTGACCTATTTTGATGGAGTGTCGCGTCCATATCTGATTATTCCAGACAATACTTCAGGCTTCTTCCGTACAGGATTGACAGCTACCAATACGGCCATTATCAGTTCGAATACGGGTAAGACAGGTATCCGTTTCTCTTACACGGACATGAGAAACAAGGATATCGTTCCGAAGACGAATATGAGCCGAAATAATTTCTCTTTACGTGCGAATACTTCTTTGGCAAAAGTCGATCTGGATTTCAGTGTGAATTATACGCGTGAGGACGTAAAGAATCGTCCGGCCATGGGAGATAGTAAAGCCAATATTGGAAAGAACCTGATGACCTTGGCAACGACTTATGACCAGGCATGGCTGAAGACTTATCAGGATGAAAATGGGGAATATAGCAATTGGAACGGTATGGACCCTTATAATGTGAATCCATATTGGGGGGTATATAAGAACCAGAATACCTCCAAGAAGGACCAGTTCCGTTTGAATGGAAAAGCTGTTTGGAATATTAATCCTCATTTGAAACTGCAAGGAACCTTGGGTACCGAGATGAACTGGTTTACTTTTGAGGATTATCAGGCTCCTACCACTCCGGGTTTTGAAGCTGGACGTCTGCAAAACAGCGTATTTGAGAACCGTATGTACAACTTCGAACTGTTGGCTCTGTACAACAATACGTGGGGTGATTTTGATTTTAACGGAACATTAGGAGGAAATCTCTTTAAAGTGGATAATCTGACTACCGTCACAACTGCTCAGGATATGCAGATTCGGGATGTGATAGCTTTACTCAGTTTTAATGAAATCAGTGTGGAGCAGAATACATACCGCAAACAGATTAATTCACTTTATGGAGCGGTAAATTTAGGGTGGAAACACATGGTGTATTTCGATGCGACATTGCGTGCCGACCAGTCTTCAACCTTGCCTTTAAATAACAATTCTTATTTGTATCCTTCGTTCTCAGGTAGCTTCATTTTTTCAGAGCTAATTAATAAGAAGAATGCATTGCCTTATGGTAAGATACGTATGTCGTGGGCACAGGTTGGTAGTGACACGAATCCGTATCAGTTAGGATTGCTCTATACAAAATCTAAATATACATATCCAGGTTATACAATAGGTTATATAAATAATAATACAATTCCCAATAAAAATTTGAAGCCGACCAGAACCAATTCATTTGAAGTCGGTCTGGAAACAAAATTCTTGAACAATCGTGTAGGTTTGGATTTCACTTATTATTCTCAGGTCAGCAAGGACCAGATTATGGGAATGGCCAGCTCTTGGAGTTCTGGATATAGCTACCGTTTGATTAATGCGGGTGAAATAGAAAACAAAGGTATTGAAATCGCATTGAACACTCGTTTGGTTCAGACAAAAGACTTCTCCTGGGACTTAAACTTGAACTTCTCTAAGAACCAGAACAAGGTAAAGAAACTGGTGGATGGAATGGATATGTTTGAATTGGAAAAGGCTTCATGGCTGGATGTTCAGGTTGCAGCAAAAGTGGGTGAAAATTATGGATCTATTATCGGTCCGGATTTTCAGCGCAACGAGAATGGAGATATCCTTATCGATCCTTCGACAGGTTTGCCTATGTATGACAAGACCTCACATGTGCTGGGTAATGCATCATGGGACTGGACAGGTGGTCTGGTTACTACCCTGGCTTACAAGAATCTGTCCTTGTCTGCCGTCTTTGATGTGAAGGTGGGAGCCGACCTTTATTCAATGTCTGCACGCTCTGCGTATGAATCCGGTAAGGCATTGGAAACATTGCAAGGACGTGAAGAATGGTATCGTTCTGAAGAACAGCGAAAGGCTGCCGGCTTGCCCAAAGGTTCACCTGATTGGAAACCGACCGGTGGTTTCATTGCTCCAGGGGTTATTGATAATGGTGACGGAACTTATCGTCCGAACGATATATACATTAATCCAGAGGATTATTGGATGAGTGTTTGTAGAAATGCACCGTCAATGTTTATCTATGACAATTCGTATGTGAAATGCCGTGAATTGACTTTGACTTACCAGTTCCCCAAGAAGCTGCTGAAGAATGTGGTGGACAACCTGACCATCTCATTTGTCGCTCGTAACCCATTCATCGTATATAAGAATATTCCTAATATCGATCCTGACTCCAATTATAACAATACCACAGGTATGGGATTGGAATATGGTTCTTTGCCGTCACGCAAAAGCTATGGATTTAATGTGAATATCAAATTCTAACCTGAGTAGAACAGTTACCTAAAATAAAATAGATATGAAATACAATAAATCAATTTTGACAATGCTACTGGCTGCATGTACGTTTTCCTTTAGTGCCTGCAGTGATAGCTATCTGGAAGATTTGAATACAGACCCTTCTAAGGCAGATATAATTGATCCTAATACTCAGCTTACCACTGCAGAGTTGCAAACGTATGGCAGATTGGATATGGTCGATATATTCAGAAGCTATTTGTATGCGTTCAATCAGCAGTTTATGGGTTGTTGGAATACCACGTTCCATGGTGGCCGTCATTTTATTGATAATAATATCATGGGATATGGATGGACTTTAGGTTATACCGGAGCGGTTGCGAACCTGGTGGATGCAGAGTACCGCACAAAAGATGATCCCAATAAAGTAAACATCAACGCGGCTTTGAATATTTTTTATGTGTACACCATGTCTGTGATGACCGACTTGTATGGGGATGTTCCTTATAGTGAGGCCGGGAAAGGTTACTTGGAAAGTATCTTTACTCCCCGTTATGATGAGCAAAAAGACATCTATGACAGTTTCTTTACGGTTCTGACGAAGGCGGTCGAACAGTTTGACCCTGCTAAAGACGAGATAACCAGTGATGTCATTTATGATGGGGATATCCAGAAATGGAAAAAGTTTGCCAACTCGCTTCGTCTGCGTTTTGCCATGAGAATCTCAAATGTAGACCCGGAAAGGGCACAAAAAGAATTTGAAAGTGCACTTCAAGCAGATGGAGGGGTTTTCGAGAGTGCAAGTGATGACGCTTTGATTAAATACATGGAAATTTCTTATAGTTTTGGTTCTGAATCTTATACGGACTATAGAGGAAATGCGTTGTCTAAAGTCCTTTATGGAAATGACCCGGCAAACAATCCGACTTATTTGTGTTCCACGTTCTTTAATCAGTTGTATAACACGGGCGATCCACGTACATTTAGAATAGCTCGTTGTTATTATGATGGACTTATGAGTACTTCCAGCCCCGATAATCGTGTCGACCTGACAGAGGAGATGCAGGAAAAAGGAATTGCATTTCAACCCTGTGTCCCGGGCGCATTCTCATGGGAACCTTGGCCTACAGGATACGACAGTGACATTTTGAAGGAAATGGCTGAAACGAATCCAAGTATAAGTTCTACTGTAGCACGTGAGGTAGAACCGAAGCTGGCAACCACTTTCTTGAAAAGTGATACCCCGGGAGTGGTAATGACCTACTCTGAAGTCCTGTTCTTAAAGGCTGAAGCTGCGTTGAAAGGATGGAACGTGGGAGCGTCTGTAGAAGACTGTTACAAGAAAGGGGTAAGAGAAGCAATGAACTTCCTCTCCAATAATTATGATTGTGAGAAAATTACCGATGAGGAATTTGATACTTATTATGCAGCCAATCCCATTGGTTATACTGATGAACAGAAAAAAAGTTCAATCAATACGCAAGCATGGATTCTGCATTTCCTCAATCCGGCAGAATGTTGGGCAAATGTGAGACGTTCAGGTTATCCTGTTTTGAAGTCACCTGCTGAATACGGCTTTGAGCAATATCTGACAGACGGAAGAGACATTCCGGTACGTTTCTGTTATCCTATTCTTGAATCGTCCTATAATAAAGACAATTATGAGGAAGCATTGCAGAGAATGGGAGGTAAAGACAGTTGGTATACCCATGTATGGTGGGATGTAGATTAATTATGGATTTAAAAAGAAAAGGATATGAAAAAAATATATTTGATGCTTATGGCTTTTTTGGCCGTAAGTCTATTGGGAGTTTCTTGTAAGGAGGAAGAACCTTTCTCAACAACTACAGAAGATGATTACCCTAAAATTCTGGATCCTGTATTTCCTGATTGGGTAAATGGCGAGCCTGCTGTGGTTTCACAGATAACGCACGATGCGAATTTTACCATGAAATTAACTGTCACTCCTTCTGAGTATACGGAAGTAACTTGGTTGATTGATGGAGTTGAAGTACAGAAGGGGAATGAAATTGATATCGCATTGGAGGCCGGTACTTATCCTTTGAAAGTAGTTGCCACTACTACCAAAGGCCAGTCTACTTCCAGAGAAGGAAAGATTGTGGTAAGTCCGCTTCAAGGAGAACCTTGGTCGGAAGCTGTCGATTTTGAACGGATAGTGTCTTTGGGTTCACGTGCCCGTCTGTATGGAAGCAACCTCTCTTTGGTAAAAAGTGTGTCTCTGGGAGGTAAAACTGTCCCCGTGGTAGCAACGGGAAATGCGGAGGCTGGTGATTATATAGAATACGATGTCCCGTCAGACCTGTCGGCAGGAGAATATCGCATCAGCCTTGTAGATGTAGAGGGAAATAGCTACGGTGGAAATTTAGTCACTGTTGTGGACAGTCCTGTGGTTACGGGCGGTTTTGCACATGCAACTTCTCACAGCGAATGGGTAATGACAGGGGTAGGACTTGACAAGATAGCCTCTCTTGACATCAATGGAACCACAATCACAGAGTTTGTCAGACAAAGTGACAATGAAATAGCCCTCACTTGTCCCGACCTGGAGGATGGAATGTATGTGTTGAAAGGAAAGAATAATAATGGAGGAGAGGTCATGTTTTATTCTTCACAGAAAATGGTATCCGAAGTTTCATTAGCCGTTTCTTCAGAGATCGTTCTTTGGGAAGGACATCACTATGTGTCATGGGATTTGCCGGATGGTGATCCTAATAAGACCTTTAATCTCATTCCTTTAGAAGCTTTTGATACGATTTATCCGGGTACGACAATGTATATAAGCTATTCTATTAAGGCTGACGATGTATATCATCAGATTCGACTGACACATGTAGCCTGGGAACCCTATTTCACCGACCCAATCGATGTGACAGAAGATGGAGTTTATGAATTTGTCTTGACTCAGGATATTCTGAATACGATTAAAGAAAAGGGAGGATTTATTTGTGTGGGACACGGATATTATGTGGATAAAGTAACTGTTAAGTAACATGCTGCATTGCAATCTTGTCCTGATATTTTAGGGCAAGATTGCAATTTTGTGTTTTAAGATGGAAATGTATGAAGCATACGCTGTTTTATAGTTTGATGATACTGGCGTTAAGTGTAGTCTTTGCGTCATGTTCGAATGAAGAAAAGGTTGTGACTATGCCGGCCCTCTTGCAGAGTAATCCGGAAAATGGTGCACAGGATGTGGATTTTGCACTTTCTGAAATCGTGTTGACTTTTAACAAGAAGGTGGGTATGTCTGCTTCTGATAAGGAGAAGTTGCAGCTGAGTCCGAATGTTGAAATAGAGGATGTGGCATTTTCCGACGAGGTGCTAACCTTACAAATCTCAGAACTGGCTCCGGAAACGCAGTACACTTTGACTATACCTGGTGGGGTTCTGGTAGATGACGAGAACCATCCGGTAAGTGAAGTTACCATTTCTTTTAAGACCAAGGCCCTGCCGGTTGATGAGACACCGGATAATGTCGGCATGGAGAGTGAGGCTTTCTCTTTGTTTAAGAAAATCAAGGTGGGATGGAACCTTGGAAACTCTTTGGAAAGTTATAATGAAGGATTGGGCAACCACATGGAAGCAGAAACCTCATGGGGCAATCCGGCAGTGACAAAAGAAATGATTGATGCGGTGAAGAATACCGGATTCAATGCCGTACGTATTCCGGTCAGATGGTATCCGCATGTGACCGACCAAAATACGATGGCGGAAATCAAGACCGAATGGCTGAACCGTGTAAAAGAAGTGGTGGACTATTGCATCGACAACGGTATGTACGTGATTCTGAATACCCATCATGAAGACTGGCTGGAAAGCCATCCGTTAAAATCCGAGGCAGAGGCCGTCTTGAGGAAGGAAAGGAATCTGTGGCGTGCTATCGCGACTTTCTTTAGCGGCTATGATGAACACCTGATTTTTTCCGGTACCAATGAAGTGGAGATAAACTGGCAGGCACCTACTGCCGCTAACCTGGAAGTGCAGAACCAGTTTAATCAGTGTTTTGTCGATGCGGTACGTTCTACCGGAGGAAAAAACTATTATCGGAATCTGATTATTCAAACGTATGCCACAAATCCGGATTATGCATTTGATGGATTGACTTTCCCGACCGATGTGGTGAAAAACAGAATCGCTATCGAGTTCCATTATTATCGTCCGGCCGGTTTTTCTTATATGGATTTTGCGGATTATACGGAGACGGTGTACTATTGGGGAAAAGATTACATCCAGTATAATACGGGTGCTTCAAATGAGCAGGAAGATTATGTGGACTGGTTGTTTGGTAAGATCAAGCAGGAATGGGTGGATAAAGGCTATCCGGTAGTCATGGGTGAATATGGGGTGGTTACCCCTCCGAAAGACAAATCGGATGGAAATGTAAATGATTTGGCCGACACCAAGCGGTATTATATGAGTTATGTCACTGCTGCGGCCAAAAAGAATGGAATCGTTCCGGTTGTATGGGACAATGGTACATTCTATAATCCTTTGTACGACGGATCATTTGTGGAAGGTAAAGAATATTTCGGCTTGTTCAACAGATGGTACCAGATGGAGGTGAACAATTATTCAAGGCCTATTCTGGAAGGAATTCTGGAGGGGGCAAGGACTGAGTATCCATTTTAAAGATTGAGTGTATGAAGAAATTATTGATTTTGATATTGCTGGTCGTATCCTCTGTAGGAGGTTATGCCTCTTGTCTGAATAAATTTGAGATAAAACGAGGCATCAACCTGAGTCATTGGCTGTCGCAGCGGATTGAGAACGGTCCTTCCATACAGGAGGGAATGAATGAGACGGATTTTAACCGGATTGCCCGGGCTGGCTTCGATCATGTACGGTTGCCGATTGATGAAGAAGTGTTGTGGCACGAAAACGGTGAAAAGGACAAAGAGGCTTTCTCCTATCTGCATAAAGGTATCCGATGGGCGTTGCAGAACGATTTGAAGGTCATTGTCGATTTGCATATTGTGCGTTCACATTATTTCAACGCCGGTCATGACGGCAAGAAGAACCTTTTGTGGGAAAGTGCGGAAGCCCAGGCCCATTTCCTTCAGCTTTGGCAGGAACTGGTGCAGGAACTGAAAGAATATCCTACTTCCGATGTGGCTTATGAGATTATGAATGAGCCGACTGCTCCCAATCATGAGGACTGGAACAAACTGGTAGAGAAAGCGTATCAGGTGATTCGAAAGGTGGAAAAGGAAAGGGTTCTTGTCATCGGTTCCAATATGTGGCAGGGGGTGTACACTTTCCCGTTCCTGAAAGTACCCGAGGGGGATGAATATATTTTGCTGAGCTGCCATTTCTATGAGCCGTTCTTGTTGAGTCATTATCAGGCCGGATGGACGGAATTTGGCAATTACCAGGGGGCCGTACACTATCCGGGTGAACTGGTTACCAAGCAGGAGTTCGATGCATTGTCTGAAGCCGACCGGAAACTGACGGGGCGTTTCCGTGGAATGGTCTGGAATAAGGCCATGCTGGCTTCTTTTCTGTCAAAGGCGAAGCAGGTGGCCGATGAGAAAGGCCTGAATCTGTATTGCGGAGAATTCGGAATTTACGAGAAGGCTCCCAAAGCCGACGCCTTGAGATGGTACAAAGATGTGATTGAAGTGTTTGACAGCCTGGATATCGCGTGGTCAATATGGGATTATAAAGGAGGATTTGGTGTGTACACTTCTCAAGGATTGCCTAAAAAAGAATTGATGCATACCTTGATGTCGGGCAGTGGTGAGAAGATTGCAGTGGGAGGTACACCTCTCTATCTGGATGCCCGGAAACCGTTGGAGCTTCGTGTGAAAGATGCTTTGAGCAGAATGACTTTGGAGGAGAAAACCCGCTTAAGCTACGCCGACGGCAGGTTCAGTACACCGGGATGTGCCCGCTTGGGTATTCCGGGGCTGATGTATTCTGACGGTCCTCACGGAGTACGTGCAGAGATTTGTTGGAACAGCTGGGATTATGCCGGTTGGACCAACGACAGCTGTACGGCTTTTCCGGCACTGACTTGTCTGGCTTCTACCTGGAATCCTTCTTTGTCGAAGAAATATGGATTGGCCATCGGAGAAGAAGCCCGCTTTCGTCATAAAAATGTATTGCTGGGGCCGGGAGTGAATATTTACCGGACTCCGTTGAACGGACGTAACTTTGAATACATGGGGGAAGATCCTTTTCTGGCAGCCCGTATGTGTGTACCTTATATCCAGGGAGTACAGGAGAACGGAGTGGCCGCCTGCGTGAAACATTATGCCTTGAACAATCAGGAGCATTGGCGGAATCACATTGACGTGCAGGTCAGCGACCGGGCCTTGTATGAGATTTATCTTCCGGCCTTTAAGGCAGCGGTGGAAGAAGGGAAAGTCTGGAGCATCATGGGGGCCTACAACAAGGTGAGAGGTACACATGCGGCCCATAACAAGTTGTTGAACAACGACATCCTGAAGGGAGAATGGAAGTTCGACGGTTGTGTGGTAACCGATTGGGGGGCCGCTCACAACACGTATGAGGCTGCGATGAACGGACTGGACCTAGAATTGGGAACCTTTACCAATGGATTGACTTCCAATTCCGATCAGGGATACGACAGCTATTATTTAGGTAGCGCCTATCTTCGGATGGTCAAGGAAGGCAAGGTGCCCATGAACGTAGTCGATGACAAGGCTTCCCGGGTGTTGAGGCTGATTTTCCGCACGGCCATGAATGTGGATGGAAAATTCGGTGCCATGTCCAATGATTCCCATTATGAAACAGCCTATCAGGTGGCTACGGAAGGAGTAGTGCTTTTGAAGAATGAAGCGGAATTTAAAGGAGAATCTTTACTACCTTTGAAGCAAGGAAAATATAAACACATTCTGGTGGTAGGCGATAACGCCGTCCGGAACCTGATGGCGGGAGGTGGTTCTTCTGAATTGAAACCTAAAATGGTGATTACTCCGCTGGAGGCCTTGGTGAAAGAGTTGGGCAGCGATTGTGTGACTTTCTCTCAAGGATACATGGCCGGCAGGCCGATGTTCGACCGCGCAGATGTGATTCCTCAGTCGGTAGCCGATTCGCTCTACAATGCTGCCATTGAAGAAGCACGTAAGGCTGATCTGGTCATCTTTATGGGAGGTCTGAACAAGAACTACCAGCAGGATTGTGAAGGGGAAGACCGTCTGGCATACGAGTTGCCTTTTGGGCAGAACCGTTTGATTGAAGGACTGCAGAAAGCCAATAAGAAACTCGTAGTGGTATTGACCAGTGGAAATGCAGTAGCCATGCCTTGGTTGAAGGAGGTACCTTCATTGGTTCAGTCCTGGTATTTGGGCTCCATTGGCGGAAAGGCGCTTGCCGATGTCTTGTTGGGCAAGGTAACTCCGAGCGGGAAACTGCCGTTCTCTTATCCGGCGAAGTTGGAAGACTGCCCGGCACATTATTATGGAGAAATCAGTTATCCGGGCGACAGCATCCGTCAGGAATACAAGGAAGATATCCTAGTGGGGTATCGCTGGTATGATACGAAACACATCCAGCCACTGTTCCCGTTTGGTTATGGCTTGAGCTATACGCGGTTTGAATATGGCAAACCGGCCATTTCCGCCCGGGAGATGACAGATGATGACGTATTGGAAATCCGATGCAGCGTGAAGAACGTAGGAAATGTGGCTGGAAAGGAAACCGTACAGTTGTATATCGGTGATGAAAAATGCCGTGTACTGCGTCCGGTGAAAGAGTTGAAAGGCTTCTATAAAGTCGCTCTTCAGCCTGGTGAGGAAAGAGAGATTGTATTTACCGTGGACAAAGAGGATTTGATGTTCTTCGACGATCAGCTCCATGATTGGGTGGCTGAACCGGGTAAGTTCAAGGCTTACATCGGCAGCTCTTCCAAGGATATAAAGGGAGTGGTGGCGTTTGAACTGAAATAAGACGAGACCTATTGAAAAACAGGAATTAAAATTTTAGATACCATGAATTTGATAAGAAACGTGATTTTAGCCTCAGTGATTGGCACTGGAATGTGTATGGCAGACAACGTACACAGCATAAAGCCGGCCATTCCGGCAGATGAAACCATTGAAGCCAATATCCAGAAATGGCTGGAAAAGATGACCTTGGAAGAGAAGATAGGTCAGATGTGTGAGATTACGGTGGATGTCATCACCGATTTTGAGGCCACCCAGAAGAATGGCTTTACGCTCAGCGAGGCGCAGCTGGATACGGTGATTGGCAAATATAAAGTCGGGTCTATTCTGAATGTACCTTTGAGCGTAGCACAGAAGAAGGAGACTTGGGCGAAGATGATTAAACGCATACAGGAAGTTTCCATGAAAGAAATCGGTATACCGTGCATCTATGGCGTAGACCAGATTCATGGTACGACCTACACGCTGGAGGGTACCTTGTTTCCGCAGGGAATCAATATGGGGGCTTCTTTCAACCGGGAATTGACCCGGAAAGGTGCGGAGATTTCGGCGTATGAAACCAAGGCCGGCTGTATTCCTTGGACGTATGCACCGGTGGTGGATTTGGGGCGCGATCCACGTTGGCCCAGAATGTGGGAGAATTACGGAGAAGACTGTTATGTGAATGCCGAGATGGGAAAGGCTGCCGTAGAAGGGTTTCAGGGTACGGACCCGAACCACATCGGAGAGTATCAGGTGGCTGCCTGCCTGAAGCATTACATGGGTTATGGAGTACCGGTATCCGGAAAAGACCGTACGCCGTCTTCCATTTCTCGCAGTGACATGCGGGAAAAGCATTTTGCTCCTTTCCTGGCGGCCATTCGTCAAGGGGCCTTGAGTGTGATGGTCAATTCGGGGGTGGACAATGGTATGCCTTTCCACGCCAACCGTGAGTTGCTGACCGAGTGGTTGAAAGAAGGATTGAACTGGGATGGTATGATTGTAACCGACTGGGCCGACATCAATAATCTCTGTACGCGCGACCACATTGCGGCTACCAAGAAAGAAGCTATCAAGATTGCCATCAATGCCGGGATTGACATGTCGATGGTGCCTTATGAGGTGAGCTTCTGTACGTATTTGAAAGAACTGGTGGAAGAAGGGGAAGTACCGATGAGCCGAATCAATGATGCGGTGGCGCGTGTGCTGCGTTTAAAGTATCGGTTGGGTTTGTTTGACCATCCTTACTGGGACATCAAGAAATTCGATAAGTTTGGTTCTGCGGAATTTGCCAAGGTAGCGCTTCAGGCGGCAGAAGAATCGGAAGTCTTGTTGAAGAACGAACAGAATGTATTGCCTGTGAAAGTGGGTAAGAAGATTCTGCTGACAGGTCCTAATGCCAACTCCATGCGTTGCCTGAATGGAGGCTGGTCGTATAGTTGGCAGGGTAACAAAGCTGATGAGTGTGCTGGTGCCTATAATACCATTTATGAGGCTTTGTGCCACAAGTATGGGAAAGCGAATGTGGTGTACGAACCGGGAGTGACTTATGCAAGCTCTGACCCGAAGGCCGTGACGAACCAGAACGACAACTGGTGGGCAGAGAATGAACCGGAGATTGAGAAAGCCGTAGCGGCTGCCGCCAATGTGGATGTCATCGTGGCTTGCATCGGCGAGAATTCGTATTGTGAAACACCGGGAAACCTGACGGATTTGACGCTTTCTGCCAACCAGCGAAATCTGGTGAAGGCGCTTGCCAAGACCGGAAAACCGATTGTGCTGGTCTTGAATCAGGGACGTCCGCGTATCATCCATGACATCGAACCGTTGGCACAGGGGGTGATCAACGTGATGCTGCCGAGCAACTATGGAGCCGACGCGCTGGCCAACCTGATGGCAGGAGATGCCAACTTCAGTGCAAAAATGCCTTTCACTTATCCGAAATATATCAATGCCATTGCTACTTACGACTATAAGCCTTGTGAAAACATGGGCCAGATGGGCGGAAATTATAATTATGATTCCGTGATGGATGTACAGTGGCCGTTCGGTTTCGGATTGAGCTATACGACGTTTACATACAGTAACCTGAAGGTAGACAAAACTTCCTTTACGGCAGACGATGAACTGACTGTCTCAGTCGATGTCACGAATGTGGGTAAAATGGCTGGGAAAGAAGCCGTGTTGTTATATTCGAAGGACTTGGTAGCCAGCAGCACTCCCGATAATCTTCGCTTGCGTAACTTTGAAAAAGTATCGCTGAATCCGGGCGAAACCAAGACCGTGACGATGAAAATTAAAGGCAGCGATCTGGCCTTTGTGGGTTACGACGGCAAATGGCGTCTGGAGAAAGGAGACTTTAAACTGAAATGTGGCAACTTGTGGACGGATATTCATTGTGATGAAACCAAACTATGGGAAACGGCGAATAAATAAATCCATAAATTGCGTTTGGTTATTGGGCGTCTGGGGTTTCCAGGCGCCCACTTTTTTATAGAATGAAATAGTCAGAGAATCAGTTCATAATCTACGATTCCCAGCCATTTGCCGAATTTACGGCCCACTTCCCGGAAGCTGGACACTTTTTCAAAGCCCAGTTTTTCGTGTAGGGCGTAGCTGGCCTCGTTGCCTTCGGTGATGCAGGCAATCAGGGCATGCAGTCCGCAGCGGCGACATTCTTCTATTAAATGCTGCATCAATTCGGTACCCAATCCTTTTCCCGTACAGGAAGGTGCCAGGTAAATGGTGGTCTCCACACTCTGGTTGTAGGCCGCCTTTTCTTTCCATCCGTGTACATAGCAGTAGCCGGCAATCTGTCCTTCCGTTTCGTACACGAAATACGGATATTGGCTGCTGATGGTCTGGATGCGGGTCCACATCTCTTCTTCGCTCACCGGTTCCAGTTCAAAGGTAATGGTGGTGTGCGTGATGTAATGGTTGTAGATGGCGGTAATGGCCGGAGCATCTTCTTTGCGTACTTTCCGAATCATAATTTAAAGAATCAATCCTAGCGTAAGTAATAATCCAAAAATGAACATGTTGCGTGAAGTCTCTCCCAGGATGCCGTTCAGGGCTTTCCCACGGTAGATGCGGGCCATGTGCCAGGTGGTCAGGATGTGCGGAATGAGGTACAGCTGCGGAAGCAGTACGGCGTAAATTTTTCCTAAGCTCAGGAAATAGAAGCAGCACCAGCAGGCCGCCAGTCCCAGCAGGAAATACAGAATCAGTCCGGCTTTGGCACCCAGGCGCACCACCAGTGTTTTCTTCCCGCTCACCGCATCCTGTTCCCGGTCGCGGAAATTGTTGATCATCAGCAGGGTGTCAATGACCAGTCCGCAAGCCAGTGAGGTGAGGGTGACAGCCGTGTTCCAGTCGTGTGCCATGACATAATAAGTGCATCCCACGGGGATGAAGCCAAAGAAAACAAGTACCATCAGGTCGCCCCATCCATGGTAAGCCAGCGGATAAGGGCCGGCAGTATAGAGGAAGGCGAAAATCATGCAGGCAATGCCGACCGGAATCATTTCCAGTCCCCCGTAGTAAAGCAGGCAAAGTCCGGTAATTCCTGCCAGCAGGGTAGTACAGACAATGCCGGCCTTCATGGCCTGCGGACGAATCCATCCTTGGGCGCAGGCACGTTCCGGGCCGAGACGGTCTTCGCGGTCGCTGCCTTTCAGAAAGTCGAACAGGTCGTTGATGAAGTTGGCGTCAATCTGCATCAGAAAAGCAAACAGAAAGCACAGCAGGGCCGGTACCAGCTGGAAGTGGCCGTAAATAAAGGCCAGGGCACAGCCCAGCATGACGGGGATGGCGGCTCCGGTCAAGGTCTTCGGACGGGCAGCCAGCAGCCATGCTTTTATAGAATTGGTTTTGACGTATGTCATGAAATCTGGATTTTTAGTTTTTCGTCCGGCAAAGTTAGGCATTTTTTTACGACCTTTGTCACGACCGGATAGTTATATGTAGTTCAAAATGATGAAACGACTGAATTTGCTGGCAGGTAGCTTGCTGCTGATGAGCTTCCTGCTTTCCTCTTGTGCCACGGCGTCCTTTTCCAAGTATAAGGGAGTGGGACGTGTGAAACGGTATGATTTCTACAGTGCCCAGTTGCCCGATTCCTTCGACGGTTTCCGGGTGGCCTTTGCTTCCGACTTTCATTACGAGAGCCGGTTTACTGCCCGTCGGCTGCCAGGTATGTGCCGGGCCCTCCGTTCGCTGGATGCGGATGTGCTGCTGTTGGGCGGCGACTATCGGGGACGTAACGGGGGAGATGTGACACAACTTTTCCAGGCCTTGAAGACCGTGGAGACTCCCTGTGGCACGTATGCCGTGATGGGCAACCACGAACGCGGAGAGGCCGATTCGCTGGCACGGAAGGCCATGCAGGAGACAGGCGTGCGTTTGTTGGAGCACCAGGTGGATACCCTGTGGCGGGGAAAGGAATATATTTTGCTGTGCGGTATCCGTAATCCGTTCGATTTGAAGCAGAACGGGGTGTCGCCTACCTTGGCCTTGCGGGAAGAAGATTTTGTGTTGATGCTGGTGCATACCCCCGATTACGTGGAAGATGTGGATGTGTCGCACACCGACCTGGCCTTGGCGGGACATACGCACGGAGGGCAGGTCAGTTTGTTCCGTCGGTGGACGCCGGCACATTTCTCCAAATACGGCAACCGTTTCCTGACGGGATTGAAACACAATAGTGCGGGGATTCCAGTGATTATTACCAACGGGCTGGGTACGTCGCGCAAGGATGTGCGTCTCTTCACCCCGAGCGAGGTGGTGCTGTTGGTGTTGCACCGGAAGAAATGATTAGCGGTAGAGCCCTTTTTCCTGAATGATTCTGAACACTTCCGGATGCAGGAAATAGCGCAGGTCTTTGCCTTCGCGGATACCCTGACGGATAAAGGTCGAACTGATTTCGAGGAGGGGAGTCTGTACCACCCGGACATGAGGGGGAAGAGGAGTGGCATCCTCTAAGGGATAGCCCCGGCGCGGATAGACCAGAATGTGGTGACGGCGGATGATTTCCTCGGGCGACCGCCAGCGGTCGAAAGCCTGCCAGTTGTCGGCGCCGATAATCAGATGGAATTCCCGGTCGGGATAACATTCGGCCAGTTTGTCGAGGGTATGGATGGTGTATGAAGGGCGTGGAAGCTGGAATTCAAAATCGGAAGCCCGGAAACGGGGGTATCCGGCTACGGCAGCCTTTACCATCTCCAGACGGAGCGCATCGTCGAGCAGCGTCTCGTTCTGCTTGAACGGATTTTGAGGAGTGACCAGAAACCATACTTCCTCCAGTCCTCCGTATTCACACAGGTAATTGGCCAGTGCCAGGTGTCCTATGTGAATCGGGTTGAAGGAGCCTCCGAAAAGTCCGGTCTTTATCTGAGACTTTTCTTCCATTGGATATAGTTGAGAATCTGCCATATAGCCACCAGCAACATGGCGACGGCAATGATGTATTCTTCTTTGGCTACGGCCACTACGCCTACGGCAATGGCAGCCAGTCCGATGACGATGCAGAGCAGCGTCATCCAGCGCAGAACTTTTTTAGGGTTTTTCGGCATAGTCGGACGGATTTAGTGTTGGAGAAAATGGCGGATGGTCTGCAAGGCTTCCGCTTTGGCCTTTTCCAGGTCGTCGTTGACAATCACCACGTCGAACTTATCGGCATAGCCCAGTTCGAAGGAGGCTTTTGCCAGACGGCTTTCGATGACTTCGGGCGCATCCGTACCCCGACCTGTCAGTCGTTTGCGGAGTTCCTCGATAGAAGGCGGCTGGATGAAGACCGACAAGGCCCGGTCGCCATAGAATTTCTTGATGTTGCATCCGCCCACCACGTCGACGTCGAAAATCACGTTCTGTCCGGCGGCGAGCTGTTTTTCCACCTGTGCCTTCAGGGTGCCGTAGAAACGGTCCTTGTACACTTCCTCGTATTCCAGAAACTCATTGTTGGCAATGCGCTGCTTGAATTCTTCCGGGGTGAGGAAGAAGTATTCCACGCCGTTCTGCTCTGTGCCGCGCGGGGCACGGCTGGTGGCCGAGATGGAAAATGCCAGGTTCAGGTTCTGTGTCAGCAAGTAATTGATGATGGTGGACTTGCCGGAGCCGGAGGGGGCTGAAAAGATGATAAGTTTTCCTGCCATATTTTTTTACATTACGTTCAATACTTGTTCCTTGATTTGTTCCAGTTCGTCTTTCATCTGCACCACGAGGTTCTGCATCTCGGCATGGTTCGACTTGCTGCCGGTGGTGTTGATTTCGCGGCCCATTTCCTGTGCGATGAAGCCCAGCTTTTTGCCCTGTCCGTGTCCGCCTGCCATGGTTTCGCGGAAATATTTCAGGTGGTTGGCCAGACGCTGTTTTTCTTCATTGATGTCCAGTTTCTCGATGTAGTAAATCAGTTCCTGTTCCAGACGGTTCTTGTCGTAGTCAATGCTCAGGGTCTTTTCCAGCGCGTCGGTGATGCGTTCCCGGATTTTGGTTACACGTTCCTTTTCGTACGGTTCGATGGACTTCAGCAGCCGTTCGATGTTGTCCAGCTTTTCCGTGAACTTCTTTTCAAGGGCGGCACCTTCCTGTTTGCGGAAATCCACCAGGTGCTGCAAGGCCTCTTCGATGGTCTGTTTGGCCACGGCCCATTCCTCTTCCGACAGTTCCTGCACGTCTACGCGTGTCAGTACGTCGGGCATGCGCAGCAGGGTAGCGAACCAGTCTTCCGGCAACGGAATGTGGCAGGTTTCAGAAATGGTTTTTATCTGGTTGTAATAGTTTTCTACGAGAGCGGTATTGATGGGAGTGGCCGATTCGGCGGCGTCTTTTTCCACCCATATACAGAAATCCACCTTTCCGCGTTCCAAGGTCTGGGCAATCAGGTTGCGGATTTCCATTTCTTTTTCACGATACAATGGAGCGATGCGTGTGGACAAGTCCATTGCTTTGCTGTTCAACGATTTGATTTCTACGTTGATTTTTTTGTCTCCGAAGGCGGTGGTTGCTTTGCCGTATCCGGTCATTGACTGTATCATAACTCCTTTTGTTTTTTAATCATTTGGATGCAAAGGTAGGAAAAATCTGCATAAAGCGTAAATGGCTGTGTAAAAAACGTATGTGAAATCGCTCTGCGACGGGCAGATGAAGCCTGATGTTCCCGTGGAAAAGGTTGTTTCCCCTTGTCTGTTTTTTCAAGAATACCTGCATTTTCTCTGTCCCACACTGTGGGATACAAAAACCACAGTGTGGGATACATATTTCACAGTGTGGGATACAAATCCCGCATCGTGGAACAGAGAATGTTTCGGGACATTTGGAAGAATGTTTGCGGAAGTTTCCGGTTTTACGGACCGGAAGGTCGGAATTGGCGCGGGTCGGTAGGCCTTTCGGAAAGGCTTTGTCACTTTCTGCTTCTTTTTTCGTGAGAGAGTGAGAAGAAAAGTGTATATTTGCAGACTAATATATAACTGTATTGAATTAATTATGTCGTGCATTTTACATATTGAAACGTCGACGGAAGTTTGCTCGGTGGCAGTGAGCCAGGACGGGGCTTCCATTTTCTCGAAAGAAGATTTTAACGGCCCTTCACATGCGACTGTGCTGGGGGTATTTGTAGATGAAGCTTTGTCGTTTGCCGACAGCCATGCCATTCCGGTGGATGCGGTAGCAGTGAGCTGTGGCCCGGGTTCTTATACGGGACTGCGTATCGGGGTTTCCATGGCGAAGGGAATCTGCTACGGACGGAATATTCCGCTGATCGGGCTTCCTACGCTGGAGGTGATGTGTGTGCCGGTGCTGCTGGCCCACGACCTGCCGGAAGATGCCCTGCTTTGTCCGATGATTGACGCCCGCCGGATGGAAGTGTATGCGGCGGTGTACAACCGTGCGTTGAAAGTGCAGCGTGCCATCGGCGCGGATGTGGTGGACGAAAACTCGTATGCCGAATTCCTGGAGAAGCATCCGGTGTATTTCTTTGGCAACGGGGCGGCCAAATGCAAGGAGAAGCTGACGCATCCCAATGCGCATTTTCTGGACGATGTGCATCCGCTGGCCAAGTGGATGTTCCCGTTGGCCGAAAAGGCGATGGCCACACAGGATTTCAAGGATGTGGCTTATTTCGAGCCTTTCTATCTGAAGGAATTTGTGGCTTCCAAACCGAAAAAACTGTTGTAAGAAGGAGTTTCCGGGCCACGGATACCGGTGGAAGAAGAATTTGAATGATTGAATAATAGATTTTATATGGAGTATAATACCCAGCAACGAAAATTACCGCTTCCGGAATATGGAAGAAGCGTGCAGAACATGGTGGATTATGCATTGACCATCGAAGACCGTGAAGAGCGTCAGCGGTGTGCCAATACGATTGTGAATATTATGGGAGGGATGTTTCCCCAACTGCGTGACGTGGAAGACTTCCGCCATAAGCTGTGGGACCATCTGGCCATCATGTCCGACTTTAAACTGGATATTGACTATCCGGTGGATATCGTGAAGAAGGAAAGTCTGGAAGTGAAGCCGGACCGGATTCCTTATTCGCCGAATGTCATCCGTTACCGTCACTATGGACGGTTCATTCAGGACCTGATCAAGATTGCGGTGGATTATCCTGAGGGTGAAGAGAAGGACCAGTTGATTAAATACATCGCCAACCACATGAAGAAAGACTACATCAACTTCAACAAGGATGGGGTGGAAGACCAGAAGATTCTGGATGATTTGTGTGAATTGTCGGGTGGACGCATCAAATTGTCGGCCGAGGAATACCATCTGGTAGAACAGCGTTCCATCGGTCCGCGCCGCCGGCAGATGAACAACAACCAGCAGAAAAAGAAATACTAACTAAAAACCGGATACTATGGCTTCATTTGTAATCGAAGGAGGACACAAGCTGCAGGGGGAGATTGTGCCTCAGGGTGCTAAGAACGAGGTGCTGCAGGTGCTTTGCGCTACCTTGCTGACCGACGAAGAAGTGACCATCGGAAACATCCCGAACATTCTGGATGTCAACAACCTGATTCAGCTGCTCCGCGACATGGGCGTGAAGGTGGCCAAGACGGGAAGTGACACGTTTTCTTTCCAGGCCGACAGTGTGAACCTGGCTTACCTGGAAAGTGATGAATTCCTGGGCCGCTGTTCCAAGTTGCGTGGCTCCGTCATGCTGGTGGGACCGCTGATTGCCCGTTTCGGAAAGGCGATGATTTCGAAGCCGGGAGGCGACAAGATTGGACGCCGCCGGTTGGACACGCATTTCCTGGGTATTCAGAAACTGGGTGCTTCGTTCGATTACGATGCGGCAAAGGGTCGGTTTTGCATTACGGCCGACAAGCTGAAAGGTACGTATATGTTGCTGGATGAGGCTTCCGTGACGGGTACGGCCAACATTATCATGGCGGCGGTACTGGCCGAGGGGGTCACGACGATTTACAATGCGGCCTGTGAGCCGTATGTGCAGCAGCTGTGCCGGATGCTGAACCGGATGGGTGCCAAGATTTCGGGCATCGCTTCCAACTTGCTGACCATCGAGGGAGTGAAGAGCCTGAAAGGTTGCACGCACACGGTATTGCCGGATATGATTGAGGTGGGAAGTTTCATCGGCATGGCGGCCATGACGGCCAGTGAAATCACCATCAAGAATGTGTCGTATGAGAACTTGGGAATCATACCCGACAGCTTCCGCCGGCTGGGTATCCAGTTGGAGCAGCGGGGTGATGACATTTATGTGCCGGCACAGGAGCACTACCAGATTGATTCGTTCCTGGACGGCTCTATCATGACGATTGCCGATGCACCATGGCCGGGACTGACTCCCGACTTGCTGAGCGTGATGCTGGTGGTGGCTACCCAGGCAAAGGGAAGTGTGCTGATTCATCAGAAGATGTTTGAAAGCCGTCTGTTCTTCGTGGACAAGCTGATTGACATGGGGGCGCAGATTATCTTGTGCGACCCGCACCGGGCCGTAGTCATCGGACACGACCGCAATTTCTGCCTGCGGGGAGGCAACATGACTTCTCCGGATATCCGTGCCGGTATTGCCTTGCTGATAGCCGCACTGGGTGCGAAGGGCATCAGCCACATTCATAACATTGAGCAGATTGACCGGGGATACCAGCATATCGAACAGCGTCTGAGTGCGCTGGGAGCACGTATCACCCGTATAGAATAAGGTATGATCAGAAAAGAGGAAGTTTTTAAGATAGGAATCATCAACAAGCCGCATGGGGTGAAAGGGGAAGTCGCGTTCACGTTTACCGACGATATCTTTGACCGGGTGGATTGTGAGTATCTGATTCTGTTGCTGGATGGGATTCTGGTCCCGTTCTTCATCGAGGAGTATCGTTTCCGCTCCGACAACGTGGCCTTGGTGAAATTTGAGGGCGTGGATACGGCGGAAAAGGCCCGTAGCTTTACGAATGTGGAAGTGTATTTCCCGGTGAAGTACATGGACGAGCAGGAGGAAATCACGTCGTGGAACTTCTTCGTCGGGTTCAAGGTGCACGATGTGCATCACGGCGACCTGGGCGAAGTGGTGGATGTGGACGATACGACGATGAACGTGCTGTTCGTCATTGAGAAGGAAGGAGAGGAGCTGCTGCTTCCGGCCCATGAGGAATTTATTCTGGATATAGACAGGGCACAGAAGGTGATGACCGTGGATATTCCCGACGGATTGTTGGACTAACTAACGTAGTGAGAGTATGAGAAAGAAAGGTCGTAAGGCATTTTGGAAGAACATCAAGTTTAAATACAAGCTGACGGTAATCAACGAAAACACCTTGGAGGAGGTGGTCGGCATTCATGTGTCGAAGCTGAACGGCTTTTCCGTGCTGCTGGCTGCATGTACGGTAATCTTTCTTTTGGCTGCCATCATCTTGGTTTTTACGCCCCTGCGGAACTACTTGCCGGGGTATATGAACAGTGAGGTTCGTTCGCAGGTGGTGACCAATGCCTTGAAAGCGGATTCGCTGGCAGAGGCGCTCGACCGTCAGAACCGGTACATCATGAACATTCAGGATATTTTCAGTGGGAAGGTCAGTGTGGATACGGTACAGTCTATCGATTCGCTGACCACCATCCGCACGAATGAATTGATGAACCGTTCAAAGGAGGAAGATGATTTCCGCCGGAAATACGAAGCACGGCAGAAGGCTGAATCGGCTGCCGAAGAAGACCACAAGTTGCCCGATTTGTTGTTTTTCCGTCCCACCAAGGGCATCGTGATGAAGGATTTTGCTCCGTCTCGTCAGCATTACGGGGTGGATATGGCGGCTGCCATGGACGAGAGTATCGTGGCTGTCATGGATGGCAAGGTGATGATGGTAGAGCAGACGGCCGACAAGGGGTTCCTGATTCAGATTCAGCATGAACAGAATTTTATTTCCATTTATAAGCATTGCGGCACTCCCAGAAAGAAGGAAGGCGACCGCGTAAAAGGAGGAGAAGTTATCGCATTGGCCGGAACGGAAGACGAGGGCAAACACGTGTCATACGTGCATTTTGAGCTGTGGCACGAGGGGACTCCAATCGATCCGGCGAAATATGTTGTATTTTAAAGTTATGAAAAAACAGATTGCCATATTAGGTTCTACCGGATCCATCGGTACGCAGGCTCTTCAGGTCATTGGGGAGCATCCGGATTTGTATGAGGTGTATGCGCTTACGGCCAACAACAAGGTGGAATTGCTGGCTGAACAGGCACGCAAGTTCCATCCGGAAGTGGTGGTGATTGCGAATGAGGACAAGTATGCGGCGTTGAAGGAAGCGCTGGCCGACGAGCCGGTGAAGGTGTATGCTGGAGCCGAGGCGTTGTGTCAGGTGGTCGAGTCGCAGCCTATCGACATCGTATTGACAGCCATGGTGGGATATGCGGGGCTGAAACCGACCATCAATGCCATCAAGGCGGGTAAGGTCATCGCTTTAGCCAATAAGGAAACGCTGGTGGTGGCGGGGGAACTGATTACCGGACTGGCCCAGCAGTATAAGACACCGATTTTGCCGGTAGATTCTGAACATTCGGCCATTTTCCAGTGTTTGGAAATAAACAATCCCGTGCATAAGGTGATTCTGACGGCTTCGGGTGGTCCGTTCCGCACGTTTACCATGGAGCAGTTGCAGACAGTGACCAAGGAACAGGCCCTGAAACATCCCAACTGGTCGATGGGGGCGAAAATCACGATAGACTCCGCTTCCATGATGAACAAGGGGTTTGAGGTGATTGAGGCCAAATGGCTGTTTGGGGTGACTCCTGCGCAGATTGAAGTGGTGGTGCATCCGCAGTCGGTGATTCATTCCATGGTGGAATTTGAAGACGGGGCGGTGAAAGCCCAGCTGGGTGTACCCGACATGCGTCTGCCCATCCAGTATGCGTTCTCGTATCCGAAGCGGGAGCATCTTTCGGGCGAGCGGCTGGATTTCGCCAAATACAATACGTTGACTTTCGAAAAGCCGGACACGCAGCGTTTCCGCAACCTGGCACTGGCTTACGAGGCTTTGCATCAGGGAGGAAACATGCCTTGCATCGTGAATGCGGCCAATGAGGTGGTGGTGGCTGCTTTCCTGAAAGACCAGATTTCGTTCTTGGGAATGAGCGACGTGATTGAAAAGGCAATGAGCCGCGTACCTTTCATCCAGACGCCTACTTACGGCGATTATGTGGCTACTGATGCCGAAACCCGTCGCATTGCCGCGGAACTGGTGATTAACGGAATGAAATAAGAAGTGTAATCAGATAAATTAAGTAAGAAGTTAAGTAGAAATGGAAACATTTTTGATTCGTGCCCTTCAGTTGATTCTCAGCTTGTCGTTGCTGGTGATTATTCACGAGGGGGGACATTTTTTCTTCGCCCGCCTGTTCAAGATTCGGGTGGAGAAGTTTTATATATTCTTTGACCCTTGGTTCTCGCTGTTCAAATACAAGCCGAAGAACAGTGATACGGAATACGGGGTGGGATGGTTGCCGCTAGGCGGATATTGCAAGATTTCGGGAATGATTGACGAGTCGATGGATACCGAACAGATGAAACAGCCGGCCCAGCCGTGGGAGTTCCGTTCCAAACCGGCCTGGCAGCGTCTGCTGGTCATGATTGGAGGGGTCTTGATGAACTTTCTGCTGGCCTTGTTCATCTATTCCATGATTCTCTTCACCTGGGGCGACCGTTATACGGCGTTGAGTGACATGACTCTGGGAATGAAGTTCAACGAGCATGCGCAGGAAATCGGGTTCCGCGACGGAGATATCTTGAAGAGTGCCGACGGCAAGGAACTGACCCGTTTCAATATGGACATGATTCGCAGCATTGTGGAGGCCCGTGAGGTTACTGTGTTGCGGAAGGGACAGGAAAAGAAGATCTTGTTGCCGGAGCTGAGCTTGCTGGACGTGGCGAAGGAAGACCCGATGTTCGTGGATGTGTTCTATCCGAATGTGGTCGATTCAGTATTGCCGGGGGGAGGTTTCGCCAAAGCAGGTGTCCAGAAAGGAGACTCCTTGCTGGCATTCGACGGGAAACCGATGACTTCCTGGAACGAGTTTCTGGACAATATGGCGGATTTGAAGGCCAAGGCCGAACTGAATAAGAAGACCTCGGGTGAGTTCACGCTGGTGTATTCGCGTGCAGGGGTACGGGATACGGTCAAGGTCATGACGGACGACCAGTTTAAGGTAGCGGCCATGGGAGGTCTGGTGAACTACAAGCAGCGCACACTGACCTACGGGTTCTTTGAATCCTTCCCGGCTGGAGTATCTTTAGGAGTCAATACCTTGAAAGGCTATGTGAACGACATGAAATATGTGTTCACGAAAGAAGGAGCCAAGAGTGTGGGAGGTTTCGCTACCATTGGAAGTATCTTCCCGAAGGTATGGGATTGGCAGCGTTTCTGGGAAATGACGGCTTTCTTGTCCATCATCCTGGCCTTTATGAACATTCTGCCGATACCGGCACTCGACGGTGGCCATGTCTTGTTCTTGCTGTACGAGATTATCGCTCGCCGGAAGCCGAGTGACAAATTCCTGGAATATGCACAGATGGTGGGAATGTTCCTGCTGTTCGGCTTGCTCATCTGGGCCAACTTCAACGATGTGTTGAGGTTCTTGTTTTAGCGAAAGTATCAAATGAAATAAAGACACAAGGGCACGGAGAAAGGTTTCTCTGTTCTTTGTGTCTTTTTTGTGTAATCCATCTAATAGAATAAAAGGAATGAGGAAGAAAATCCTATTGGCCGCTATCTTGTGTGGCGGCTTTTGCCTGACGGCAATTTCGGGTGGGGAGGCGGAAGAGCGTCTGCCCGGTTATCTCCAGGCGGAAAAGTTTACCAAGAGTAAACTCGACAAGATGTTGTTTTCGACTATGGTCGACCCGCACTGGTTCCAGCAGGGAACGAATTTCTGGTTTGAGTATAAGACCAGCGAAGGAAAGTTCTGGTATGTGGTCAATCCCACTGCCAAGCGCAAGGACTTGTTGTTCGACCGGGACCGCCTGGCTTCGCAGTTGACGGAAATTGTGCAGGATCCCTTCGAGGCACATCAGTTGCCCATTGCTGATTTGAAGGCGGGGGAAGACGGACGTACTTTTACGTTCAAGGTGGTGTCAAAAGCTGACTCTACGTTCTATTTCTCGTACGACTATCCTACTCAGAAGCTGACGCACCTGAAGGACAAGAAAAAAGAACCGGAGGAAGTGAATTGGGCTTCCGTATCGCCGGACGGACAGCGGGTGATTTATGCCAAGGACTGTAACTTGTATTACATGAGCATTGCCGATTACCAGAAGGCCCGCAAGAACGAGAAGGACAGTACCATTGTGGAGGTGCGCCTGACAAGTGACGGAACGCCGGATTTCGGGTATGGTATTCCTTACAGCACACTGAACACAGACACTTTGTGTAATGGCAAACGCCGGGGTGCATGGGGATACTGGTCGCCCGACTCCAAGTACTTTGCCACCATTATTGCGGACCAGCGGAATGTGAAACCTTTGTGGGTGATTAATTCCATTGCGGAACCGCGTCCTACCCTGGAGACCTATAAGTATGAAATGCCGGGAGAGACCGGTATGCCGGAATATCATCTGTATTTGTTCGATGTGCAGGCGGGTACGCGGAAAGAAATCCGTACGGCAGCCTGGAAAAACCAGTCGATTGATTTGGAAGGAAAGCCGCTGGAGCAGAAACAGCGCGATAAGGAACTGATACCGCGTATCTGGCAGGGCGATAACCAGCGTTTCTTCCTGACCCGCAGCAGCCGTGATTTGCACCGTATTGATGTATGTACCTATACTTTGGGAGAAGATTCCATTGTGCCGGTGGTCAAGGAACGGATGAATACTTATCAGGAAACCCGTCCCATTCATGTGCTGAACGGAGGTAAAGAGTTTATCCAATGGAGTGAACGCGACGGTTGGGCACACCTCTATTTATACGATGACAAAGGAAACCTGAAGAACCGCATCACGGAAGGCCCTTGGCACGTGGAACGCGTGGTGAAGGTGGACGAGGCTACCCGTACCGTGTATTTTGTAGCCAACGGACGTGAGAAAGGTGAGAATCCGTATTACGAACATTTCTATAAGGTCAATGTAAACGGCAGCGGATTGAAACAGCTGACACACGGGGAGTTCTTCCACGATGTAGAGATGGACGATGAGGCCCGTTTCTTCGTGGACAATTATTCACGGGCCAATACCATCCCTTGTGCAGATTTGTTGGACCGTAACGGCAACAAGGTGATGACGATACAGGAAAGCGATTTTTCTTCCTTGAAAGCAGCCGGTTACCAGTTCCCGGAACCGTTTAAGGTAAAGGCAGCCGACGGAGTGACCGATTTGTACGGCATAATGTACAAGCCGTTTGATTTCGATTCTACCAAGGTTTATCCGATTATTGACTATGTCTATCCGGGTCCGCAGGTAGAAGCCGTGGATTATCCGTTCCGTCGGATGAGTGTGCGTACCGACCGCCTGGCACAGGCTGGATTTATCGTGATTACCGTCGGACAGCGTGGCGGTCACCCCAGTCGTTCCAAGTGGTATCACAACTACGGTTACGGCAATATGCGTGATTATCCGTTGGCCGACCATAAGGCAGCTGTGGAGCAGCTGGCAGCGCGTTATCCTTTCATCGATATCACGCGGGTAGGTATCCACGGACATTCCGGAGGCGGATTCATGTCGACTGCGGCTATTTGCCAGTATCCGGATTTCTACAAGGCTGCCGTATCATGTGCGGGTAATCATGACAACCGTATCTACAACCGTTGGTGGAGTGAGACCCATCATGGCGTGAAGGAAGAAGTCTCCGAGAAGGGAGATACGACGTTTGCCTATAAGATTGCCACCAATCCGGAAATCGTGAAACAGTTGAAGGGCCACCTGATGCTGGTACACGGAGACATCGACAACAACGTACATCCGGGAAACACCATTCGGGTGGTCAATGCCCTGATTCGGGCCAACAAACGTTTCGACATGCTGATTCTGCCGGGACAGCGTCATGGTTTCGGCGACATGGATGAATATTTCTACTGGCGCATGGTGGATTTCTTCTCGAAATATCTGAAAGGAAAGCAGGAGGATTCGGTCGATATTCCGCAGCGATAACTCCTCATCATGTGAGATAACTTTATACAGCGGGATGGCTTTTACAGTCGTTCCGCTGTTTTTTGCGGATACCTCTATATTTTGTGAATGAAGTAAAGAATAAGGCTTTCTTTTTGTTCAGGCTTGCTAAAATTTATGTTTATTCAACGAATCCCTCAAGTTCTTACGTTGAGCTGTAAAAATTTAGGATGTAGTGAGAAGCATTGTCATTGTTTTGTGAGGGAGGAAAGTGAATTTGTATCTTTCCGATAGCTGACGTATGGATACAAAAAAAGCGAGAGCTCATCAGAACCTCCGCTGCCTTCCTAAAGAACCCCCATTTAAGGGTTCTTTTCATCTTCTTAATTTTTGTGTCTTTGTTATCCTTTCTACCTTTTCTTTTTACCAGAAGATATTCCAATACCTTCTCAAACCTAATTCCTGAAAACTTTTACCTTTAAAATCTAATACCTGTACTTAAAAATAATCTAATACCTTAATAGTCTAGCTAATACCTTAAATAAATTGCTTTTTACCTTTCGTTTCTCTAATACCTTATATAATTTCTTTTTCTTTTTACCTCTTGGTTTCACAACCACACTGCAAAGGTAAATCTTTTTTCATTGACTGCAAGAAGTAGTATCTTATTTTTTAATTAAATAGTTGTTTTCATGATATAAATCAAGAAATGGCCTATTTGGGGCTTTGTGTGCGAAAACGGAATACCGTGTGCGGGAACGGTGATTTTTGTGCGCGGTAACGGATGGAAAACTGGGAGAAAGTGATAAAATGAATGTCGCACTTTTAGTTCATAAATTCGTAACTAAAAGTGCGACATTTGTCAAAAAGAGGGCGTAGGCCCTATTTCAGTTTAAGAATCCGCTGGTTGCTGCTTCCACAAAAGTCGAGAAAGGGGGAATAGAGCGACTCAATGAAAGGGCCGTCCACCAGCACATGGATGTAGGAAAGGAGTTCTTTGCGTTCCGGGTCCTGAAGGAGCTGTTCGTAGGTGTAGCCTGTATAACACCAGATGTGCATTCCCGTGCGCTGGCTGATGGCTTTCAGAACCGGAAGAAACTCTTTCGGGTTATAAAAGGGGTCGCCTCCCGAGAAAGTCACTCCGTCGAGCAACGGATTGGCATTGATTTCCTGAATCATCTGCTCCAGCACCTCCGGTGTGAGCGGTTTCCCGGCCCGGGGGTTCCAGGATTCCGGGTTGTGGCAACCCTTGCAACGGTGGCTGCACCCGGCCAGGTAGATGGAGTACCGGATGCCTTCCCCGTCGACAATGGTTTCTGGATACGTATATAAATAATGTAACATTACTCGTAAAAAGGGTTATGCATGCTTTACACGGTCACGCTCTTCCGCCCGCTTGGCCGAGTTCCAACTGTTGAGGTCGCCTGTCAGATAACCGGTGATTCGGCGCATGCGCAGGATGTTTTCCCCGTTGCACACCGGGCAGCGGCTGTAGATGACGCCCTTGTAACCGCAGTCGTGGCAGGTGTCTACCGGATGGTTGATGGAGCCGTAGCCAATCTGTTCGTCGTGCATCACCTTGACAATCTTGGCGATGGCCTTCACGTTCTTCTGTGCCTCTCCGTCCAGTTCCACGTAGGTGATGTGCCCGCCTCTGGTCAAGGCATGGAAAGGAGCTTCCCGCTTGATCTTCTCCACAATCGTAATCGGCTCTTTTACGTCCACATGGAACGAATTGACATAGTAGTCGCGGTCGTTCACTCCTTCGATGATACCGTATTTCCGTTTGTCCATCCGAGTGAAACGGCCGGAAAGCCCTTCTGCCGGGGTAGCCAGCACGGAATAGTTCAAACCGTATTTCTGCTTATAAGCCTCTGCCACTTTGTTCATTTCTTCCACGGCCGCATAGAGCGTTTCCCAGGCTTTCGGATTATGTCCGTGTCCCTGTCCGTAGAGCGCCACCATGGCGTTGTGTCCTCCGATGAAGCCGATTCCCAAGGTACCCTGGTTCAGCACGTCGCCTACCTCTTCGTTCGGATGACGCTGTGCTCCGCCTTTCCATACGTTGTTGCCCATCATGAACGGGAACTGCCGGGCGAGGGCCGTACGTTGGTATTGGTAGCGGGTGTACAATTGCTCGGCAATGAATTCCGCCATGGAGTGCACCGACTGGAGGAAGAATTCCCGGGCCTTTTCCAGACGGTTTTCCGGAGTCTCATCCACAAGGGCCTCCGCTTTGCGATGCGCTTCGATGGCCAGTCGCGGCAGGTTCATGGTCGTGAAAGAGAGATTGCCTCGTCCCAGTGAGGTCTTTTCTCCGTGCAGGTTCTCAAACACACGGGTACGGCATCCCATGGTCGCCAGCTCGTAGCGGTAGCGTTTCGGGTCGTCGGCCCGCCATTTCTCGTGCATGTTGAAAGGAGTGTCTAGAAACATGAAGTTCGGGAACAACGCCTTGGCTGTGGTGCGGCAAGCCTGCAGGAAGAGGTCGAAGTTCGGACATTCGAAAGTCACCTTCCCTTCCAGGGCCGCTTCAAAGTCCTGCATGGCCAGCTGGTAGTCGGCCTCGGAATAAGTCACCCCGTCCTTGACCTTGAAAATCTGAATCGGGAACACCGGTACTTCTCCGTGGTTGCCCAAGCCTTCGATAGTGGCTTTCAGCAGTTCCTGAATGACCATTCTTCCCTCGGCCGAGGTGTCGGTACCGTAATTGATGGAACTGAAAACCACTTGGTTTCCTCCGCGGGAATGCATGGTGTTCAGGTTGTGGATGAAGCCTTCCATGGCCTGGTGCGTGTCTTTGCGAGTCTGAGCCAGTGTCTTGCGCAACACGTAAGCCAGTTCCTCCTGTGTCAGCGTGAGTCCTTTGTCGGCCAGAAAGCTGAGGTAAGCAGTACGTGTTTCTTCTCCGGCTTCGATGCTGTGGAAATGTGTGCGTATGCCCTGAAGGATTTCTTTTTCGTCGGTTTCTATTCCTTTGAGGTCGAACAACAGGCTGAGGTGCGTGGTCAGTATTTTCTGGAAACTTTTCAGTACCCCTTTGGCCATGAAGAAGTCGAAAGCCGGAATGGCCTGTCCTCCATGCTGCTCGTTTTGGTTGGTCTGGAAGATGATGGTGGCCAGTGTGGCATAGCTTTGGATGGATTGCGGCGTACGGATGCTGCCGTTTTTGGTGTGGAAACCCCGTTCGAACAGGTCGTCCAGGTCGTACTGGATACAGGTTGTCGTTTTAGTGGGGTAATAATCCAGGTCGTGAATGTGGATGTCGCCCAACTGGTGTGCCTCGGTATACTGCTTGGGCAGCAAATATTTATAGGTATAATCCTTGGTGATTTCAGAAGCGAACGTCATCATCTGTCCGGCCGGCGTATGGCTCGACATGTTGGCATTGCTCAGGTTTACATCGTTCTTGTCGATGGCCACGATGCCGTCCATGATGTGCTTGATGTGGGTCTTGCGCTCCCGTTCGGTGTTGCGCCACTGGCGGTAGATGATGTATTTCTTGGCCACCTCCGGCTGTACCTTCATCAGTTCGTTTTCCACGAGGTCCTGGATGTCTTCCACCCCGATGGTCTGCTGGGTGAAATGCGACACCACCTGCCGGGTGATGGCTTCTATTTCTTCCTCCTGGAAGTCGATGCCGGTTGCCTTGAACGCTTTGCCGATGGCATTGGTGATTTTGGCGGCCGAAAAGTTCTCCTGCTTTCCGTCGCGCTTGATGATACGGATTTCTGTCAGATTCATTTTTCTGTAAATTAAAGAGTGAGACATAAATTTAGGCTTTTCCGGGCAGGTCTTCTGACTGATCTCTCGCCGTAGACGCCTTCCCATGAGCGGGCTCACAGTGGCTTGCAGAGCGTGTCACGGTTTCCACAAGAATCACAGCAGCAGGTACTGTTGCCGATTTGCACGACATTCCCTTTTGAAACGGTTAAGTTACCTTCGGAAAAGTGAGACAAAGATAGACGTTTGGGAGGAAAATAAAAAATGAGAATTTAGGAAGGTTTCTAAATTTGGAAAACTTTTTTATCGGTGATTTGGCTTATAGCGTATTGTAACGCCATATTTTGGTGAACTGTAATTTATACAGGTTTTTGAATATTGGAAACTTCCGGATTATTCCTTAGCTTAAGAGAGGAAGGAAATAAGAGAAGAAAAAGTCCCTCACAACCCCCGGCAGCAGCCAGCGTGCGGGCGTTGTGAGAGACGGGTAGATTATTTCTTTTCGGGCAGGTTGACCGGTGTCAGGCCCATCTGTTCCGCTTTTTTCAGCATAAAGTCGAAGGCCGCATCATGTTCGTTCGGAATCACTCCGTCGAGGATGGCATCCTTGATGGAACTTTTCAGGCTGCCGATTTCACGGCAAGGCTGGAGGTTGAACACGTACATGATTTCCGCCCCGTCTACCGGCGGCTGGAAGTTCCGGATACGGTCTTTCTCTTCCAGATCCTTCAGTTTCTGGCGCACCAGCTTGAAATTGTCCAGGAAGCGCTGCTTGCGGGCTTCGTTCTTCGAGGTGATGTCGGCCTCACAGAGCATCATCAGGTCATCGATGTCGTCGCCGGCCTCAAACAGCAGACGGCGTACGGCCGAGTCGGTCACTTCCTCGTCGGCAATGACGATGGGGCGCATGTGCAGTCCCACGAGCTTCTGCACGTATTTCATTTTCTCGTTCATCGGGAGCTTCATCTTGCGGAAGATTTCCGGAATCATCTTTTCCCCGATGAAGTTATGGTTGTGGAAAGTCCATCCCGCCTTGGGTTCCCAGCGTTTCGTTCTCGGTTTGCCGATGTCGTGGAGCAGGGTCGCCCAGCGTAGCCACAGGTCGTTGGTCACTTTAGAGATGTTGTCCACCACTTCCAGGGTGTGGTAGAAATTATCCTTGTGTCCGCGCCCGTTGCGTACTTCCACTCCTTGCAGAGCCACCAGCTCCGGGAAAATCAGTTCCAGCAGGCCGCAGCGGTCCAGGTCGATAAACCCTTTCGACGGAACCGGCGACAAGAGAATCTTGTTCAGTTCGTCGGCGATGCGTTCGCGGGAGATAATCTTGATGCGGTCCTTGTTGCGTTCCAGTGCCGCAAAGGTCTCGTCGTCGATGTAGAAATTCAGCTGCGTGGCAAAACGGATGCAGCGCATCATGCGCAGCGGGTCGTCGCTGAAGGTGATGTCCGGATCGAGCGGCGTGCGGATGGTCCGTTCCTTCAGGTCATCCAGTCCCCCGAACGGGTCCACCAGCTCTCCATAGCGGTCCTTGTTCAGGCAGACCGCCATGGCATTGATGGTAAAGTCCCTCCGGTTCTGGTCGTCTTCCAGCGTACCGTCTTCCACTACGGGTTTGCGGCTGTCGTGGCTGTACGATTCCTTTCGTGCCCCCACGAACTCCACTTCCGTGTCCTTGAATTTGACTTGTGCCGTACCAAAATTCTTGAATACGGATATATGAGCACCTCGCCCCAGTTTCTTCCCGAAAGCCTGTGCGATTTCAATTCCGCTTCCCACTACCACTACGTCGATGTCCTTGGAAGGCCGGTGCAGGAAGATGTCTCTCACGTATCCTCCCACCACATAACATTCCAGTCCCAGCTCATCGGCTGTTTCCGAGATCAGTTTGAAAATTCGGTCGGTGAAGTGTTCTTTTAATTCCATTCGATGTATCTTTTTCAATTCGCCTGCAAAGGTACAAAAAAATCCTGTGAAATTCTGCACCGGCTTTTCCTGCCGCGTGCGAAAGCCTTGAGAAAAACGTCCGTACGTTGAGAGGAAAACCTTTCGGCGGGTTCTAGGTTTTCCTTGCGTGAACCCTACATTCCGCGGTCGGGAAACGTACGTTTCTGCGCCGGAAAACCTACGTTTCCGCACCGGGAAACATAGAAAATGCGGTGAAAAAAGAAAAAATGTGCGGAAGAGTTCCGGAAAATAGTTGTATTTTTGTCGCTATAGAATCATGTATAAACGTATGAAAAAGATAGGATTATTGATCTTTCCCATGGCAGTGGCACTGTGTGGATGCCAGAGTGACGAAAAGCGTGCCGGCGAATTGTTCCAGCGTGCGGAAACGGCGTACGCTGCCGGCGAGTATAGTTTGGCTAAGTTGCAGATTGACAGCATCCGCAACCTGTATCCCAAGGCTTTTGAGGTGCGGAAAGCCGGCATCAAGCTGATGCAGCAGATTGACCTGGCCGAGCAGACCAAGACCTTGGGCTATCTGGACAGTATGATGACGGTGAAGCAGGCGGCCCTCGACTCCATCAAAGGAAAGTTCGTGTTGGAAAAAGATACCGCCTACCAGGAAGTAGGCAATTATTTCTATCCCACACAGGTGGTCGAGAAGAACATCGGCCGGTCGTTCCTGCGTGCGCAGGTGAGCGAGCAGGGCGAGATGTCACTCACTTCCATCTATTGTGCGGGGGGAAGCATCCATCACACGGCAGTGAAGGTGAGTGTGGACGATACGTTTGCGGAAACTCCGCAGTCGGTCGACAGCTATGAGACTACCGATTTGGGTCGTCCGGTAGAGAAGGCCGATTACAAGTTAGGGCAGGACGGAGGCGTCATCGCATTCTTGGTGGCCAACCGCGACAAGAAAAACATCCAGTTGGAGTTTATCGGCGACCGCAACTACAAGACGGTGATGCGTCCGGACGATGTGAAGGCCGTGGCCGAACTGAGCGAGCTGGCCCGTGTGCTTTCTGCAATGGAGGAAATCAAGAAAGAGCAGAAGGAAGCCAACCTGAAAATCAAGTTTGTGAAACGGAAGATGGAAGAGAATCCGGAAGAATAAAATTACCGGGAATTCTTTTTTACGTATAGATTATGTGTGCAGCAGGGAGCAATGCCTGTTGCACATTTACTTTTGTAGAAAAATTTAGTATTATGAAACTCAGACATGCGTTTACGTGCACGGTATTTGCCGCCATGATTACGGCAACTATCGGTGCACAGGAAGCTCCCCAGCTGGGAAAGGCTCCGCTGGAGGAGGTGATTCAGGCAATGACCCTGGAAGAAAAAGTCAGTTTGTTGGTCGGCAGTGCCGGAAAGTTCAACAGCGACCAAACAGCTACCATTGGAAGTCAAGGTGAGTTGGTGCCGGGTGCCGCGGGCGAGACCAATGCGATTCCCCGCTTGGGTATTCCGGCCACGGTGTTGGCAGACGGGCCTGCGGGGGTACGTATTTCGCCGACGCGTGACAATACGAGCCAGACTTTCTACTGTACCCATTTCCCGGTGGAAACCTTGCTGGCTTCTACGTGGAACACCGAACTGGTGCAACAGGTAGGCGAGGCCATGGGGGATGAAGCGAAATGCTATGGCGTGGATGTCTTGCTGGGTCCGGCCACCAATATCCACCGGAACCCGCTGAACGGACGAAACTTTGAATATTATTCCGAAGACCCTTTGCTGGCAGGCGAGATGGCGGCGGCCATGATTGAAGGCGTCCAGGCGAACGGGGTCGGCACTTCGTTGAAGCATTTTGCCCTGAACAACCAGGAAACGAACCGGACCAGCAACGATGTGGTGGTGTCTCCGCGTACTTTTCGTGAAATCTATCTCAAGCCGTTCGAAATTGCGGTGAAGAAGGCAAAGCCGTGGACCATCATGAGTTCTTACAACAAAATCAACGGGACGTATGCTTCGGAGCGCGCCGACTTGCTGACCGACATTTTACGGCACGAGTGGGGCTTCGACGGGATGGTGATGACCGACTGGTTTGGCGGACAGCACACCACCTGGCAGATGGAAGCCGGCAATGACTTGCTGATGCCGGGAAAGAAAAGCCAGTGTGAAGACCTCATCAAGGCGGTGAGAAGTGGGGTGTTGTCGCAGGACCTCATCAACCGGAACGTCCGTCATATCCTGGAATACATCCTCCGTACACCGCGCTTTCAGGGATACCAGGCTACGAACGACCCTGATTTGCCGCATCATGCCCAGATTACGCGGGCTTCGGCTTCCGAAGGTATGATTCTGTTGGAGAACAAAGATATGACCCTTCCGCTGGATAAGAAGGCGGCCAAACGCATCGCCCTTTTCGGTTGCACGTCGTACGATTTCATTGCAGGAGGTACCGGTAGTGGAGATGTGAACAGCCGCTACACCGTGTCTTTGTCCGAAGGGTTGAAGGCAGGCGGCTTTAAACTGGATAAAACTTTGACTGGTTTGTATGAAACCTATCTGGCCGAACAGAAAAAGCTGCTGGATAAGTCGAAGGGATTCTGGGGACACCGTCCGCGGGCCAAAGAGATGCAGATAGACAAGAAACAGTTAGAGCAGGCCGCTTCACAAAATCAGGTGGCCATTGTGACCATCGGCAAGACATCGGGTGAATTCCTGGACCGCAGTATCCGTTCCAATTTCAATCTGGTGGCAGAGGAGAAGGAACTGATTCAGCAGGTATGCGAAGCATTCCATGCTCAGCACAAGAAAGTGATTGTGATACTGAATGTCTGTGGTGTGATTGAGACCGCCAGCTGGCGTGAAGCTCCCGATGCCATCCTGCTGGCCTGGATGGGCGGACAGGAAGGCGGAAACACCGTAGCCGATATTCTTTCAGGCAAGGTCAATCCTTCAGGCCGTCTGCCGATGACCTTCCCGATGCAGTATGCCGATGTGCCTTCCAAGGACAATTTCCCGGACCTCGATGCCATTTCGGAAGAAGATATGAACAAGGCGCTCCAAAACTTTGTGGATGTCCGTACTTCCGGTGATAGAAAGAATTTCGATGTGACTACGTACGAAGAAGGCATCTTTGTGGGATACCGTTATTATGATACGAAAAATGTACCGGTAGCCTATCCGTTTGGATTTGGCCTGTCCTACACCACCTTCGATTATGCGGATGCGTCGGCACAGGTAGAAGACGATTGCGTGAAAGTGTCGCTGAAAGTCAGGAACACGGGCAAGGTGGCCGGAAAAGAGGTTGTACAGATTTATGTATCGGCTCCCGGAAAGGATATGTCCAAACCGAAGAAAGAGCTGAAGGCCTTCCAGAAGACGCTGTTGCTCCAGCCGGGTGAGACCCAGGAACTTCAGTTCCAGATTCCGGTGGAAGAACTGGCTTCGTTCAATGAAAAAGACAGCCGTTGGCAAGTGGAGGGTGGCCAGTACCAAATACAGGTGGCTCAGAACAGCCGGGATGTGAAGGTGAGTCTTCCGGTTCAGCTTTCAGAAAGAGTCACGGAAACCGTACAACCCTTGATGCTGCCGGTGGCAGAGTGGTAAACTTTTCGGATTCCCAAACATTTTAGCCGTATGGATTGTTATAGGAGGTGAAAAAAATCACGCAATCTATACGGCTATTTTTATGAAGCAATTATTTCCCATGACCTTGGGGCTGTGGGTGGTATGTGGTCTGTTCCTTTTGGGTTGCCGGAAGGAAAAAGTGGAGACACCGCCTGAAAAATCCCCTGTAGAATCGGTCGATGAGACACAGGAGAAAAAAGAATCCGATACGGAAACGGAAAAAGAGGAAGACACCTCCAATGAACAGGAGGAAACAATGGAGGAATCCGGGAAAGAGAGCGATGTATTCCGCGCATTGACCAACGGTGTCTTGCGGGGTGAGAAAGAAATTGCTGTCGGGGAATTCCATATCCCCACTGCCAAGGCAGACAGTGTGTATCATGCGTTCTTGCGCAGTCATCCCCTGTTGTTTCACCTGAAAGTCGGTGGAAATATCGGTTACCGGGTGGATTTGGAGCATCCTGAGTATCTGGCGGCTTTTCTGCCGCAATATGCGGTTTTGCCGACCGCCCTGCCCGACATTTATCCGCGTCTGGAAGAAAGCATGGAAAGTTTCTATGCCTTGTTGGACCATCGGATGAGCCCAGCGGAGATTGCCTATACCCTGTATCAGAAAGTCTGCCAAGAGGTGGTATATGGAGAACGCAACGAAGATTTTCCCAATCTGGCCTACGCTTCTTTTTCAGCTTTGGGCGTTTTTCTGACGCACAAGGCGGTCTGCCAAGGTTACAGTCTGTCGTATGCGTTGTTGATGAACGGACTGGGTATTCCGACCGATTATGTGACGGGAGCCATTGCCGGCACTTCCGGGCATGCGTGGAACCGCATCTATCTGGAGGGAAACTGGTATCATGCCGACGCGACCTTTGATGATGCCAGTACCTATAAGATGTTCGGAACGGAAAGCATCAACAAATATTTCCTTTGCTCGGATAATTTGTTTTATACCGCATTTGACCATCCAAAGCCGCACCTGAATTTACCGGAACGCATCTATGTACCTTCTGGAAACAAGTTCGATTCGGAGAAATGCGTGGTTCGCCGGTACAATGCCAAGGGAGAAGTCATCAAGACCGGGGCCCGCTATGCCGACGGATATTGGTATTACCAGACGGCCCGTGACGGGAAAAAGCAAATCCTGAAAAGCGATTTCTGCGGGCAGCAGGCACAGGTCATCCGGCAGTTGCAAATGCCCTCGGTGATCGAAGATGTGGACCGGATGCAATATACCCGCGACCGGATTTATTTTATTGACTATCTCAATGACAACTATTTTATCTGCTCGATGGACTATGACGGAAAGGATTTCCGGCAGGAGAAGAAGATTTCGTACATCGACGCGGTAAGCCCGAAATTGAAATTGTCGCAGGATACCAGTACGCCGGTTCCGGTGTACAAAGGAGTGATTGCCTTGAAGGCAGAGACCATGCTGGCCCGGTTGAGGCTGCTGTATTGCCATGGTAACGACGATTATTTCGAGTTGTCGCAACCTCAGGCCAAGGAGCTGGAGGCATTGGTGAAGGAAGCGGAGCGGCTGCTTGAAAAAACAATGGATGAGGCGCAGGCCGATGGGTTGGCCAAGGAGATGCGGGCGAAGCGAAAGGCCTACAGTGTGCCGTGCTCAGTGAGACTTTGAGAAAACTTGATACTGTGGTTCTCCAGTGAGTAGAGATTTTGAAGGGAGGACTGTAGAAAAAGAGACTGCTTCCGGTAGCCGGAATGTAGTCTCTTTTTTATCCTTCACATCGTCGTTGATAATTAAGCATTTTCACGTTTCATGAGGTGCTTGATGCGTCGGATGCGGGGCAAACGTCCCACTACATTTTGATTTAAGAATTTCTCGAAGAGAATGAGGGCCAGAAACAAGACCCCGACGATGCAGACCCAGCCATACATTTCTTTCAGGCTGACCAATGTGGCCTGTTTCATGGCCTCCCCATAGATGCTATGGAAGGTTTGCATATTGAGGGCCGTGTTCACCTCGTCCAGTTCGATGGAGAGGGTCTGGAAGTTTTCCGGGAGGATGTATTGCCACACCCGGCTGTAGATGGCACCTCCCAGTACGGAACCGAATCCGGTACGGATGAAGCCCAGGATGGACAGCACCTGGAAGAAATGCTGGAAGGGGACGATACCGGTGACATATACTGTGAGCGAGATGTACAGGATGATGTAACCGGCTCCGCGCAGCAGGGTAGGGCCATAGAGCCATTCGATGTTCATGTTCGGGTCGATGAGGAAGTACATGAAACACTGGTAGCCCACAATCAGGGCAAATCCCAGAAAGACGGGCACTTTGTATCCTCCGTGCAGGCGGACGTGCCACTGGTAGGCAAAGATGCATCCCAGCACCGTACCTCCCAGGTTCCACCAGTTCAGCGAAACGTCGTTCAACACGTCGTATTGCAGGATGCCGTGTGTGAAGATGTTTTGCAGGACGGTCGGGGCCGCCAGAAAAAAGCAGAGCATCAGGAACAGAAAGAGCAAGGACGTGAGGTTACGGTACTTGAAAGCTTCCAGGGCGATGTACGGATGCCGGCGGACAATCATCCGGTGGATGCTGAGGGCCAGCGAGAGGATGGCAATCAGGGTACCGAGGAGAATCTGTATGGAATCGAACCAGTCGTAGAACTTGCCATATTCGAACACGAAGATGACGGACAGCAGGAAGATGGACCATAAGGCGCCTCCCAGCCAGTCGATGCCGAACAGGGGCAGCGGCTTCATGAACCGGAAGTGGCGGGTAAGGGCCGCCGTGAGTCCCCACAGCACGAACAGCAGTCCCATGATGAACCAGTGCATGGAGTGCCAGTTGCTCCAGTAGCCCAGGTAGACGGTGAGCAGGCCGGAAAGCTGGATGCTTCCCAGTACAATCATATACACCACGGGGAAGAACACGGCGAAGTTACGGGTCGGTGTCAGACTCAGCTGTACGTTCGACAGGGCTTCGAAGGTGCCCCACATGCGCAGCATGCCCGCAAAGAAGCAGACAATGACCAGCACCGGGAGGCTTTCGGTATGCATCGTAATCAGGTTGCACACAATCAGGGCCGGACACACGAACAGCAGGATGCTGCGGGTGGTGAACCGGAATTTCAGGCGGAACAGGATGGGGAAGATAATCGTCATGCCCACAAAGGAGGCATAGCCGGCCATCATCACATCCTCCTGCATCAGGGCCAGTGAGCCGACCATCTGCGACACGGACGACAGGTAGATGCCGCCGCTGAACTGGAAGGCCACGGCAAAGAAAAGACAAAGAGACACCCGTACCTTGTCCGGCACGAAGTCGCGGAACATCATGACACGGGTAGGCATATTCGGTCCGGCCATATCAGTATCTCACTTTACATTCCACATTCATTCCGGCACGGAGGCGTGCCAGGTCTTCCGGCTTGTTGTCGGCCGTAAATTCAATGCGTACGGGGATGCGCTGTTCCACCTTGACGAAGTTGCCGGCGGAATTGTCCTGTGGCATCAGGGACAGGGAAGAGCCGGTGGCATCCGAGATGGAAGAAACCACCCCCGTGAATTTCACGCCCGGTACGGCATCCACCTGGATGTCGACTTTCTGTCCGTTCTGCATGACGGAGGTCTGCGTTTCCTTGTAGTTGGCAATGACCCACTTTTCTGTCTCGTCAATCAGGGTCACCATGGTCTGTCCCGGCTGTACCAGCTGCCCTTCGTGGATGTTCTTGCGGCCGGTCATTCCGTCGGCAGTGGCCACGATGACGGTGTACGACAAGTTCAGCTTGGCCAGGTTCAATTCGGCAGCCGCCACTTTGATGGCTGCGTCGTTCTGTTCCAGACGCTGGGTCTGTTCGTGTTTCACCAGGGAGGTGGATTGCTTCTGGCGGGTCATCTGCTCGTAGCGGGCCTTGGCCGCTTCGTATTCTGTCTTCACCCGGTCGTACTGCTGGACGGTGACGGCATTTTTCTTGATCATCTCCGCGTACCGTTTGTAGTCGGCTTCGGCATTTTTCAGGCGGACGGCTGCTTCGCGGATACCCGCATCGGTCACCAGAATGTTGCTTTGCGTGGTACTGATGGTGGTGTGCATGGCATCCTTTCCTACCAATGCATTCTGGTAGCTGGCTTCAGCCTGTGCCAGACGCAGCAGGTATTCCGAGTCCTCAATCACCAGCAGGGTGTCTCCCTTGTGGACTTTCTGGTATTCTTCGAAATAGATTTTCTTGATGAATCCCGGCACGCGGGTGTTGATGGGAGTGATGTGTTGTTTCACCTGTGCATTGTCGGTATATTCCACGTTGCCCAGGTGGACGAAATGACTGCACACCCACACAATTCCTGCGAGGATGATGACGGTAAGAATGATATTCGAAATCTGTTTGTTTCTTTTTATATTAGCCATGATGTATAAGCGTTTGAAAATGAATGTTCTTTTTATAAAAGGAATTGATTTACAAGGTACCGATGGTCTTCTTCAGCATGAAATACTGGTAGAGGATGCCTATCTGTGCGTTGGCCAGTTCCAGCTCGCTGCTCAGTTGGATGTTGCTGGCATCCAGCATGTCGGTCACCAGCGACAGTCCGTTGAGGTAGCGGCTGTGAATCACCTCGTAGTTCTCGTGGGCCAGCTGCACGTTCTTTTCCTTTGTATCCAGCCGGGTGTAAGCCTCTTCCAGGTTGATGTACGCCGCGTTGATGCCGTTCGACAGCTGTTCGTCGGCCAGCCGTTTGTTTTCCTGTGCCTTCAGCGTGGCCAGTTTGGCTTGTTTCACCTTCTTGTTGTTCTTGAACAAGGCATCAAACTTGTAGGTGACATTCACCCCCACATACCAGTAGTTGAAGTTCTTGTTGATGGGCGGCACTTCAATCAGAATCGGGCCGTCGAAGTTGTTGGCCGCAATCAGTCCGATGGTCGGACGGCGGCCGGCCCGTGCCATTTCCTGCTGTTTTTCACTCATGCGGACTCCCAAATCGGCCATCCGCATCACCGGAGCTTGGGAGCGTGCATCCTGCCAGTGCAGTTCACTTCGTTTGTCGATGCCGGCAGAAAGCAAGGTGGTGTCCGGCAGAATTTCCGTTTGGATATCCAGCCCGATGGTAGTGACCATCTGACGGTTGAGAATCCGAATCCGGTTGTTCACGTTGGTCAGTCCCAGTTCCAGGTTCTTCAACTGGAGTTCGTAGCGGGTGATGTCACTCTGAAGTGCCGCTCCCTGTTCGAAAGCCGAACGGATTTCTTCAATCAGCAGACGGGTCTGTTCGATGTTTTTCTCATACACCTTCCGCTGGTTGTGCAGTTGGAAGAGGTCGAGGTAATGTCCCACCAGCATGAAGCGCACATTCTGTCGGTCGTTGTCGAGTTCCGTTTCGGCCATCTCCTTTTGCAGTTCGCTCATCTCGATGCCCGTGGAAACCGCACCGCCTGTGTAGACGGCTTGTGTGGCCTTGAACGCAAAATTGTTGCCAAAGTGCGGCATGTCGGCCTTCATGCCGTTGGAAAAATCCCGGTCGCTCATCCAGCCGTCGCCGATGTAGCTGAAGGAGAGTCCGGCTTCTATGGAAGGCAGGCGGTCGTTCTTGGCCACTTTGATGGCTTGTACTGCCTCGTCGACGGCCAGGTTGTGTACTTTCAGGCTTTTGCTGTGCGCGTCGGCCAGGCGGAAGAGTTCTTCTACTCCCAGCACGCGCGGTTGGGCCGACGCAGACCAGAATCCGATACAGCCCAGTAATCCTGTCATAAAAAGTTTGTGAATCATAAATACGTGGTTGTCTTAATTATCGGTGCAAAGGTCACGTTTTTACGGGGAAAAGACGATGTCTCAAATTCGACAGAATTTGTTTGAATTGAAACTTTCTGGAAAATTTTTGGGTGGGAAGGTGATTCTTTCCTATCTTTGGGAAGGTAGAAAAACAGGCTTATGGAGCGTTATCGGATTATTAACATACAGGAAATCGTCCGTGAAAAACGGGGAGTAGCTTATCAGGGAGAAATTGGAGTGTTTGTCCCAAGTGATACTTCTGCTATTTATTTGGCCGAAGGACTTCCAGTGTATGTGAATGCTTTTTCGTATTTGCTGGCTTTGCAGGGAAAGGCCCGTCTGGTGATTGATGAAACGGAATATGAGATTCTTCCCGGCTGCCTGTGCCTGCTTTCTCCCTTGCATCTGACTTGCTTTTCGGAGGTGTCGGACGATTTCCGGTGTATGTTTTTGTGTCTTCACAAGGATTTTGTGGATAAAATCGGGGTGTTCAACCTAAAGCAGCGCATTGCCAAGGGGATGCACATGCATCGTAATCCGTCTGTCCAGATGAGTGCGGCTGATACGGTGGTGTTGAAGGAGAGTATTGAAAATATAAGAAACCAGATTCTAAGACAGGACCATTTGTACCATCTGGAACTGATGCAGAATGCCCTCATCCGGTTTTACTTGGAACTGGATAACATTCTGGACCGGAACATACAGCCGGAGGGTAGTGGGATGACAGTCACCCGGAACCGCATGAAATTGCAGGAGTTCATCACCCTGCTGATGGATCATTTTAAGGAAGAGCATCAGGTGGCTTTCTATGCAAAGGCCATGCACATTACGCCTCAATACCTGACAGCCATAGTCAAGGCACAGACTGGAAAAACGGTGAACGCATTTGTTTATGAACTGATTTACAGTGAGGCACGCAATCTGTTGGTCTCGACCGATTTGAGTATCCAGCAGATTACGGCACGGCTGAACTTTGCCGACCAGGCCTCGTTCAGCAAGTTTTTCAAGCGGCATGCAGGTGTCTCTCCTCAGATTTTCAGGGAGGAAGCTGGAAAAATCTGAGGAGTCTGCAGGGATTTATAGTTAGGGTTTCACAGGTTCGGAAAGCTCATCGAGCGTTTTTCCTTCGTAATCACAGATGGCCTGTTTGTAGGCCAGAGGAATTTCTACGGGTTCTTTGGTCAGAATGTCGTAGCCTACGAGCACAGTGCGGCACTGGCATTTCAGTACGCCACTGGCTTTGTTGAAGGCACGTTGCAGCATGGTGAAACTTTTGTGCCCCAGGTGGACGACGGTAGTCTCGATGATGAGGTCGTCGGAAAAGAAGACAGGAGCCAGAAAATCCGCATTGATATTGACCACTACCACATTGAATTTTTTGCATTCATCTTGTCCAAAGACATCACGGAAATAGGAGGTCTTTGCAAAGTCGTACAAGGAGAAATAAACCGAGTTGTTCATGTGACCGTATTGGTCGACATCGCTGAAACGGATTTGTACGGGGACTTCGTGTTTGAATTTGATTTCTGCGTTCATAGTAATGTTTTTAAGTTTTTCTCAAATGTACATCTTTTTTTCATAAATCTGCTATCAATGGTGGAATATTTCTTACTTTTGTCCGTCAGAATGAATTGTGGATAAAAAATATAACATAAGATGAAACAGAAATTCAGCAAAGAGACACTTTGTGTGCAGGCAGGATGGACTCCGAAGAAAGGAGAACCTCGTGTATTGCCTATTTACCAGAGCACTACCTTCAAGTATGATACCAGTGAGCAGATGGCTCGCCTTTTCGATTTGGAAGACAGTGGTTATTTTTATACTCGTTTGCAGAACCCGACCAACGATGCGGTGGCTTCGAAGATTGCAGCCCTCGAAGGAGGTGTGGGCGCCATGCTGACTTCTTCCGGTCAGGCTGCCAATTTCTATGCCGTATTCAATATCTGTGAGGCGGGCGACCATTTCGTTTGTTCGTCTACTATTTACGGCGGTACTTTCAATCTGTTCGCGGTAACTATGAAGAAACTGGGTATTGAATGTACTTTCATTGATGCCGATGCACCGGAGGAAGAGATTGACAAGGCTTTCCGTCCGAACACCAAATGTTTGTTCGGTGAAACCATTTCCAATCCGAGCATCAATGTGCTGGACATTGAGAAGTTTGCCCGTATCGCTCACAAACACGGGGTACCTTTGATTGTGGACAACACGTTTGCCACTCCGATTAACTGCCGTCCGTTTGAATGGGGAGCCGATATTGTGACTCATTCTACGACAAAATACATGGACGGACATGCCACTTGTGTGGGAGGAGCCGTGGTAGACAGTGGTAACTTCGACTGGGAAGCGCATGCCGACAAGTTCCCGGGACTGACACAGCCGGATGAGTCTTATCATGGACTGACTTATACGAAGGCATTCGGAAAGATGGCTTACATGACCAAGGCAACTGCCCAGCTGATGCGCGACTTGGGTTCTATCCAGTCACCGGAAAACGCTTTCCTGTTGAACTTGGGACTGGAGACTTTGCACTTGCGTATGCCGCGTCACTGTGAGAATGCACAGAAAGTGGCAGAGTGGCTGGAAGCCAACCCGAAGGTGAAATGGGTACACTACTGCGGTTTGAAGAGCAACAAGTATTATGAACTGGCACAGAAATACATGCCGAACGGTTCTTGTGGGGTGATTGCTTTCGGACTCCATGGCACACGTGAAGACGCCATCAAGTTCATGGACCATCTGAAACTGGCTTGCATCGTGACACACGTGGCCGATGCCCGTACCTGCGTCTTGCACCCGGCAAGTCATACACACCGTCAGCTGACAGATGAACAGCTGATTGAAGCGGGAGTAGCTCCCGACCTAATCCGTCTGTCTGTCGGCATTGAAAATGTGAACGATATCATTGCCGACCTGGAACAGGCGATGGAACAGATTTGATTGATATCAATCGAATGAAATAAAAAGGAGGGCATTTTGAATGTCCTCCTTTTTTGTGGGTATGCAGACGATTACCTGTAAGATTTCTGGTAAATCTGAAGCACTTCCTCGTCGGTCATCGGATGCGGATCGAGGGTGAACAGGGAACCCATGGTGTCGCGGGCGTTCTGTACCATCTTGGGGAAGTCCTCCGGTTTTACGCCCCAGTCGCTCAGTTTCAGCTGATATACGTTACATTCCTTTTGCATGCGGACCAGTGCGTCGATGAAGTCGCTGGGTCGGTTGCTCTTCTGCTGGGTCATGATTTCGGCCATCTTCATGTAGCGTTTCATGCTGTCGTTGCGGAACGTCTCAAAATAGGCCTCACTGATGGCAATCAGTCCGGCTCCGTGCGGCAGTTCCGGATAGAAGGCGCTCATGGCATGTTCCATGGAGTGTTCGGAAATACAGCAGGAGGTAGATTCCACCAAGCCGGCCAAGGTACTGGCCCATGCCACTTTGGCACGTGCCTTGAGGTTGCGTCCGTCTTTCACGGCTACCGGCAGGTATTTATACAGCAAGCGGATGGCTTCGAGGGCATACAGGTCGCTGATAGGGGTGGCACAGTTGGCCAGGAATCCTTCTGCCGCGTGGAAGAAAGCATCAAATCCCTGATAAGCGGTGAGATGGGGTGGAATGGAAACCATCAGTTCCGGGTCGATGATGGAAAGAGCCGGGAAGGTCAGCGGACTGCCGAAGCCGATTTTTTCCTTCGCTTCCTCGTTGGTGATGACACTCCACGGGTCGGCTTCCGTTCCGGTACCGGCTGTGGTCGGGATGGCAATCACCGGCAGGGCCTTTGTCACGGGACGTCCTTTTCCGGTACCTGCCGGAATGTAATCCCAATAATCGCCTTCGTTGCAGGCCATGATGGCAATGGCTTTGGCAGAGTCGATGCTGCTGCCTCCTCCTAAGCCGACGACGAAGTCACATTTTTCTGCGCGGCAGATGGAAGCGGCTTCCATCACGTGTGCCTTTATCGGGTTGGGCAGAATCTTGTCGAACACGACCGATTCCGTATTGTTTTCTTGTAACAGTTCAATCACCTTGTCTAGGTAGCCGTATTTCTTCATGGAAGTACCACAAGAGATGACAATCAGGGCTTTTTTACCTGGTAGTTTTTCTGTCGCTAACTTTCTTAACTCACCACATCCGAACAAAATCTTGGTCGGGATGTGTAAACTGAATACAGGATTTGCGTTCATAATATAACCGTTTAAAGTTCGTTTACCCAAAAATACGAAAATAAAAACAGAATGGATGAGGAGGCGTGTTAAAAATCGCTTTTATATTGGAGGTAGGGAGAATAAAAAAGGCTGCCATGAGGCAGCCTTTTATGAAAAGTCGCTGTAAAGCGGATTATTCTTTGTCTTTGTGGTCCTTGTGGTTCTGCTGAGGACGACGTTCCCGTTTCGGGTGGTTTTCTGTCATACCTTCCGGTTTCGGAAGCAATGCTTTGTGTGACAGTTTGAACTTGCCGGTCTTCGGGTCGATGTCCAACAGTTTCACTTCGATTTCGTCTCCTTCTTTCAAACCGGTTTCTTCGATGGTTTCGAAGCGTTTCCAGTCGATTTCAGAGATGTGCAGCAGCCCGTCTTTTCCCGGGAGGAATTCAACGAAAGCACCGTAAGGCATGATAGAACGAACCTTACCTGTATATACTTCGCCTACTTCCGGAACTGCTACGATGGCCTTGATCATGCGCAATGCATCGTCTATGCACTTCTTGTTGGTACCGGCGATTTCGATGCGGCCTACACCGTCTACTTCTTCAATTGTGATAGTAGCACCGGTTTCTTCCTGCATACCCTGGATAATCTTTCCGCCCGGGCCGATTACCGCACCGATGAATTCTTTCGGAATGGTCATCGTTTCGATACGCGGTGCATGCGGTTTCAGTTCAGGACGCGGCTCAGCGATACATTCAGTCAGTTTGCCGAGGATGTATTCACGTCCCTGTTTTGCCTGCAGCAAGGCTTTTTCCAGAATATCATAAGTCAGTCCGTCGCACTTGATATCCATCTGTGTGGCAGTGATACCGTCGCGAGTACCTGTTACCTTGAAGTCCATATCGCCCAGGTGGTCTTCGTCGCCCAGGATATCTGACAAGATAGCGTATTTATCTTCTCCGGCGTTCTTGATCAATCCCATCGCAATACCTGAAACTGGCTTCTTGATAGGTACACCTGCATCCATCAAAGCCAGTGTTCCGGCACAAACCGTAGCCATAGAAGATGAACCGTTAGATTCCAGAATATCAGAAACCACACGTACGCAGTAAGGATAGTCAGCAGGAATCTGTCCTTTCAGTGCGCGCCATGCCAGATGACCGTGACCGATTTCACGACGGCCTACCCCACGCTGTGCCTTTGCTTCTCCTGTAGAGAACGGCGGGAAGTTGTAGTGCAACAGGAAACGTTCCTTGTGCTGGTCGAGTACATCGTCCACAATCTTTTCGTCCATCTTGGTACCCAGTGTGACTGTACTCAAAGACTGAGTTTCACCACGGGTGAAGATAGCTGATCCGTGAGGACCCGGCAGCGGGCTGGTTTCACACCAGATAGGACGGATGTCGGTAGTGGCACGACCATCCAGACGCTTGCCTTCATCGAGGATGCAACGGCGCATAGCCTCTTTTTCGACATCGTGGTAGTAACGGTCGATCATCGGACCTTTTTCTTCCAGTTCTTCTTCAGTGAACTGAGCCTTGAATTCATCGCAGACTGCAGTGAAAGCATCTTCTCTTTCGTGCTTGTTCTTGTTGCCAGATTCTGCGATGGCGTATGCTTTTGCGTAGCAAGCTTCGTGAACGGCTTTACGCAGGTCTTCGTCGTTTTCTTCGTGGCAATATTCACGTTTTACTGTCTTGCCGACTTCTTCCATCAGTTCCATCTGCGCCTTGCAGTGAACCTTGATGGCTTCGTGAGCGAACTTCATGGCTTCCAGCAAGTCCTGTTCAGAAACTTCTTTCATTTCACCTTCCACCATCATGATGTTTTCATAGGTAGCGGCTACCATGATGTCCATGTCGGCACGTTTCAATGCTTCGAAAGTCGGGTCGATGACAAACTGTCCGTCGATACGGGCTACACGAACTTCTGAAATCGGACCTCCGAACGGAATGTCAGAAACAGCCAGTGCGGCAGAAGCGGCCAGACCAGCCAGTGCGTCCGGCATATCCACGCCGTCGGCAGAATAAAGTATGATATTTACGTAAACTTCAGCATGATAGTTGTCCGGGAACAGAGGACGCAATGCGCGGTCTACCAGACGGCAAGTGAGGATTTCGTAATCTGAAGCCTTTCCTTCACGTTTGGTAAAGCCACCCGGAAAACGTCCGAATGCGGAATATTTTTCTCTGTACTCTACCTGGAGAGGCATAAAATCTGTACCGGGAACTGCATCTTTTGCTGCACAAACAGTAGCCAGCAACATGGTGTTACCCATGCGTAGCATAACAGCACCATCTGCCTGTTTTGCCAGCTTTCCCGTTTCGAGTGTGATGGTTCTTCCATCATTCAGCTCGATCGTCTTAACAATAGGATTGATCATAAAAATTGATTTAATATTATTTCATCTAAAAAAGCGTACAAAGATAGTGTTTTATTGTGGATAAAAGCAGGTATTTAGCCAAAAGTTTCAGGGTGAAGTGCTTTTTATCCAATTATTTGTGACAAAAAGACCTAATTTCGTACGTTTGATGATGGATTTATCTTTTAAAAACTTTGTGACATCGTGAAAAGCCGTATCTTTGCACCTTGAATTTACATTAGATTGTGAGATAAAAAGAAAATAATCAGGTATGAAAAGAAATACTTATCTGTTTGTGGCATTGTTGTCGGCGGGGTTGGTGGCCTGCAACAATGAACCTTCTTTCAACGTAGAAGGAACCGTGGCCGGTGCGGCTGATAAAATGTTGTATTTGGAGCAGACCGGTCTGGAAGGAATTGTGGCACTTGATTCTGTCAAGCTGAATGACGGTGGTTCGTTCCATTTCTCCGAGGCTCGTCCGGATGCGCCGGATTTCTATCGGCTTCGCTTGGACAATCAGGTGATTAATTTTGTGGTCGATTCTACGGAGACCGTAAAAGTGAATGCAGATGCCAATGGATTTGCCACAGCCTATCAGGTGGAAGGTTCGGAAAACAACCAGAAGATTAAGGAACTGGTTTTGCTGCAGGCAGATTTGCAGGACAAGGTAAACCAGCTGGGACGTTCCGGACTGCCGGCAGGCATTGCACAGGACAGCTTGGTTTCACTGGTCAATGCTTATAAGAATAATGTAAAGCGTAATTATATTTTTGCGGAACCTAATAAAGCGTATGCTTATTTTGCCCTGTTTCAGGAACTGAACGGATACATGATTTTCGATCCGCTGACCAACAAGGAAGACGTGAAATGTTTTGCGGCAGTGGCTACCAGTCTGAATAATATGTATCCTCACGCCGACCGTTCCCGTAACCTGTATAATATGGTTATCAAAGGTATGAAGAATACCCGTACACCTCAGGTGCAGAATGTCGATATTCCTGTAGATAAGATTAAGGAGACTTCTATCATCGATATTGAATTGAAGGATTTGAAAGGGAAAACCCATCATCTGACCGACTTGAAAGGAAAGGTGGTATTGGTGGATTTCACGGTGTATGCATCTGCTGTTTCAGGGGCCCGCAATCTGGCTTTGCGTGAGCTGTATGATAAATATGCTTCACAGGGGCTGGAGATTTATCAGATTTCTTTGGATGCGGACGAACATTTCTGGAAAACCGCAGCCGACAACCTGCCGTGGATTTGCGTACGTGACCCGCAAGGCACTTATTCAAATTATATAAGCTTGTATGGAGTAACCCAGTTGCCGACAGCCTTCTTGGTAAATCGCAACAACGAGTTGACTTTGCGTCTTGATGAGAAGAGCAATATGGAAGAAGCCATCAAGAAATTGTTGTAACATGTTGAAAAGCATGCATTGATAAACTTGACTGGTATCATAAAAAGATTTATCTTTGCTCCCAAGATATAAGACTCTGTGCAAGAGAGGCTGTATCAAAATAAAAATTGAATTGTCAGATTGTCATTCTGAACAAAGTGAAGAATCCGTTTGTTTATCTATTCATCTAGGGTTCGCTCTTCGTTCAGAATGACTTTACTTTTGTGATAGGCGGTTTTTATTTTGGACAGCCCTTTACTTTTATCGAAACAAATCAATTAATAACGAAAATATTTAAGGAGAAAAATTATGGCTTACATGTCAGAAGAAGGCTATCAGAAGCTGGTGGCCGAATTGAAACAACTGGAATCAGTGGAGCGTCCAAAGATTGTCGCTGCCATTGCGGAGGCTCGTGACAAGGGTGACTTGTCGGAAAATGCAGAATACGATGCGGCAAAAGAGGCTCAGGGTATGCTGGAGATGAAGATCAACCAGTTGAAGGCAACCATCGGCGATGCCAAGATTATTGATACATCCAAATTGAAAACCGATACGGTACAGATTCTGAGCCGTGTGGAATTGAAGAACGTGAAGACCGGCATGAAGATGGCTTATACCATCGTATCCGAAAGCGAAGCCAATCTGAAGCAAGGCAAGATTTCCGTCAATACGCCGATTGCACAGGGTTTGCTGGGCAAGAAAGTAGGTGAAGTGGCAGAAATCACTATCCCGCAGGGAAAAATCTCATTGGAGATTACAGGTATATCATTTTAATTTGTAAGGCAGGTCTGCTCCGGCGGGCTTGCCTTATTTAATATTCTATCAATATGGCAACAATATTCAGTAAAATCATTGCAGGTGAGATTCCCAGCTACAAGGTGGCTGAGAATGACAAGTTTTATGCTTTCTTGGATATCAATCCGCTGGTAAAAGGACATACGCTGGTAGTGCCCAAACGGGAAGTAGATTACATTTACGACCTGAGTGATGACGAACTGGCTCAGATGCATGTGTTTGCCAAACATGTGGCATTGGCCATTCAGAAGGCTTTCCCATGCAAGAAGGTGGGTGAAGCGGTCATCGGGCTGGAAGTTCCCCATGCGCACATTCATTTGATTCCTATCCAGAAGGAATCGGACATGCTGTTCTCCAATCCCAAGCTGCAGTTCTCTCAAGAAGAGTTTACCGCAATAGCCAAGGCCATCAACGAGGCTTGGAACGCTGAAAGCAAATAATTTTCTTCTAAAAAAATACCTTAAATATAAAGTATTCTTCGTATTTTTCAGGTGTGGTTTTCAGAAAACTGAGATTTTTGGAAACCGCACCTGATTTTTTTATCGAAATATTGTGTGCCTATGTTTTACAAACGAATTGCTCCCTTTATCCTTTTCTTGTGCTTTGTGCTGAAAATGTTTGCTGTTGAATATCAGATAAAAGGAACCGTGATTGACAAATCCACCCGCCAACCGCTGGAGTTTGTGAACGTGCTGGTGGTGGGGCTGGGTATCGGCGCTTCGACCGACAGCAATGGAAACTTTACCATTACGCAGGTGCCTCCGGGCATCTATCGCCTGCAGGCCTCGTTTCTGGGATATAAAACGGCACTGACTCCCGAATATCGTGTGAACCATGTCACTCCCTATGTGCAGATTGAGCTGGAGGAAGAAAATACCTCCCTGAATGAAGTGGTGGTCACTGCCTCTCCCTTTCAGAAAGTGGTGGAGAGTCCGGTCAGCCTGCGGGTCATCGGTTTGCAGGAGATAGAGAAAGCTCCGGGTGCCAACCGCGACATCTCAAAGGTGGTGCAGAATTATCCGGGAGTGGCTTTTTCTCCCATCGGCTACCGTAATGACTTGATTGTGCGAGGCGGTGGTCCTTCGGAGAACCGTTTCTATCTGGATGGGGTGGAAATTCCGAACATCAACCATTTCAGTACCCAGGGTGCTTCCGGCGGGCCGGTCGGACTGATTGATGCCGATTTGATTCGTAGTGTGAAGTTTTACAGCGGGGCCTTCCCGGCCGACAGAGGCAATGCCTTGAGCAGTGTGTTGGATTTCAGTCTGCGCGATGGCGACATGGAGCGGAACTCCTTGAAAGCCACTTTGGGTGCTTCGGAAGTCTCTTTGAGTTCCAACGGGCATCTGGGTAAAAAGACCTCCTACTTGGTGTCGGTCCGTCAGTCCTACTTGCAGGCTTTGTTCAAGGTGCTGGGGCTGCCTTTCTTGCCTGCGTACACCGATGCTTCCTTCAAGCTGAAAACCCGTTTCGACAGTCACAATGAACTGACTTTGCTCGGACTGGGAGGCCTTGACCGCATGAAACTGAATCTGGGTATTGAAGGCGAGGATGCCGAATACATGCTCAGTTACCTTCCCAAGATAGAGCAGGAAACCTATACCGTAGGCGGGGTGTACCGGCATTATACCCCTATACATGTGCAGACCATCGTGCTGAGTCAGAGCTATCTGAACAACCGGAACATCAAATACCGTAACAACGATGAAAGCAGTGAGGACAATCTGACGCTGCATTTGGGTTCTGTGGAACAGGAGACTAAACTGCGAATGGAGAATACGTCCTCGTGGAGTGTGTGGAAGGTAAAAGCCGGTTTTGACCTGAACTATTCCCGCTACAAAAGCGATGAATACCGGAAGATATTTGCCGATGCACTTCGGGAATACAATTATCACACTGACCTTTCCCTCTGGCGGTGGGGACTGTTTGCCTCCATCGATTATGCGGCTCCCGACAAAAGTTTCACTGCTTCCATTGGCGTGCGTACCGATGGCAACAATTACAGCGACAAGATGAAAGAGCTGTGGCGCCAGCTTTCTCCCCGTCTGTCCGTGTCCTATCGCCTGGCCGACGGACTGTTCCTGAGCGGTCATGTGGGGCTGTACTACCAGCTGCCTTCTTACACCGCCTTGGGCTTCAAGGGAGAAGCTGGAGACTACGTGAACAAACACTTGGATTACATCTCCGTGTCGCAGGAGAGTGTGGGACTGTCCTGGACCCCTAATGAAAACATGGAGTTCACGGTGGAAGGTTTCTACAAACTCTATGGAAACATGCCGTTCTCTTTGTCCGACCAGATACCTTTGTCGTGCAAGGGAAATGACTACGGGACGATTGGCAACGAAGCTCTTTCTTCCGAGGCCAAGGGACGTTCCTACGGAGCGGAACTGATGTTCAAATGGTTGCTGACACAGAAACTGAACCTCTCTTCTTCACTGACCATTTTCAAAAGTGAGTTCAAGGACGGCAAGCAAGGCAGCTATGTGCCTTCTGCCTGGGACAACCGTTTCATCCTGAACGTGAGTGGTACTTACAATTTCCCCAAGCACTGGAGCCTGGGTGCCAAAGTCAGCTGTATCGGAGGTTCTCCGTACACTCCCTATGATGAGGCAAAATCGTCTCTGGTGGAGGCCTGGGACGTACAGGGACGGGCTTATTACGACTACAGCCGTTACAACCAGGAGCGTCTCCCCGTGTTCGGCCAGTTGGATGTGCGGGTAGACAAAACCTTTTATCTGAAGAAATGCATGCTGGGTTTTTACCTCGATATACAGAATATCACAGCCAGTAAGTTGCGTCGGCCGGATGCCCTGATGAGTACGGGGCAGATTGAAAACCCTTCCGCTCCGTTGGCCGAGCAGCGTTACGTCATGAAATCCATCCGTCAGGAAAGCGGTACCCTGCTTCCCACACTGGGCATTACTTTTGAATATTGAGAATAAGACGACATAAGAAAACGGTCTGCTTCTTTCTTCGAGGAAAGCGGCAGACCGTTTTTATTATCTGAATGGACGGATTGCTTTTTGCGGTTTATGAGTATTGTTCTCCGAATTTCATTTCCGCATCGTTGACGAATTTCCGGATTGCATTCTGGTCATCCTTCTTGCAGATGAGCAAGGCGTTTCCCTGTTCGGCGATCAGGTAGTTTTCCAAGTCCTGTACTACGACCAATTTGTCCTTCGGCGTCATGATGATATTTCCCTTGCAGTTGTACAACAACGTGTTGCTGTGTGTAGTCACATTCTGGTTCTCATCCTTCGGTGAGGCATCGTAGAGCGAGTTCCATGTGCCAATGTCCGCCCATCCGAAGTCACACAATAACACGTACACATTGTTCGCCTTTTCCATGATGCTGTAGTCGATGGAACTGTTCGGACACGTGCTGAACTTCGGCATGTCACATTCCACTTGCGGACATACATCCGCCATCATTTCATGAAACGCCTTCAGAATGGTATTGACATGCCATACAAAGATGCCCGAGTTCCAGTAAAATTCATTGCTCTGTACGAACACCTCCGCAAATTCCCGCAGCGGTTTTTCAACGAACGTTTTGACTTTATAGAAGTCTTCTTCCTTATCTTCTTCAGAAATCTGGATATAGCCGTAACCCGTTTCCGGATAGCTGGGTTTGATGCCCAGTGTCAGAAGTTTGTCCGTGCGGGAAGCAAATTCCAGTGATTTCAGGATATCCCGTTTGAACTCATCCATTTTGAGAATCAGGTGGTCGGACGGGGCGACGACGATACTTGCGTCAGGGTTGATTTTCTGGATGACATACGAAGCGTATGCGATGGCAGGAGCCGTATTTCGGTGTTCTTCCTCTACGATGAGCTGTGATTCTTTGAAGTCGGGGAGCGAGTTCAGTACCAGTTCCCTGTAATGCTGGTTGGTAGTGATGAAAATATTCTCCGCAGGAAGTATTTGCTTGTATCTTTCGTAAGTCTGTTGCAAGAGCGTCTGCCCAGTTCCAAAGAAGTCGAGGAATTGTTTGGGTAAGGCTTTGCGGCTATATGGCCAGAACCGACGCCCGGTTCCTCCGGCCATGATGATGCAATAAAAATTCTTACTGTCCATGGTAGATGCTAGCGTTAAAGTTTTATGCTAAGATAAAGTTTATTTTGCAAGAAACGTCAGAAAAGGATTCTAAATAGTGTTAGAAAACTTTTTTTCGTTTTTTTCGGCGGGAATCCTTGCAATATCGGAAAAGATGTGTACCTTTGCACTCGCAATCGAAAATTATGCCCAGATGGCGGAATCGGTAGACGCGCTGGTCTCAAACACCAGTGGAGTAACATCCATCCCGGTTCGACCCCGGGTCTGGGTACAGATTAAAAGGCTAAGTAATGAATTATCAATTACTTAGCCTTTTTAATTGTCTGATTTTTCCCCACATTTTCCCCACAGGCGCAAAAAATATAGTAGTAAATCATTATTTTCTTTGGCTACACAATACAAATACACTACCTTTGAAAAGAAATAAATCCAATTAAATAAACGTCAATGGAACAAGGTGTTTGGCAAGAGATTGAACAGTTATACCAGAAGTTTCAGCAACTTGGTATTAGTGAAGCGATGGACTTTGAAAAGTACTACCTCTATTCTCTTATTACCCATTCTACAGCAATTGAGGGTTCTACACTCACCGAAGCGGAGGCACAAATGCTTTTCGATGAGGGATTGACAGCTAAAGGGAAACCTTTGGTATATCATTTGATGAATGAGGACTTAAAGAAAGCTTATGAGTTTGCCAAAGAGGAAGCCAAATGTAAGAAGCCAATTAATTCAGCGTTTTTGCAAAAGTTGAATTCGACATTGATGCGTACGACAGGCAGTATTTATAATGTTATGGGGGGCTCTTTTGATTCTTCAAAAGGTGAATTTCGCTTGTGTGGCGTGACGGCTGGTATTGGTGGACGATCTTATATGAGTTATCAGAAAGTCCCTGCCAAAATAGATGAATTTTGCACCTTATTACAGGAAAAGCAAAAGACAGTGGGAACATTTCGGGAACGATACGAACTAAGTTTCAATGTTCATCTTAACTTGGTGACTATTCATCCGTGGGTAGATGGCAACGGAAGAACTGCCCGTCTGCTGATGAATTACATCCAGTTTTGCCATAACCTCTTTCCGACTAAGATATTTAAGGAAGATAGGGAAGAGTATATTTCTGCCTTACGACAATCACAAGAAGAGGAAACCAATCAGCCATTCTTGGACTTCATGGCTGGTCAGTTGAAGAAATCACTTTCTTTGGAAATTAAGAGGTTTGATGCGATGCAGAAAAAAAAGTATACATTTTTTTTCTAAGTTTTCTAAAGTATCTAAAATCCATTTATTCCTATCTTTTTAAGATGCTATTTTTTATCGTATTGTCGTTTTTATGGTATGCTATCAATCCAGAACTCGGCACTTACTGTAATTTCTTCCCTCCCGTCATGGAATGATTGAA
>URWA01000005.1 GCA_900551445.1 uncultured Bacteroides sp. | reverse complement strand
GTCACAATGGACTTTGCCTTCTTTGCCATTGCTTTTAATATAAAGAAAATGTGTGCTAAAATCAAAAATCAGAAAATGACAGACAAAAATTATCAAAATATAAGGGTGGCATAAGCCATCTACAGCACATTATACCACCAAAGGCATGGACATAGGAAAAACATAAATCATACTCTATGAAAAATGGCAAAACGATGATTATATAACGAAAAAGAGGATGCATCATTTTGACACATCCTCTTTATTCATTTTATCAGGTGTGATAAGTGTCAAACACGATTAGCACTGAGCCAGCTTGTTGTCAGAGCCCAATACGTTGATGATTTTGTGCTTGTAAAGTTTTTCCATGTTGTCACGAGCCGGGCCCAGGTATTTACGCGGGTCGAATTCAGCCGGTTTTTCAGCGAATACTTTACGGATAGCAGCAGTCATAGCCAGACGAGAGTCTGAGTCGATGTTGATCTTGCAAACTGCAGATTTAGCAGCCTTACGCAGCTGGTCTTCAGGAATACCGATAGCAGCTTCCAGCTTGCCACCATATTTGTTGATAGTGTCCACTTCTTCCTGAGGAACTGATGAAGATCCGTGAAGAACGATAGGGAATCCCGGAAGTTTTTCCATTACAGCGTCCAGTACAGCAAATTCCAATGGAGGAGGAACCAGACGACCTGTAGCCGGATCTACGTGGCACTGTTCAGGTTTGAACTTGTAAGCACCGTGAGAAGTACCGATTGAGATAGCCAATGAGTCGCAACCTGTACGAGTAGCAAAGTCGATTACTTCTTCAGGGTTAGTATAAGTGTGGTGTTCTGCAGAAACTTCATCTTCTACACCAGCCAATACACCCAGCTCACCTTCAACTGTTACGTCGAACTGATGTGCATAGTCAACTACTTTCTTAGTCAAAGCTACGTTTTCTTCGTATGGCAGATGAGAACCGTCGATCATTACTGAAGAGAATCCCATGTCGATGCAAGACTTGCAGAGTTCGAATGAATCTCCGTGGTCAAGGTGAAGCACGATTTCAGGATGTGCACAACCCAGTTCCTTTGCATATTCTACAGCACCTTCTGCCATGTAACGCAACAAAGTCTGGTTTGCATAGTTACGAGCACCTTTAGATACCTGGAGAATTACCGGAGATTTTGTTTCTACAGCAGCCTTGATGATAGCCTGCAACTGTTCCATATTATTGAAGTTGAAAGCAGGGATAGCATATCCACCTTTGATTGCTCTGGCAAACATATCTCTTGTGTTCACCAAGCCTAACTCTTTGTAATTAACCATTTTTGTAAGTTTTATAATTGTTAGTAATTAATTCCACCTGCAAAAGTAACAATATAAAAAGAATTAGCAATATCCTGAATCGGAGATTTTCTGTCTTTTCTTGAGGCAAATCAATTTCAATCCGAATATTTACCCGGAGATGCAGCAAGGATGCAAAGTAGATGTGACAAAAACCTGCCCACCTATATTATAAAAGCCTTTGACTGACAGAATATTTTTTTCAGCTATTTCTTTTTAGTTTCAAAGAAATAGCGTATCTTTGCAACCCGAAATAGACCATTACACACTTTACCAGTGTTACCACATATTTATTTGTCAATAATAACAACAAAAAGTATATACTAAAATGAAAAAAGGCATTCATCCTGAAAACTACCGTCCGGTAGTATTTAAAGACATGTCAAACGGCGACATGTTCCTGTCTCGTTCAACTTGTGCAACTAAGGACACAATTGAATTCGAAGGAGAAACTTATCCGTTGGTTAAGCTGGAAATCTCTAGCTCATCTCACCCGTTCTACACTGGTAAGTCTAAACTGGTGGATACAGCAGGACGTGTGGACAAGTTCATGAGCCGTTATGCAAACCACAAGAAAAAATAATTGATTATTTTTCGGGAAAAATAAAGAAAAGCCTTTCCATCGCGACGATGGGAAGGCTTTTTTTGTAGACTTTCGAAGAGTTTTGACGACCTGCCTGAAACGCCCTTGCGCTTGAAGCAAAACGCCAAAGCGTTTGAAACAAAACGTCCTTACGTTTTGGATGAAACGCACTTGCGTTTGACTTCAAACGTACTTGCGTTTACATCGAAACGCAAAGGCGTTTTTTTATTCCGCTTTTTCACATGTTTCAAGCCTGTTTTTTGCCCGTCCGGGATTTTCTTAATAACTTGCGGTTGTTAATTTTCTTTATTCACACATACACTATGAAAAGTATTTTTATCCGTAAATGGAAGGGCATTGTGGTAATGGCCTGTACCATTTCATTACACACATTCTCACTTTCCGCACAAAACCGGCTGGTGCTGCACTACGACCGGCCTGCGGAATATTTTGAAGAGGCTCTGGTCATCGGAAACGGCACGATGGGAGCCATTCTTTACGGAGGCACGGACAAGGATGTCCTCTCCCTGAACGACTTGACACTATGGACCGGCGAACCCGACCGGGAAGTCACCACACCTGATGCCTACAAGGCCATCCCGGAAATACGGGCCTTGCTCGACAAGGAAGACTACCGCGGCGCCGACCTCGCCCAACGGAAGGTGCAGGGACATTACAGCGAAAACTACCAGCCCTTGGGGCAACTCTCCCTCACGTATCTGGACGAACCGGCACAGGTGACCGGCTACCAGCGGAGCCTGGACATCCGGCAGGCCCTTGCACGGACCAGCTACCAGCGGAACGGCAAAGCTTTCTCCTGCGACTATTTTGCCTCGGCTCCCGACTCCGTGATTGTGCTCCGTCTGCAGACAGAAAGCGAGAAGGGTATTCAGGCACTTCTTTCTTTCACCTCACTCCTGCCCCATGCCACCACGGCTTCCGGTAATGAAATCTCGGCCGAAGGATATGCGGCTTACCATTCCTATCCGAGTTACTTCAACAAGATGAAAAACAAACATTTATACGACCCGGAACGGGGTACGCATTTCCGCACGCTGATTCGGGTTATCGCCCCGGGAAGCCAGGTGAAGAGTTTCCCGTCGGGGGAACTGAAGATTACGGGCGGAAAAGAGGCCCTGATTCTGGTGGCCAACGTGACCAGCTTCAACGGCTTCGACAAGGACCCGATGAAAGAAGGCCGTGACTACCGGAATCTGGTGGCACAGCGTATGGACCGGGCGGCACAGAAATCGTTCGAGACACTTGAAAAGGCGCACGTGGCCGACTACCAGTCGTTCTTCAACCGCGTAGAGCTGAATCTCGGAACCACCGACAAGACTATTGCCAACCTGCCCACCGACGTACAACTTCTGCAATATACAGACCAGTCGCAGAAGAATCCGGAACTGGAAGCCTTGTATTTCCAGTATGGTCGCTACCTGCTCATCTCCAGCTCGCGCACACCGGGTGTGCCGGCCAACTTGCAGGGATTGTGGAACGAACGGTTGCTTCCGCCCTGGAGTTGCAACTATACCAGCAACATCAACCTGGAGGAAAACTACTGGGCTGCCGAAACGGCCAACCTGAGTGAGATGCACCGTCCGCTGATGGAATTCATCGCCAACCTGCAACGCACGGGAGAAGCCACGGCCAAGGCGTACTACGGGGTACAGAAGGGATGGTGCCTGGGACAGAACACGGACATCTGGGCCATGACCTGCCCGGTGGGGCTGAACGTGGGCGACCCGTCGTGGGCCTGCTGGACCATGGGAGGCGCCTGGCTGTCGACTCACATCTGGGAACGTTATGCCTTCACACAAGACAAGGCGTTCCTGCAGCAATACTATCCGGTGCTGAAAGGAGCGGCTGAATTCTGCCTGAACTGGCTGATTGAGAAGGACGGCAAACTGCTCACTTCACCGGGCACTTCGCCGGAAAACAAGTTCGTGACACCCGACGGGTATGTCGGTGCCACATCCTACGGCTGCACGGCCGACCTGGCCATGACCCGCGAATGTCTGATTGATGCCGCCAAGGCTGCCGAAGCGCTCGGTACGGACAAGGACTTCCGGAAACAGATTGCCAAGACCCTGTCCCGTCTGCTGCCCTATCGGGTAGGAAAGAACGGCAACTTGCAGGAATGGTTCCATGACTGGAGCGACGAAGACCCGCAACACCGTCACCAGTCGCACTTGTTCGGTCTGTATCCCGGTCGCCATCTGTCGGTAGAAAGCACGCCCGACCTGGCCAAGGCTTGCGCCCGTACACTGGAAATCAAGGGTGACAATACCACTGGCTGGAGCACCGGCTGGCGTGTCAACCTGTATGCCCGTCTGAAGGACAGTAAGAATGCCTACCACATCTACCGCCGTCTGCTGCGTTACGTCAGCCCGGACGGTTACAAAGGGAAAGATGCCCGCCGCGGAGGAGGAACTTATCCGAACCTGCTCGACGCCCACTCTCCGTTCCAGATTGACGGCAACTTCGGAGGTTGTGCCGGCGTGATCGAGATGCTGATGCAGTCGTCCGAAAACAGTATCACCCTGCTTCCGGCTCTTCCGGATGAATGGAAAGACGGCAGCGTGAAAGGAATCTGTGCCCGCGGAGGTTTCGTGGTCGACATGGAATGGAAAGACGGGAAAGTGACTTCCCTGCACATCCAGGCCCGAAAAGGAGGAAAGACGAAAGTCAGCTTTAACGGAAAGACCCAGACCGTCAACTTGAAGGCGAACAAAGGTATCCAGCTCTTGTAAGCTGAAAGTATAACAAAGCAGAAAGCCGCACTGGAATGTCCAATGCGGCTTTCTTTTTATCTTTTGAGAATGATTTCTCTGACAGATATATCTTATCAAGCTTTTACACGACCTACGTAAGAACCGTCACGAGTATCCACTTCGATAATTTCGTCCTGGTTGATGAACAACGGCACACGTACAGTAGCACCTGTTTCTACAGTAGCCGGTTTGGTAGCGTTGGTAGCTGTATCACCTTTCAGACCCGGTTCAGTGTAAGTCACCTTCAACTGTACTTTTACCGGCAGTTCAGCGAAGAGGATAGTTTCAGTAGAAGCATCAGAAACAACTTCTACTACCATTTCTTCTTTCAGGAAGTCTACACCTTCAATCAGGTCGTGAGCGATGGGCACCTGTTCGAAAGTTTCCTGGTTCATGAAGATATAGTCTTCACCTTCTTTATACAGATACTGGTAAGGACGACGTTCTACACGTACATCTTCCAGTTTTTCACCGATGTTGAAACGACGTTCCAATACATATCCGTCTACTACATCTTTCAGCTTTGTACGCATGAAAGTGTTTCCTTTACCCGGTTTTACATGCAGGAAGTCAATGCAGAAATACAATTTGCCATCCATACGGATAGCGGTTCCGATTTTAATGTCTTGAGCATTAATCATAACTTAAATCCTTTTATTATTATGTTATAGTTGATTTATTCTCTGAATACGGTTGCAAAATTAATCTAAATCACGAAAAAACGCAAAAAGATTTGTCTAAAAATGATTTAGCACTTTGATTATTAAAAAAAAGTCACTAATTTTGCAGCCCGAACGCATGGAATAATAACATAAATAGTATATACGAAAATGAAAAGAACATTCCAACCCTCTAACAGAAAGAGAAGAAACAAACACGGTTTCCGTGAAAGAATGGCTACCGCTAACGGTCGCCGAGTATTGGCAGCACGTCGCGCTAAAGGCCGCAAGAAATTAACTGTATCTGACGAATACAACGGAGTTAAAGCTTAATCAAGCACTCTGTTTGACAGAAAAGCCGCAAAGTAATCTCTTTTTTACTTTGCGGCTTTTTATTTTCTTTCCTATCAGGTTTCGGTAAGAAAACGGGACAGTCTCTGAAAGACGGTATATTTGCGATTTCATCCTCTTCTATCCAGTTTCCACGAGCAAGCCGCATCGCCCACACGCATCTCACACTCACCAGGCAAGAATCGCACATCGCCTCCAAAACGGCAAACCATCCACTGCTTCGCTATCCCTCCCCATTCACAAAGTCTCCTCAGGCATACGGTTTGACCGCAAAGCATAAAAAAACGGACTTCACTACTTTTTCCGCAGTGAAGTCCGAATCTTTATCTAGTTCTCTTGAGGATTCTCAGACAGCTTATTTAATCAGGTCATGACCTGTCATTTCTGCCGGCTGAGCCATACCCAGAATGTGCAGGATAGAAGGAGCTACATCGGCCAATACACCGTTTTCTACCTTGGCATTCTTGTTTTCAGTTACGTACACAAACGGAACCGGGTTCAAAGAGTGAGCTGTGTTCGGTGTACCGTCAGCGTTCAAAGCGTGGTCAGCATTTCCGTGGTCGGCAATGATGATGACTTCGTAACCGTTTGCCTTGGCAGCTTCCACTGTATCTTTCACGCAGTTGTCGATGGCAACTACTGCTTTTTCGATGGCTTCGTAGATACCTGTGTGACCTACCATATCACCGTTAGCATAGTTAACCACGATGAAATCATATTTCTGTGTACCGATGGCTTCTACCAGTTTGTCTTTTACTTCGTAAGCACTCATTTCCGGTTTCAGGTCGTAAGTAGCTACTTTCGGAGACGGAACCAGGATACGGTCTTCATTGGTGTATGGAGTTTCACGTCCACCGTTGAAGAAGAAGGTAACGTGTGCATATTTTTCTGTTTCGGCAATGTGCAACTGAGTCTTACCGTTGTTGGCCAGGTATTCGCCCAGTGTGTTCTGTACATTTTCCTTATCGAACAGGATGTGTACACCTTTGAAAGAAGCATCGTACGGAGTCATACAGTAGTACTGCAATCCCGGAATGGTCTTCATGCCTTCTTCCGGCATGTCCTGCTGAGTCAGTACGATAGTCAGCTCTTTCGCACGGTCGTTACGGTAGTTGAAGAAGATTACTACATCACCTTCCTTGATGGTACCGTCGAAGTTGGCGTTGACAATCGGTTTGATGAATTCGTCGGTTACACCTTCGTCGTATGATTCCTGCATGGCCTGTACCATGTCAGTAGCCTTCTTACCGATACCGCTTACCAGCAAGTCGTAGGCTTCTTTCACACGAGCCCAACGTTTGTCACGGTCCATAGCGTAGAAACGTCCTACGATAGACGCAATCTTACCCGTTGATTTTGCACAATGGTCAGTCAGCTGTTCGATGAATCCCTTACCGCTCTTCGGGTCAGTGTCACGACCGTCCATGAAGCAGTGGATGAATGTATTTTCCAGTCCGTATTCTTTTGCAATGTCACACAACTTGAACAAGTGGTCCAAAGAAGAATGAACACCACCGTTAGAGGTCAGTCCCATGAAGTGCATGTTCTTGCCATGCTCTTTTGCGTATGAGAAAGCAGACACGATTTCTTTGTTCTTCAGGATGCTGTTGTCGGCACAAGCACGGTTAATCTTCACCAAGTCCTGATATACGATACGTCCGGCACCGATGTTCAGGTGACCTACTTCAGAGTTACCCATCTGTCCGTCGGGAAGACCTACATTTTCACCACTGGCCTGCAACTGTGAGTGAGGATAGGTAGCCAGCAGGCTGTCCCAGTAAGGAGTCGGAGTATTGAAGATTACATCATCTTTCTGATGGTCGCCACATCCCCAACCATCCAAAATCATTAAAAGCGCTTTCTTTGCCATAATCTATTTTGTTTAAAAGTTAGAATTTCATTCTATGTTTTCCGGCAGCAAAAATACAAAATATCCAGCTTGAAAGATTACTTTTCCTGATAATAATCAATAAAAAACGGCTGCTTGAAACAAACAGCAGTAAAACAAATCGGGCATGCAAAACTGCATGCCCGAAAAAGAATATCGAATAATGATTATTCAGCACGTAAAGTGAAACGTTTGAATTCTGTGATAGCCAATTCAGGATCAGCTTCCTTCAATACATCAGCTACAGTCTTCTTCGGTTCCATGATGCTTTCCTGGTTCAACAGACAAACTTCTTTCAAGAATTTGCCCAGACGACCTTTCGCAATGTTCTCAATCATAGCCTGCGGCAGATGAGCAGCCTTTTCAGCAGCTACAGTTTCTTTGATTTCCTTAGCCTTAGCTACATCTTCTGCAGAAATCCAGCCCTTAGCCATGTTGCTTTCCATGTGCTCTTCGCTGTCTACGTGAGCCGGGTTGATACCTGCTTTCTTCAAAGCAGCTTCTACAGCCTTCTGAATCTGTTCAGCTTTTGTCTTTTCAATAGCCACGTTGATTTCTTCCTGTTTTACAGCTTCAGGAACACCAGCTTCATCGATAGCAATCGGGTTCATAGCTGCAATCTGCATACAGATTTCGTGAGCAACTTTTTCATCACAAACCTTGTTGAAAGCTACGATAGTGCAAAGCTGGTTCTTGTTCATGTGGTTGTAAACAGCAGTGCAAGCGCCAGAAACGAAGTTGTAGCCATCCAATTCAGTTTTTTCACCAGTGATACCGCTGCGTTCTACGATTGCGTCAGCAATTGTACCGCTACCCATCGGCAGAGCCTTTACTTCATCCAAAGTCTTGCATTTGTTAGCGATAGCCGCATCCAGGATAGCCTGAGTCAGCGCTACGAAGTCAGCATTCTTAGCCACGAAGTCAGTTTCACACTTCAAAGCAATCATTGCTGCATAGTCGCCAGTTGATTTTGCCAATACACAACCTTCTGAAGTTTCACGGTCAGAACGTTTTGCAGCTACAGCCTGTCCTTTTTTACGGATAATTTCTACTGCTTTGTCGAAATCGCCTTCAGCTTCTGTCAAAGCATTTTTACAGTCCATCATACCAGCTCCAGTCATTTTACGAAGCTTGGTGATATCAGCCATACTTACAGCCATAATAATATCTTTTATTTTGAGTTAATAATATGCATAAAAACAAAGTTGAGAATTGAGAATTGAGAATCGAGAATACAGTCTTCCCAATTTTCAATTTTCAATTCTCAACTTACTTTATATTAAGCTTCTTCTTCGTCTTTGTTCATGAAGGCAGCTGCTTTAGAAGCGTTGATGGCTTCTTCTTCAGCCTTGTCCATGCGAGCCTTAGTAGATTTTTTCTTTGCAGCTTTCGGTGCGTTTTCACCAGCAGCTTCCATATCTACCTTTTCAGCTTTTCTTTCTTCCAGACCTTCTGCCATTGCAGCGCAGCAAGCATCCAAGATAACTTCTACTGACTTAGTAGCGTCATCGTTAGCCGGGATTACGAAATCCACGTTTGTCGGGTCAGAGTTTGTATCTACGATAGCGAATACAGGAATACCCAGACGGTTAGCTTCGCGAACTGCGATGTTTTCTTTCATTACGTCGACTACGAACAATGCAGACGGCAGACGAGTCAAATCAGCGATAGAACCGAGGTTCTTTTCCAATTTAGCGCGCTGACGAGAAATCTGCAGGATTTCTCTCTTTGACAAGTTAGAATAAGTACCATCGTTAGTCAGTTTATCGATAGTAGCCATTTTCTTCACAGCCTTACGGATTGTCGGGAAGTTAGTCAACATACCACCCGGCCAACGTTCGATTACGTACGGCATGTTTACAGAAGCAGCTTTCTCAGCTACTACCTGTTTAGCTTGTTTCTTAGTAGCAACGAACAGGACTTTCTTTCCTGATTTTGCGATTTGTTTCAAAGCTTCAGCAGCTTCATCAACTTTAGCAACAGTTTTGTTCAAATCGATGATATGAATACCGTTGCGTTCCATGAAAATATAAGGAGCCATTGCAGGGTTCCACTTTCTTTTAAGGTGTCCGAAGTGGCAACCAGCCTCCAATAATGTATCAAAATTTACTCTTGACATTGTCTTTAATTTTAATCGTTTACTTTCTTTTTTGTTTATTGAACCAACTGTCCGGTAGTCTTTCCGACAAATGCCTGCAGGAAGAATCCTGGCAGTTTAGATACTAAACGCTTCTTTAGGTGACGAGGTATCAGTTGACGAGGCAACAAGGAAATAATCCATAAGAGAGTATCCTTGCCAACTTGTCCCTTATCCAACTTGTCCCCTCGTTAACGTTTACTGAACTGGAATCTACGACGTGCTTTCGGACGTCCCGGTTTCTTACGTTCAACAGAACGAGAATCACGAGTCATGAAGCCTTCTGCACGAAGTGTCTTCTTGTCTTCAGGGTTGATTTTAACCAGTGCACGGGCGATAGCCAGACGCAAAGCCTGAGACTGACCAGTGAAACCACCACCACACAAGTTAACTTTGATATCATATTTTTCAGCCACTTCCAATTTGTTCAACGGCTGTTTAACTACATACTGCAGAATAGTTGATGGAAAGTACTGTGCAAGGTCTCTCTTGTTAATAGTAATCTTTCCTGTACCTTCGCTTACGAAAACGCGAGCAACTGCGCTTTTACGTCTGCCTAATGCATTTACTACTTCCATTCTTTATTATTTAAGTGAATTAATATCGATTACTTTCGGAGTCTGAGCTTCGTGTTTGTGTTCACTTCCTGCGTAAACATACAAGTTGCCCAGCAACTTAGCTCCCAGACGATTCTTAGGAAGCATACCTTTAACTACTCTCTTCATCAATTTTTCAGCGCCATTCGGTTTTGCCATCAGACGAGCCGGAGTAATTTCACGCTGACCACCAGGATAACCTGTATAGCTCAGGTAAATCTTGTCAGTCATTTTCTTACCTGTAAATTTCACTTTGTCTGCGTTGATGATGATTACATTATCACCGCAGTCTACATGAGGGGTGAAGTTCGGTTTGTACTTACCTCTCAACAACTTTGCAACTTTCGCACCGAGACGGCCTACAACCTGATCGGTAGCATCCACAACAACCCATTCTTTCGTTGCTGTTTCCTTGTTTGCAGAAATGGTCTTGTAACTTAAAGTATCCACTCTTAAATCTTTTTTAAAATGTTAACTACTAAAAAACAAATTCCTCCCGCCCTACTCTTCCCGGACAAAGAAGAATAAAGCACTCAGAATTAAAAATTTATCACTAGTTGATAATAATCGGCTTGCAAAGGTACGGCTTTTCTTTTAACCGACAAAGATTTTAAGTTTTTTTTTCGCGGGATAAACGGTTGATTATTAACAACGACTCCCCACCTCCAGAAACAGGAAAGGCGGTATCCAGCCGCATGCCGGAACCGCCTTTCCTGTTTTATCTTTCAGTTTCAAATTCTATCACCGTAATTCATCTCCCGGATAAACCGGTGACATTTCCACTTTCTTCCAGATTTCATGACACCACGAATCAATTTCGTTTCCATTGGCGTCGTTTTTCAGGAAATACTTCACATACATCAATGTACCATTCTCCTTCAGCTTGAAGTGCATCTCATTTTTTTCTCCATTCAGCTGGGGAAGATGTACGTTTTTCTCTACATATTCCGTATAAAGACCTTCGTTATTGATTTCATAAGTTCCATACCCCAAAATGACAGCTCCCGTCTGCATCATCAGCAAATTGGTAAAGCGCCCGTCATCTGAAAGAATCTTCAAAGAATTGCTTGTCTTCAGTTCACCGGGAATATCCGGCGAATTAGAACGATAGAAACACATCTGCCAAACCCCATGCAAAGTGATCGGAGTCTTCTCCTGCACATCCTGGGCCACCGAATTGCCGACAGCCAAAAGCATTAGAAATGCCATCAGAAAGAAATAACGTATTTTCATAACTTAAAGTATTAGAATTACTCGTTAGGTTACCTACAAAATTATAAAATAATTTGAAAATCACGCATTTTATCTACTTTTTTCTACCCAAAAGCATAAAAAAAAGCCATTCCAAACAGAATGGCTTTTTTCTCCTTACAAATATATTGTTTTCTTTTAGAATTCGGCATTGCGCGGAGTACGCGGGAACGGAATCACATCGCGGATGTTCGACATACCTGTCACAAACAACAGCAAACGTTCGAAGCCCAGTCCGAAACCTGAATGAGGACATGAACCATACTTACGGGTATCCAGATACCACCACATGTCTTTCATCGGGATGTGCAACTCCTGGATACGAGTCAGCAGCTTGTCATAATCTGCTTCACGTTCTGAGCCACCGATAATTTCGCCAATCTTCGGGAACAATACGTCCATGGCGCGTACGGTCTTGCCGTCTTCGTTCTGCTTCATGTAGAAGGCCTTGATTTCCTTCGGATAGTCGGTCAGGATAACCGGACGTTTGAAGTGTTCTTCCACCAGGAAGCGTTCGTGTTCTGAAGCCAGATCCACGCCCCAGTAAACCGGGAATTCAAACTTGTGTCCGTTGGCTACCGCCTCTTCCAGAATCTTGATACCTTCCGTATAAGGCAGACGCACGAAAGACTCTTTCAGGACGCTCTGCAGACGCTCGATCAAACCTTTGTCGAACATATCGTTCAGGAACTTCACATCGTCATAGCAGTTGTCCAAAGCCCACTGCACACAATATTTGATGAACTCTTCAGCCAAGTCCATGTTGTCGTTGATGTCATTGAAAGCCACTTCCGGTTCAATCATCCAGAACTCAGCCAAGTGACGCGGCGTATTGGAGTTTTCCGCACGGAAAGTCGGTCCGAACGTATAGATAGCTCCCAGGGCAGTAGCTGCCAGCTCACCTTCCAGCTGTCCGGAAACCGTCAGACTGGTCTGTCTTCCAAAGAAGTCATTGTCATAAATGATAGAACCGTTCTCATCTTTCTTCAAGTCATAGAGGTTCATGGTCGTTACCTGGAACATCTGTCCTGCTCCTTCACAGTCGGAAGCGGTAATCAACGGAGTATGGAAATAGAAGAAACCTCTTTCATGGAAGAACTTATGAATGGCGATTGCCATGTTATGACGGATACGGAATACGGCACCAAACGTATTCGTACGCGGACGTAAATGAGCGATTTCACGCAAGAACTCCATGGAGTGTCCTTTTTTCTGCAACGGATAAGTATTGTCGCAAGTACCCAGCACCTCAATTTCACGTGCCTGAATTTCGGCAGCCTGACCGGCACCGACTGACTTCACCAGTTCTCCGTTCACGCTCAGACATGCACCGGTTGTAATCAGTTTCAGCAATTCCTCGTCGAAATTAGCCAGGTCGACCACAATCTGCACATTATTTATAGTAGAACCATCATTCAATGCAATAAAGTTTACTTGCTTGCTACCACGGCGAGTACGCACCCAACCTTTCACATTGACCATCGCGCCAAAATCTTCACGCTTCAGCAGGTCAACAATTTTTGTTCTACGAATTGTTTCCATTTTGATTCTCTGTTTTATCAATTAACCTAAAAAACACAGAGATATTTGGTGTCCGCCTATCCCTGTGTTCCATTTATTTCTCATTATTCAAAAGACCCCATACGCAACATGGCCACTTCCTGTTCCGTCAGGTAGCGCCAGTCACCCCGGCGAAGTCCTTTCTTGGTCAGTCCGGCGAAATACACACGGTCCAGTTTCACTACCCGGTATCCCAGCGATTCGAAAATACGACGCACGATACGGTTCTTTCCGGAGTGGATTTCAATGCCCACCTGCGACTTGTCCGTATCCGATGCATAACTGATGGCGTCGGCATGGATTTCACCGTCATCGAGTGTGATACCCTGTACAATCTGGTCCAGATCCGCCTTAGTCACATTCTTGTCGCAATACACATGATAGATTTTCTTTTTCAGGAACTTCGGATGCGTCAGCTTGGAAGCCAGGTCTCCGTCGTTCGTCAACAGGAGCACACCCGTCGTGTTGCGGTCCAGACGTCCTACCGGATAAATACGTTCCTTGCAGGCACCTTTCACGAAATCCATCACCGTCTTGCGTTCCTGAGGATCATCGGAAGTCGTCACACAATCTTTCGGTTTGTTGAGCAACACATACACCTTGCGTTCGATGCTCACCGGCTGGTCGTGGAATTTCACTTCATCCGAACGTTTCACCTTCGTACCCAGTTCCGTCACGATTTCACCGTTCACTGAAACCACTCCGGCGGTGATGAATTCATCCGCTTCACGGCGAGAGCAGATTCCCGCATTGGCCAGGAACTTGTTCAAACGAATCGGTTCATCCGGATCGGTCAGCACATCCTTGTACTCAATCTGCTTCTTCATGCTGTATTTCGCATTCGGATTGTAGTCGGCCGTACGCGGACGGTATCCTCCTTGCGGACGACCATACCCGCCTTGCTGTCCACCGTTATTGAAACGCGGACGATAGGAACGCTGTTCACCACCCTGCTGTCCGCCGTTGTTGAAGCGCGGACGATACGGGCGCTGTTCACCCCCCTCATTGTTGTTATTATACGGGCGGTTGCCATAAGGACGCTGCGGACGTCCTCCGTTGTTGTTATTAAAACGCGGGTTGTAAGAAGAACGCTGTTCACCTCCTTCATTGTTATACGGACGGTTCCCATAAGGACGCTGCGGACGATTGCCGTAGCCACCTCTCTGCGGACGGTCCTCCCCGTTGTTGTTATTGAAACGAGGATTATAGGAAGAGCGATAGCCCTCTCCCCCTTCTCTATTGTTATTGTACGGACGGCGACCGTAGCTGTTGCTTTTCTCGCCTCTACCGTACTTATTATACCCTTCTCTGTTATAAGACTTGTAACCATCGCGGCCAGACTGGCTGTTTTCGCCTTCCTGTCTGAATTCTTTTTCTGCCATAATTTTTCTGTTTAATGCTAATTAATACTCTGACACCCTCTCGGGCGATATTTATTTTTAAAGTTATACTCCAGTATAGTTGTGCGGAGTAATCGCACGCAATTCCTTCTTGATGTCTTCACTTACGTTCAGTGTCTCGATGAAGTCCTTGATGGATGCTTCCGTGATAGCCTGGTTCGTACGCGTCAACGCCTTCAGCGCTTCATACGGATGCGGATAAGCCTCCCGGCGCAGAATCGTCTGAATAGCCTCGGCCACTACGCTCCAGCAGTTATCCAGGTCTTCATAAATCTTATGTTCGTTCAGCAGCAATTTGCCGAGACCTTTCAGCGAGCTCTGGATGGCAATGATAGTATGTCCGAACGGCACACCGATGTTACGCAACACCGTAGAGTCGGTCAAGTCACGCTGCAGACGAGAAATCGGTAACTTGGCAGACAGATGTGCAAAAATCGCGTTGGCCATTCCCAGGTTACCTTCCGCATTTTCAAAGTCAATCGGGTTCACCTTATGCGGCATGGCACTGGAGCCCACTTCGCCTGCTTTGATTTTCTGCTTGAAGTACTCCATGGAAATATATTGCCAGAAGTCGCGGTTCATGTCAATCATGATGGTATTGATCCGCTTCATGGCATCAAAAATCGCTCCCAGTCCGTCGTAGTTGGAAATCTGTGTGGTATATTCTTCGCGTTCCAGTCCCAGTTTTTCCGAAACGAACTTATTGCCGAAGGCCTTCCAGTCATAATCCGGATAAGCCACGTGATGCGCGTTGTAGTTACCGGTAGCCCCACCGAACTTCGCTGTCAGCGGACAAGCCTTCAATACAGCCAGCTGACGGTTCAGACGATACACAAAGACCATGATTTCTTTACCCAGACGAGTCGGAGAAGCCGGCTGTCCGTGTGTCTTTGCCAGCATCGGAATATCCTTCCATTCTTCCGCATACGTCGTCAGCTGGTCAATCAGCTTCTGAATCTGCGGATAATACACTTCTTCCAGCGCATCCTTAATGGACAAAGGCACTGAAGTATTGTTGATATCCTGGGAAGTCAGTCCGAAATGGATAAATTCCTTGTAATGTTCCAGCCCGCCCAGTTTGTCAAACTGCTCCTTGATGAAATACTCAACCGCTTTCACATCGTGGTTGGTCACGCTTTCAATTTCCTTGATACGTGCAGCATCTACCTCCGAGAAATTACGGTAAATATCGCGGAGAGACTCAAAACGAGCCGCATCGAATGAACTCAACTGCGGCAACGGCAGCTCACACAAGGTAATGAAATATTCTATTTCCACCCGCACACGATATTTCATGAGCGCATATTCAGAAAAATAAGCAGCCAAAGCTCCCGCTTTGCTTCTGTATCGGCCATCAATCGGCGATACAGCCGTGAGTAAATCAAGCTCCATCATTGTCGTAAATTATTTTTGGTATCTAAATTCTACACTTTACTTTGAATTCGCGAAATTAATGCTTTTTCCTGAGTTATCAGGAGATACCGCCTAAACTTTAGTATTTATTTTATAATTAGGTCATTCACTCAATAGTTTTATGGCATCCACATACTGTGCGATACCTACCGCCACACTCTTGGCCGCCTTCATGGCCATCACCACCGTCTGCGGCCGGTGCACCACATCGCCTCCGGCAAAAACTCCCTTGCGGCTGGTCATGCCAAACGGACGATCCTTCACCAATACGTAGCCGTTATCATCGGTGTCAATGCCTTCCGTAGTCGAGACAATCCGGCTGGCCGGACGGGAACCGATGGCCAGACAAATGCGGTCGAAAGCATACTCCTTGACGCCTTCCGGCGTGTTGGCCCGCAAGCCGACGACCTTTCCTTCCGCATCGCCCAGGAATTCCGTAGTAGAGGTCTGCCACAGGAACTTCACCCCTTCCTGCACCGCCGCCTGATATTCCGCCTGAATGGCCGGCATGTCGGCCTCCGTGCGACGGTACACAATGGTTACGCTGGCGGCTCCCATACGCACAGCCGTACGGGCCGCATCCATGGCCACGTTGCCGCATCCCATCACGGCCACACGCTCGCCTTCAATCACCGGCACCTTGTCGCGCCCCACTGTACCTTCGTTGTAGATATTGGCCATGTGCAACAGATATGTAGCCTGAATCACGCCACGCAGTCCGGCTCCCGGCACATCCAGCGATTTCGGCAGGGCCGTACCCGAACCGATGAAAATGGCATCGTATCCTTGGGCAAACATATCGTCGATGGTCAGTTGCTTCCCCACCACACAGTTCAGTACAAAGTTGACTCCCAGCGCCTCAATCTTCTGGATTTCCTGACGCACCACCTGCTTGGGCAAGCGGTATTCCGGGATACCATACATCAAAACCCCTCCGGCTTCCGCCTGACTTTCAAAAATGGTCACATTAAAACCCTGACGCGCCAAATCACCTGCTACGGTCAGTCCGGCAGGCCCTGAACCAATCACGGCCACCTTTCCACGGGTTTTCTGCGGAAGTTTCTCGCGAATCAAATTCATCTCCGTATCAAAATCGGCAATGAAGCGTTCCAGCTTCCCGATTTCAATGCCTTTTCCTTTCGGGTAGAGCACACAATGTCCCTGACACTGTTTTTCGTGCGGGCAGACACGGCCGCAGATGGCCGGCAGATTACTTTTCTCATTGATTATCGCCATGGCGTTTCCCATGTTCCCTTTCGACAGTTCATGGATGAATTCCGGGATATCATTTTCAATCGGGCATCCATTCTTGCAGGATGGTCGCTTACAGTTCAGGCATCGCTTGGCTTCCGCGATGGCCTCTTTCAGTGTATAACTTTCGTTTATTTCCTTAAAAGTCGGTTTTGAATCGTTCATTCTTTCATCTGTTATCCGATGCAAACTCTCCTTGCATACCTAATTTCACATTGGGCGGCAAAGTTCGTAAAAAATTGGCATAAAGATATGAAAGAAGGGCTTTTTTATTCCACCGGATAAAAAAAATATCCCACGGACTGGACGTCTGTGGGATATTTCTCCTGAATTACCTTAAGTTCAACACATATCTATATCAATAAGCAAAATCCGATTTTTTCACATATACCTTGTAATCCTTTATCAGACCCGGTGCACCGGCTTCTGCACGAGGCAGCATCCGGAATCCAGTCACCTGATATTCTTTTCCTAAATCGATGACAATCTGATGCGGATAAGCGGTATTGTCCACCGTCTGCCAGAAGGTACTTTCCTGCAAGTCGAACACCTTGTCGGCAGTACGGTTTCCACTGCGGGTTTCTTCGCTGTCGGCATAGACAATCTTCCAGCTTTCGCGGGAAACCGGTTTTCCGTCTGCGCCCAGCACATCCATTTCTGCCACAGCGGCAATGTTGGTACCGTCGTAGTTGGAAACACCTTCCAGACAGAAATAACGTCCGGCTACCGGCTGTGCAAAGCGTACTTCCTGCCAGCCGTTGCCTGCCTTGAACGTACCCGTCATGACCGGCTTCTCAGCTTTCAGATTCAGGTTCTGACCGTCCTTGCGATGGGTTTCCGGAGCCTTTTCACGCAACATGTCGAGAATCGGTTTTTCCACGCCGACCACTTTGGCCTCAGCCGGGCCCTTCAAATCGAGTACGATGATTTCATTGTCGCCTTCTTTCAGCCAGCATCCCGGCATGTACAGTGTCTGCTGGGGACCGATTTCCCAGAAACGTCCCATGGCATGTCCGTTGACCCAAACCATTCCTTTTCCCCAGGTCTGCATGTCCAGGAAAGTATCGCCGGTCTTGTCCAGATGGAAAGTCGCTTTATAATAGGCCGGGCCGTCCACCGGTTTACCCGCCTGATAGTTTTTCTGACTCACAAATTCATAGAACGGAGGCAGGTTATATACCGTCCAGCCCTTCAGTTCCTGTGACTGGTCGCCGTTGACCACTTCCACCTTCTGGGTAATACCCTTCCGGTCGTGAATGGACTTGTCGAAGTTCACACGTCCCATGGCTTCTACCAGGATGTCCAGCTGGGTACCTTTCTTCAAGGTTTCCTTCAACGGCAAGGTAAATTCTCCGTGACGACGGTCCAGACGTCCCAACAGTTGGCCGTTGGCAAACACCTGCGCCCAGTCGTGTACTTCATCAATATGCAGGGTACCTTTCACATCCTCTTTCAAGGTCGTGCGATACAGAATCGTTCCCCAGCCCTGATCGAACATTTCCATCGGCTGGATATCTTCCGACTGCTTCGGTTGCGGCAGGTTGTTGAACAACGGAGCCACCTTCCAGTCGGTAATGGCCGGTACGGAAATCACCGGATAAGCTGCCGGAGGTTCAGGCAGGGTTTCTCCTTCCGGAAGATACTGTTTCAACAGGTCGCGCAACTGGAAATATTTCGGAGTGGTCCATCCGGCCTCACTGATCGGCGCATCGTAATCGTAGGAACTGCACATGGCCGAATAAGCCGGGTTGTTGGCACCACCCCACCAGCCGAAGGTCGTACCTCCGTGGGTCATATACAAACTGAACGAAATGTTCCGGTCCAGCATGTCCTTGATACCGCTCACCATGGTAGCCGCATCGCGGGTTTCATGCTTCCGTCCCCAATGGTCGAACCAGCCGCTCCAGAACTCGCTGCACATCATCGGTGTTTCCGGACGCAAGGATTTCAGTTTCTTGAACTGCTCGTCGATGTTGGCACCCGTACCGAAGTTCACCGTCCACAACAAATCGTCCAACGCATTGTTGGTGAAGTTGGAACTCCAGTCACACTGGAAAAGAGGCACGTCGGTGAAACCCGCCTTCTTCACGATGTCGCGGATAGCCGATACATAAGGCTTGTTGATGCCATACGAACCGTATTCATTTTCCACCTGTACCATGATGATGTTTCCCCCACGGGAAAGCTGCAAGTCGGCCAGCTGCTTGCCCACCTCGTTCATAAAGATGCCGACCCGTTCCATGTAATAAGGGTCGAGTGTACGCAGCTGCACGTCTTTTTTCTTGAGCAACCACCAAGGCAGTCCGCCCATTTCCCATTCCGCACACACGTACGGTCCCGGACGTACGATGACATACATTCCGTGTTTCTGTGCCAGGCGGCAGAATTTGGCAATGTCCTTGTTTCCTGAAAAATCGAACTCTCCCGGATGCTGTTCATGCAAGTTCCAGAACACATACAAGCAAAGGGTATTCATGCCCAATGCCTTGCACGAAAGGATACGCTGTTCCCAGTAAGGTTCTGGAATACGCGGATAATGCACCTCGGCAGCCTTTACCACAAAAGGCTTTCCGTTCAACAGAAATGTTCCCTTTCCTACCTCAAATGTCTCCTTTGCGGCAGGTTCCTCGTTTACCGGAGAAGCTGCCGAAGCAGAAAGAATACCTAAAGAGAACAATAAAGAAAGGCCTACGCCCCATAATGTGTGTTTGTATTTCATGATATATAAATTTTGGTCCAAAAATAGAGATTTATTCCCCTAAAAAAGATTAGAAATTGAGCAAATATAAAATAATAATCAATCAATATCACTGGTATCCACTAAAAAAAGGCCGCCCAACAAAAATTGAGCAGCCTTTTCTTAAACGACCTTATTATCTTATTGCTCTGCCGGCTGGTCTGCGACGGTTGGCCAATAAGGATTTTGATATAAAGGAGAAGTCTCTATTGAACTACCATCAGAAGAAGTCAATAAGAACTGCTTTATCATGACAGGACTTAAATAATGAGCCATATGCCAAGTATATCCATCATAACAGATTTGAGTTGCATTTTTCTGCAAAGGACGGAGATATTCACTATTTGCCTTAGGAGAAACAGTTGCAGTTGAAGATCCATCTGCAATTAACTCATCCGGTTCATACCAACTTTCCATAGGAGTTCCCCATAAATGGAAACCTTCTACTATATAGGGCTTTGTCATTAATTGATCCATGGCACGCCACCTTCTTAAGTCCATATACCGCAATCCTTCTGCTAGGAACTCACATCGACGTTCACGACGAATATTATACAAAGTTTTATCTTCCAATATGCTTCCTTTTGAATAAGCACCCCAATCATTTTCAGCTTCACGATTCATATCTGTAGCATTTATAGTTGATTGAATAGACCCAGTAATTCCAGCACGATTACGTAAAACAGCCCAATAATTCTCTCCAGTAGCATCCAAAGTTTGGTGTCTTTCGTAATAGGCTTCCATATAGTTCAACAACGCTTCTGCAGCACGATAACAAACAGCTGCTGTATAACCACCTCCATTAGAATAATGCTTCTGGTCAAAAGATCCACCTTTCCGCAAAGCATATCCAGTGCTATATCCATAATCTGATTCAGTACGGAAAATTTGTGGCGCGGGTTCTATAACCTGTGCAGACTCTCCTTCCACATTTTCAATCAAGATATTTTTCTGCCCCTTATCTTTCAAGAAAATGGTTAAACGTGGATCACGATTAGTACGAACATCCGTTAAAGTTTTATCTCCCATATAAAATCCGTCACCATCTGAATAAGTACCATGTTGATAAACAGGCGTACCATCAATCATCAAGAAATTATTCACAAAACTACGAGTCAAACCAATACGATAATTACCACGACTTGCTGCCACATTTACATTATGAGTTTCCAGTCCACGTGCATATCTACGCCACAATAACACCTCTGACACATCCGACAAATCTTCTTGTGCAAACATGTCATAGTAAGGATTAGCCGGATCCGACAATGATTGCTGAAGCGTACCTGTATTGACTGTCAAACGATCTTTATATTTGTCTGCTACAACTTGAGAAGCTTCTATAGCTTGATCTAAAAAATAATTAATCTCATTATCTATACTTCCACTCGGGAATTCATAATTTGCATTATAATCCTTTGTAGCTCCAGGCCAGCCTTCCCCTTTGGGAACGAAAGCAGTTCCTTTAAAGTATTTCAACCACGTTCCTTCAAAAAGAGCGACCCGAGATTTAAGTAGCATAGCGACATCCGCACTTATACGGGTTGTTTCCATATTCTTTGCACTTAACAAAGTATAGGCTTTATCCAAATCACTTAGAATAAAACGTGCAACTTCATTACGAGGCATACGCTTGCTCGCCTCTATCAGCTCTTCTTTGTTATCACTTAAAGGTTTAGTAATAATTGGAAAATCACCAAATAATTGATAACGTTTAAAATATTCACATGCACGCAAAAAGTAAGCTTCACCTATTACATGCTTAATAGTAGCCAAATCCCCTGTAATTGTGTTTTCACTGCCATCAATATTTTCACCATATTTAGCCAAAACACTCTCTAAGAAAAAATTACATCGATAGATTTGTTCAAACTTCCAGTCAGAATCCTCGGTATTAGGAACTTTCCACAATCCATCAGCAAAACGATTGTTCGCTGAAGCTCCGGCCTGATTATCCGTATCATTATCATTTCCAAAAATCCCATAACTCCAATTCCCATGTGAAGTAATTATATCAGGATACAATCTGATAACATAACTCTCCAATTGAGATGCATCAGTGAAATAAATCTCAGGAGAAATATCTGACAAAGGTTCTCTATCAAGAAAATCATCACAAGAACTCATTCCTCCCATCAATGTTGCTGCTAATAAAACTATATATAATTTATTTTTCATTTTAAATCATATTAAAGGGTTAAACTTAAGCCAAAAGACCATGTTCTAGAAAGCGGATAAGCGTTACCTCCATTTTTAATTGCAGAGTTAGCATTACTATCAGTATTACCACCATCAATCGTCTCTGGATCAAACAATTTTGAAAGTCCTGTCCCTGTCCATAAGTTTTCTCCAGAAATAAAGACTCTACATTTAGTCAAACCAATCTTTTGCATCCAAGCAGAAGGTAATGTATAACCTAACTGCAAATTCTTCAAACGAATATAAGAAGCATCTTGCAAATAACGAGTTTGGACTTTCTGGTTCTTAGATCCAGTTCCAAATATTGGTCGAGGATAATACGAATCGATATTCGCAGGAATTTCGTGACCCGGCAATCCAATAGCCTCAGCACGGAAATAATCATTATGTTCTGCAAATCCTGCAGACCACCACTGGTCATCAATTACCCCCCAGAACATATTACTACTTTGCCAATAATCACGCTTCAGCACTCCTTGGAAGAAACATCTAAAGTCAAAACCTTTCCAATCTGCTGTAATATCAATGCCAAACAGATAACGAGGTGTATTATTTCCTATAACTTTCAAGTCTCCATGATCATCTAATGTACGAGCACCTTCCGTAATACCTGGTTTCCCATCTAAGTCTGCATACATAATATCTCCTGCAGCCCACTGTGAACCAATAGCATCTTGTCCTCCAACTTTGTCTAAATGCGCCTGCATTTCTTCATTTGTTTTGGCAATTCCAATAGTTTCAAAACCCCAGATTTCACCAATTTCATGTCCCTGTATATAAGTATCAATAGAATTAGTATTATTACTTGGATAACTATCAATAATGGTTTTTGCATCAGAAAGCATCAAACGTATACCATAACCTAATCCATTTTTCAATCGGTCATTCCATCCAATCTGCAATTCCCATCCTCTTGTCTGCAAGTCACAATTATTTGTCTTAGGAGTTGTAATACCCAATGTGGCGGGAAGTTCAGGAGCCGGTCCCACCATATTTTTAGTATAACGTGTATAATAATCGAATGAACCAGTCAAACGATTGTTAAACAAACCCCAATCTAAACCTAAATTCCAAGTTCGAATCGTTTCCCAAGTCAAAGTATTACTAACCAAATCACCTACACGAGCCGTATTTAACCGTTTTCCATCAGGAGATAACCAAGCACTATTATTTGTACCCAAGTCAACAATCCGATAAGTAGGATACCATTCATTCGTATTTTGATTTCCCAATTCTCCATAAGAGGCACGAAACTTTAATGTATTTGCAACATCAGCCAATGGTTCCCAAAAGGATTCACGAGCAATATTCCAGCCTAAAGAGAAAGATGGATATAACTGCCAACGGCTACCACGACGAAAACGAGATGTTCCATCATAACGCATATTAACTTCCGCTAAATAACGTCCTTGATAATCATAATTTACACGGCCAAAGAAACCCGCTGTAGCCCATTCATTATGATATCCTGATGTTTCTGTAGGTTTCTCTACACCTAACCCATCTGTTCCTGTGGTTAAATCAAACTCAGGCAAGTTGTCAATCATCAATCCATACTTTTTACTGCTCATAAATGCCTGCTTCATTTCCTCCATCTGAAAACCAAACATAACTTTCAGATTATGAGCGTCATTAAACGAGTGTGAATATTCACTGAAAACATTCAGATTCAAATAGTTTTCTTCTTTACGTTCACCATACAAACTAGAAGTTCCATTTGTATCAACAACATTTCCATCCACATCATGATTGTAATAAGGCAATTCAACTTCGTCCACTTTTGCATTCATGGTACTATAGTTAAACTCCACATGCGTAATCCAATTTTTAATCGGTTCTATCAATAATGCAGCCTGATGATATAAACGATCCGTACGGGCATTACGATCTCCTCCTAAAGCCAACTGCATAGCTGGAGTATCAGCATTACTATTATGATAATAACCATTGGGATCATATACAGGCAAATTAGGCCATGTTTGACGACCAATCTTTTCATACAAAGAACCATTAAATTTTGTTGGCCGATAATTATCAGAACGAGTAAAACGCATACTATAATTAAACTTCAACCAATCAGTGATTGTAGTATTCATTTTAGCAGAAGCATTATAACGTTTCAAGCCGTCATTACCATGACGAAGCAATCCATTCTGATCAAGATAATTAAATGAAGCATAATAAGTGACTTTTTCTGTACCACCATTTATACTCACATTATGTTCTTGTGAAAACACATTACTTTTATAAATTTCTTTATACCAGTCTGTATTTGCATAAGCAGTGGTAAATGGGTCATAATCTGGTTTGCCCCACTGTCCATTAGAAGAAGCCAGTAAGCCAGCCGTATCAGTTCCGGCCTGATAATCAAGCATCTTCTGCATTATATCCTCAGTAAAGACATTACCTCCACCATCATTATTGCGTGATGCGCTATTAAAATAATTGGCAAAAGTATAAGAATCCATCATTTGGGGCATATTAATTGGACTGGAGATTCGGAAACTATTATTATAATTAATAGAAGCCTTACCACTTTTTCCTTTCTTAGTAGTTACTAAAATCACACCAAACGGAGCACGTGATCCATATATAGAAGAAGCTGCAGCATCCTTCAAAACAGAAACATTTTCTATATCCTGAGGATTTATCGAATTTAAATCTCCTTCCATACCATCTATCAACACAAGAGGAGAACCACTCGATCCTTCACCAATAGTTCCTGTTCCACGAATATTAATATTCATAGATTTATCCATTTCACCAGTATTAGTAGTAATCTGTAACCCCGGTACCAATCCTTGCAAAGCCTGTGTAGCACTTGTAACAGGACGTGATTCCAGTTCTTCCGCATTGGCAATACCTACCGACCCTGTTAAATTAACTTTCTTTTGAGTACCAAATCCTACTACAACGACCTCATCCAGCATCTCTGAATCTTCCTTAAGGATTATAGACAAAGATTTCCCCACGACAGCCTTTTGTTCTTGGGTCTGATATCCAATATAAGAAAACTGTAAAACGGCATTTGAAGATACAGATAAAGTAAATTTACCATCAAAGTCTGTAATTGTACCATTTGTTGTCCCCTTTTCAACAACACTAGCCCCAATAATAGGTTCACCTGAAATATCCTTAACAAATCCTGTAATCTCGTTCTTTTGTTGCTGTGTACTTTGAAGAGTCCATTCATTATTCTCACCCATAACCTGAGTAGGAGAAATAATCATAAAACCTGAACAAAGTAACCCAGCAAACAGAATTCTTTGATTGTTTTTAAATAAATCTGTTTTCATGTTCTTCATAATAGTTTTTAATGTTTGACATAAAATTAACCGGTTTTCAAATTGTTGTGAATATATAGAATAAATTAAATTACAAAAGGAATTATTACGTTAAAAAAGACAAACAAACTACCACACATCCAATATTTATGAAATTTATAAGTAAAAAAAATCCTCTTATTTAATCATGATTATAATATTTGATTAAATAAGAGGAATGTATTAGACATAGAATTCTACTCCTATTTACCACACAAATTTCAATTAGTTATTTCAGTATCCGGATTACGCTCAGCGAATAGGCTGGCATTTCATATTGCGACAAATCCGCCACTGAGATTTTTTTCTTCACCGGACGTGCCTGCCGGTCGGTCGGACTTCCGGAAAGCACGTGCAGGGTGGCTTGTCCATCCTGCAATGTCAGCCCGTTCAACTGGGTCTTGACCGGAACCGGCAGCAGGTTGACCAGCTTCACAATCACATCGCCCGTCTTGCTGTCGCGCACCACCGACGTACCGATTCGGCGCTGTACATCCTGACGGGAATTGTCGATTCTCCGGTCGGCCGGCAGATAGGTGTCGCCGGAATTCTGGCCGTAGAGCTGCTGAGTGTAATAACCCACGGTCGGTTTCACTTCCTTGTTGTTGAAATAAATCAAATCGGGATGCCACTGGGTATGTCCTTCCTTGGCCAGCAACGGGGCATACGATGTCATGGATACCACATCGCCGTTCCGTTCGACGGACGTCAGGTACAACGCCTCTGCCAAGGCAGTCTCGATGTTGTTCGGACGGCCGGGCAGATGAGCCGCATATTCGCCCAGGTACACTTCCGGTTTGGAACGGTCGTAACGGTCGTAATAGTCCTGATTGTTGATAAACCATCCCGGAGTATTATAATAGTGTTCGTCCACCATCGGCACCTGAAGGCGAGAAGCGAACTTCCATCCTGCTTCGTAGTCGGATCCTTCATAGAAAGGACCTACCGTACCAATCACAGTAATCTCCGGATATTTCTCCTTGATGGCCTTGAAAATCATCTCAAAGCGTTCTTCAAAAATCGGGGTAATCAGGTCTTCGTTGCCGATGCCGATGTATTTCAGGTTGAAAGGTTTCGGATGTCCGGCTTCCGCCCGCATCTTGGCCCATTTGTTGGTCTTCGGGTCACCGTTGGCATATTCAATCAAGTCCAGGATGTCCTGCACATAGGCACCCATTTCTTCCATGGGGATGCCTCCCTGCTGTCCGCCGCTCAAAGGCTTGCCCGGGATGCAGGCTGAATTCTGGCACGGCACTCCGGCCGCCAGGACCGGCAACGGTTCTGCCCCGATATCTTCGCAGAACTGGAAATATTCGAAATATCCCAGCCCCAGCGTCTGATGATACCCCCACAGGTTCCGCATCGGCTTGCGGGCTTCCAGCGGACCGACGGAATTTTTCCAACGGTAAATATTGTCAATGCCGTTCCCGTGAGACACACAGCCGCCCGGGAAACGCACAAAACGAGGATGCAAGTCGGCCAATGCCTGCGCCAAATCGGCTCTCAAGCCGTTCTTATGTCCTTTGAAGGTCTTTTGCGGGAAGAGTGAAATCATGTCCAGATGCAGTTCACCCGTCAGTTCCGGTTCCAGTGAAAGTACGGCTGCCTCCACATCCGCCTGTGCCGTCAGCACCGCAGTCTGCTTCTTCCAGTCGCCCGCCTTCACCTTTACGGAAGACCGGGCCACCTCTTTCCCCTGGGCATCCAGCAAACGCACCACCAGCTTGCCACCTTTGCTGCCTTCGGGCATAGAAGCAAAGAGAGAGAAGTCATATTTCTCACCTTTCTTCAACGTAATCCCATCAAAGCCTGTATTGCGGAGAGAGACTCCCGGTTTGGCCTGCCACACCACATAATGCGGGTTGTTGGCATGCAAAGGATGCTCCGTGGCTACCTGTACAGCCGACGACTTTCCATTTTCCCAGACACTCCAGGCATATCCATGATCCCAGCCCTGAGCGGACCCTTCTTTCGGTGTATATTCAAAGTCACGGTTCTGCACCAGTTCGGCATAAAGCCCGCCGTCGGCTCCGTAGTTGATATCTTCAAAGAAAATTCCTATCAGCTTGTCACTGATGGGTTTGGCTTCTTCCGGACGGACTGTCAGCTGCAAGGATACAGGAGCCAACCCGGCAAAGCGCTGGCCATCCTGTTCCGTCCGTTCATTGTGCAACTGGTCTCTATAGGCCCGGTAGTCGACAAACTTCAACAGCCGGTCCACCTCCTCCCAGGCCACTTTCTGCATATATCCTTGTTCTACAACCCCGTCCACAACCGCTTTCTTGCGGGTTTCACTGCCCCGGATTCCGGCTCCTTCTCCCGGCGTCTGCAGGTAATACGTCTGCGGATTCCATTTCATCAAGTCCGGCGAAGTGGCCTGTCCCCACTCCTTTCCGCTTTCGTTCAACTGCCAGGCACAATGCCACACGCCTTTCGCATCCCGCGTCAGATGAGGGTTGAACATCCGTTTCTCAGCCCCCCAAGGTCCGTAGTCGCATTTCACATAGCCATAGCCGTTGCCGATGCTGAACCAGCGGTCGGCATCCGGACTCCACGCCAGTTTCAGTCCGCTGCGCCCTGCATCCTTTACCGTAGCATACGAAAACAAATAGACCGAATCCGGTTCGTTCATCACTTCCTGCACGTGCGCCGATACAGGAAGACTGGTCAGGCAGACGCACAAAGCTGCCAGGTGTGTCAGGTGTTTCATAGAGTAAGCAGATTTAATGAAAAGATTATTTGGAAACTTTCACGCGCTGAATGGTACCGTCGGCATTGAATTCCATCCGGTCGATGCATACTTCGCGGTGTACACCCGGACCTTTATCCTTGTCCAGGTAGTTCTTGTTGATGCGGTGGTACACGATATACCATTCATCGGTTCCCGGCTTCCGCACGACAGAGTTGTGTGCCGTACCGTAAATTTCCTGTGACGGATCTTGTATCATTGCAATCGGATCTTTGGCTACCTTAATCGGGCCCAGCGGAGAATCCGACGTGCCGTAAGCCACATGGTAGTTGGCAGAACCTGTATCGTCTACCGACCACATGAAGTAGTAAGTACCCTGGCGATAGAACACGTAGGGCGCTTCGCGATAGGCATAGTCTTTCAGCGTACCTCCCTTCGGCGTCAGCACCTTCAGGGTTTCTTTCTTGATGGATACCATGTCGTCGTTCAGTTCCGCACCGGCCATGTAGCCGTTGCCCCAGTACAGATACGACTTGCCCGATACCGGATCGGTGAACACATCCACGTCAATCTGCTGTCCGTGACCTACCGGAGAATCCGTAATAATCGGTTTGCCCATGTCCTTGAAAGGCCCTACCGGCGAATCGGCTACGGCCACGCCGATTTTCTTACCGGAATCGTCATTCGGGTTACCGCTGTAATAAAAGAAATATTTGTATTTCCCGTCAATCAGTTTTTCCTCAATGGCCGGTGCCCAGGCATTTCCGTTGGCCCATGGCACCTGCGGCGAACGCAAGTCCAGCATCACCCCTTCATACTGCCAGTCCTTCAGGTCGGCAGAAGAAAATACGGTGAAATACCATCCTCCCCATCCGGGCTGTCCGTCGGTAGTGGAATAGATGTAATAACGCTGCGTCTGATGCGCATACAGCACTTCAGGGTCGGCATGGAAGCCCGGCAACACCGGATTCACCGGCAGTTCGCCCAGTTCGGCCGGTTTGCCCCACTTGTCCGTGATGCGTTTCAGTTCGGCACGGGTAATCGGAATGATGGTACCGTGACGCGGATGGAAATTCATCTTCACGGCATGGTCAATCACCTTGAAATGCTTCAGGTCGGTGGTTTCCGTAAACTGGTAAGCCCCTTTCATATACACATCGTACATCAGAATGTATTTGTCCTGTCCAATCAATTTGAACGTGCCGGCACCTTCCACGGCTTCCTTGGTCTGCTGCTTGTAGTCCGGTTGTTCTTCCCATTTTCCGGAAGTCAACGCACGGGTCGTGGCTACCTTGATGCCGTTGCCATGACCTTCGGTCTTATAGAAGAGATGATATACTCCGTCTTTGAATACGATATCGCCGTCGATGCAAGAGTTTTTGTCTTGCGGAATGAAAAGCGGTTTCGGTTCTCCTTCCAGGTCCGTGAAATCGTCATTGGCATACGCATAATAGATGACATCCGGACCACCGGCATACTGCATGGAGAAATAAACCATGTATTTTCCTGCCTCCTTGTCGAAAATGGTCTGAGGCGCCCACACCCTTTTCAGTTTTTCCTGTCCCGGATAACGCTTCTGGATATTTACTACCGAATGTGACCAATTAACCAAATCGGTTGATTTCAACAGCACCATGGCCCGGTTCGAATCCCATCCGTTGTCGGAGACCATGTCGGTCACCACCATGTAAAACGTCTGGCCGTCCTCTCCTCTCAGGATGTGAGGGTCGCGCACACCACCCGTAGAACTGATTACCTTCGAATCAAGCACCGGCTTGTTGTGGTTCAAGGCATAGTAGGTATAGCCATCCATACTTACCCCATAGCACACGGCCTCTTCACTGATGTGGTTTCCCGTAAAATAAGTGAACAAATAAGCCACATAATCTTTTTCGTCCACCAGTGCGGCAGACAACGATTCCGAAATGAACGGAAGCAAAAACAATAAAGACAGGATTCTGTTTCTCATATTATTTTACATGTTAACGTTTGGTGCAAAGATAGGGAATTAGTGTATTACATACAACAATAAATCAAGCAAAAAAGAGAAGAAAATCATGCATTTGTCCCTCCGGCAACCTGTACACATTTGAAACGGCAAATTTCAGTCTTTGCATATTCTTGTTTATATTTGCAACCGACAGACTCAAACAAAAACGAAACATATTATGTGGATGAACTTACTTTTACTGATTGCCGGACTGGCCCTGATTCTGGTGGGGGCCAACGGACTGACGGACGGAGCAGCTTCCGTAGCCAAACGGTTCCGCATCTCCGACCTGGTTATCGGACTGACCATCGTGGCCTTCGGCACTTCTGCCCCTGAGCTGGTCATCAGTGTGCTCTCTGCCTTGCAGGGCAGTGCGGAAATGTCCATCGGAAACGTGGTGGGAAGCAATATCTTCAACGTACTGATGATTATCGGCTGCACGGCCCTGGTACTGCCCATTCAGGTGGGAAAAGGAACCATGAGCAAGGAAATCCCGCTGGTCATCCTTTCGGCCCTGGTACTGACCTGCTTTGCCAACGACCGTCTGCTCGACGGAGAAAGCCAGGACATCATCAGCCGGATAGACGGACTGGTGTTGCTGGGATTCTTCCTGATATTCATGCGCTACACCTTTGCCATTGCCCGCAACGGGAACGAAGACGGCAGCGAGGAACAGAAGGTCAAGGAATTACCAGCCTGGAAATCGGCCTTATATATTATAGGTGGACTGGCCGGACTGATTTTCGGCGGACAGCTGTTTGTGGACGGAGCCAGCGGCATTGCCCGTGCGCTGGGCGTCAGCGACTCCGTCATCGGTCTGACTCTGGTGGCCGGAGGTACTTCCCTTCCCGAACTGGCCACCTCCATCACGGCAGCCTTGAAGAAAAACCCGGGCATCGCCATCGGAAACGTCATCGGCAGCAACCTGTTCAACGTGTTCTTCGTGCTGGGATGCAGTGCCACCCTCTCCCCGCTCCCCATGGGCAACATCAACAACATCGACATGGCGGTACTGGTGGGCTCTTCCATCCTGTTCTGGCTGGTGGGCTGGTTCTTCAAGAAACGGACCATCACCCGCATAGAAGGAGCCTTGCTGGTGGTATGTTATGTGGCGTACACGGCTTTTTTAATTTCACAACAATAACCCTTAAAACCTACTTGAATCATGAAAAAAATCATTTATCTTTTTGCCTTCAGCCTGCTGGCCTCCTGCGGTTCAGGCAGCCAGAAGCCCGCGGACAGTCCCGAGACGCAGGCTGTAGCATCCGACTCTATCCAGGTGCTCCACGGACAACTGGTCATGGGGCATGAGGCCCAGAGCTTTACTGCCGACGGAGACACCACGGCCTACTGGATTACCGACCCCTCGGGTCAGCTGGAAATGCAGTACAAGGCAGCCCTTCCTTCGGAGGCTTCGCCCTATACCGCTGTACCGGCCCAGTTGAAAGTGCGGCTGAAAGGCCCGGCCACTGAAGGCTTTGCCGCAGAATACGACGGCGTGATGGAAGTGGTGGAAATACTCAGCGTAGGAAAATAGACGTATCACTCTCAGAGTAAAAAGGAAAAATGCCAAGACACAAACCCACAAGTGTCTTGGCATTTTTTACGTTTCCCTGGTGGAAAACGTATGTTTCTCCGTGCGGAAACGTACGTTTCGCGGATGGAAAACCTACGGTTCCGACTCGGGAAACATAAGACATGGCAGGGCTTTTTCCACTCTTTTCCCTTGCATTTTTCTATCCACCCGCCAGTATTCCTGCCACAATTCTATGCCGTAGCAAAATAAGGCCGATACTCAACAACATAAAAAAAGGTGAAAGGACCTCCCGGACCTTTCACCCCCACTTAACTTTAAAAGAGATTTTCTATGTTTATTTGCTATAAATATGTTTTCCTTCCTTTGTCACCTGCGAAGGGTTACCGGCATATACCAAATTGCCACTGCCGTAGGATTTTGCTGTAAGCTTTTTGGAGGCCCGGCAAGACAAATCGCCGGAACCATGGACGGCTGCATCCACTTCCTCGGCCTTCAGGCTGCCGGCATCCAAATCACCGGAAGCGTTGTCCCGAAGCACGGCCTTCAGGCAACGGCCCGATACCATCATATCGCCACTGCCGTTGACCGTACCTTCCAAGGTTTCCTGGCACTGCAGGTTGGAGAGGATGAAATCGCCGGACGCATTGACCGCCAAAGCAGCATCACGGCATACGGCCTTATTGATTTTCATATCGCCGCTGGCATTGATGCGAGCCTGCAACTTCCGACAGTTGACTTCCTGTACCTCCACATCGCCACTGGCATTGGTTTCTGCCTCAAAACTGCCGCACTGCACCGTGGGACATTCAATATCCCCACTGGCATTCGTCTGGAAACGGATGCCTCCTTCCGTGCGCAGTCCTTTGGGAATGGCAATGTCGCCGGAAGCCATCGTCGTAAAGCGACTGACAGACGGCGCATATACATCTACCCGGCAACGGTTCTCTCCCTGGATACTGGTACCCTCCTGATAATACACGCTCAGCGCACCTTTCGATTCCTTCAGCATCACGTAGGGCATCACATTGTCGGATGCATAGATTTCCGCATACGGCTGGCCGGAAGTCTGGTGATACACCACATCGATGGAAGAGAGCGTGGCCACTTCCTGTATATTCCCGATGGTACGACGTTCCGTCTGATAGTTCTGACTCGGTTGAACGGTATGGGCAGTTCCCATACAGCTGAAACATGCCATGGCACAGGCCAATGTGAGTATATTCATTCCAATTTTCATAAGTCTTTACCTCCAATTATTTTTTACTTCATATTATCATTCTGTTCTTAAATTCTCCATGGGATTGGCACGGGCAGCTTTCCATACCAGTCCGAAGGCCACCAGCCAGACAATCACGCAGACAAGCAGCATACATCCAGCAAACAGGTACCAGGTAAGGTCGATTTTCACCGCAAACAGTTGCAAGAGCTGTTCGCCGACTTTCCAGGCACACAAGGCCCCAATCACTACAGCCGGAAGGGCAATCTTCAGCAAATCGAGCAGGAAGATTTTCTGCACGTCGGCCATAGAAGCCCCGTGGATGATGCGGATGGCAATTTCCGCCCGGCGGCGTGACACTTCGTCGCGCACATAGGCCACCAGTCCCGTCAAGGCGATGATCAGGATACACAAGCCTGCAAAAAGTACACTGTTGCGCACGTGCAACACTCCATTGTACAAGTTGCCCATCTCCAGCGACAGGCTGTACACCTTCAACTGCTGGGAAGCAACCGTTCGGTCGACCACCTGCTGCACTTGCTTCATGGCCTCGGGCGACATCTGGTTCAACGCTACATATAAATAACCCGAAGGTCTATTTCGATAGAACATCACTGTAGGACGCTCGTCGTGTTCTTCCAAAACCTGAGAACCCAAATGGATTTCTTCGTACACCCCGCAAACAATGGCCATGCTTCCATTATCCGAATGTGAGGTAATATATACCGACTTCCCAATGGGAGAGCCTGTCCATCCGGCCAGTGTTTTCATGCGTTCCACAAACTGACGGCTCACCATCACCTGCTGCGACAAGGAATCTGTCAGCGTAGGGATAAACACATTTCCTTCGATGACCGGAATCTGGAAAGCCTTGTGATAATCGGGACCTACATAATACATGTCGGCAATGTTCATGTATTCTTCTCCCGTTTCGGGATTGTACACATTGTCTCCACTGCAATGATCCGACAGGAGCTGGTAACCCCAGGTAACCGCCTTTACCTCCGGCAGTTTTTTCAGTTCCTGCACACAGCGTTCCCGTTCCACCATCTTGCTGCCCGACAGGTCGGCATACAAGGTGTTCCGGTATTCAAATCCGGGATTGAAATTCATCAAGGTGTCATACTCCAGGCCGATGACCGTTAGCAGGCAGACAAAGAATGTAGTCAAGACAAACTGCAAGCACAGCAGTCCCAGCTTCCACCTCCGTTTGTTTTCCGTGTAACGGCGATAAGCGTAGGTCACCGGTATACGGGTATAAAGATAGCCCGGCATCACTCCGCAAAGCAGAATCACTCCGGCCGTCACTGCCAGACAAACCCATACGGTAGACAAGGGGAAAAGCGACTCCAGACTGTGTCCAATCTGTTCTTGCAGGAAATCCTGCAAGCCGAAAATAATCAATACGGCCAAAGCCAGACTAATCAGTCCGTGCAGCAACGACTCGGAAAGAATCATCCGGTAAATGTCGCCGCTTCCGGCCCCGTAGCAACGGTAAGTGGCAATGGCTTTGGCACGGCTCACCATGGACGAAACCACCAGCAGGATATAGTTCAGCACAGCCACCAGCAACATGATAATCGCAAAACTCAGAAACACGATGTTCATGATGCGGTTGTAATCGGACGAAGTGAATATTTCGGCTACGGGGCGGAGAGTAAGGTCATACTCATTTCCCGCACGCTCCATTGCCTCCGTCACGTGATTCGCTTCCAGCATGCGGTCCATGCCTTCCTTCAAGTCATCCGGAGTGCTCCCTTTCCGCAGACGGACATAGGTCTTGTAACGGTCATTTCCCAGCCAGTTGTTCGTTCCATCGTAAGACACCTGCCCGATGGTCGGCAGGGCAATGAGCACATCCATCTGTGGCAAATGGGTATTCTCGGGAAAAGCCTCGAACACCCCGACCACGGTCACATGGAACTCAGGATATTGTTTCCACGACAAGGTTTTCCCGATAATCTGTTCGCCTGCCACCTCCAGCAGTTTGGAAGAGATATACGCATTGTTGGCCTTTTCCAACCCCGTATAAGGCTCCTCGCCCATCAGCAGTTTCCGCGGGAAGACCCGGAAGAAGGTACTGTCGCAGAAATAAGCCTGTCCATCCAGTTCTTTATGGTCTTCCGTTGTCAGCGTCATCGACCCAATCCCCGTGAAACGGGTGGCCACTTCCACCGCCGGACAATAACGCTGCAACCCCGGTCCGATGGCACCGGGAGTCTGCGTGAACTCCTTCCAGTCGACGCCTTTCTGTTTGTAGCGTTCTTCCACCCGGTAGGTTTCTTTCAACCCCGGCAGGAAGTTATCATACGACCGTTCGAAAATGACCTCCGCCAGCATGACCAAGCCGATGGCCAGCCCCACACTCAGGCAGACAATCTTGACCACATTGGCCTCTCCTTTTCGAAACAGTCCTTTCAATGCACGTTTCATAAGGCACCGTTTTTACATTTCCGCAATAGAAGCCACAATCTGGCCATCGAACAGGTTGATGACACGTCCGGCAAAACCCGCATCACGCTGGCTGTGTGTCACCATCACAATGGTGGTTCCTTCCTTATTCAGTTCGGTCAGCAGTTCCATCACTTCCTGTCCGTTTTTGGAGTCCAGGTTACCGGTCGGCTCGTCGGCCAGGATAATCTTCGGTCCGGAAACCACGGCACGGGCAATGGCCACACGCTGTTGCTGACCACCGGACAGCTGTTGCGGATAGTGCTTTGCACGGTGGCTGATGTTCATCCGCTGCATGATTTCATTCACCCGGCGTTTCCGTTCTTCAGAAGGCACCTTCAGGTACGTCAGCGGAAGTTCGATGTTCTCAAACACGTTCAACTCGTCAATCAGGTTGAAACTCTGGAACACGAAACCGATGTTTCCCTTGCGCACGTTGGTACGGTCTTTTTCTTTCAGGCTGCCCACTTCCTTTCCGTCGAGGAAATAGCTTCCCGAAGTCGGATTATCCAGCAGCCCCATAATATTCAATAAGGTAGACTTTCCGCATCCGGAAGGTCCCATGATAGCTACAAATTCCTTGTCTCTTACCTCCAAACTTACTTTATTCAGTGCCAGTGTCTCTACTTCCGTAGTACGGAACGTTTTTGTCAGGTTCTCAATCTTAATCATAATTTTATCGTTTTATAGGATTCATATTTTCATTTCGGAGTTTTATTTTCCACTAAATCCTATACAAAGTCCGTGCCAATCTTTTAAACAGCTGATTATCAACAAAGAATGAAATACCTAAAAAAAGCGGGTGTCTAAAAATTAGACACCCGCTGTATGATTTTTTGACAATTTTCGAGTAGAGGCCTATGCCTTGACGCATTTGATGACCACGTGCCGGTCGCCTTCCAAGGTAGTGGCAAACAGATACACATCACCACCTTCCTTCAATTTCCATTTTTTCCGGAGTTCCGCCACCGAGGCCGGGAAATTACGTACCGTCAGGTTGGCCTTGTCCACTCCTTGCAGCAACTGTTTCAGTTCCTTCTTCCCAAAACCCGACACTTCCAGCACCCGGAAACGGCGTCCCGGAAAGTCGACCAACACTTCCGACGTATACAAATGACTGTTCACATGCAGTTTTTGGAGACCGAAACGCACTCCCAACAGGCGGTAAGGTCCTGCTTTCAGCAAGGCTGCCCCCGGTTCATAAAGGTAATTCCCGATTTCTTTCGCCAGCGGACACTGCGCTTCCTTCTCCTGTGCATAAGTGAAGACAAACGGTTCCGTCAAAAAGTTATTAACAGCCTGTTCACAACTTATCCACACCTCTTCTGAGGCTTCTGAAGCCGATTTTTCCGGTTTTTGAAGCACTACGAGCAACTCTTTGCACTCGTTATTCACAGCCACTACATGAATCTGACGGATGTATTTCAACTCCCGCAGGGAAGAAAAGATGTCGAGCATGGGCGAAAGTTTCACCACCACCGTGCGTCCTTTCTCTACCAGCAACGGCTCCAGCTTCTGCACATCCGGTTCACAGTCGGCAATGGCTACGGTCTTTCCTCCCTGACTGTCGCGACGGGCCGGGTCCAAGAACAGGCAATCCACCGGTTCCATCTTTTGCAGGTATTCTACGCCATCCGCCTCATGCACCGTGACCTGCGGCAAACCGAGCAAGGGGAAATTGTGGCGGGCCAGTTCACAGAGCACTTCCTGCCGCTCCACATAATCCACTTTCCGGAAGTTTCGTGCCAGGAAAGAACAATCTACCCCCAGTCCGCCCGTCAAATCGGCCATCGTATCGCCTTTCAGCCACGAAGCCTTGTAGCGGGCCGTAATTTCCGAAGAGCACTGCTCCATGGACAGGTGGGCCGGATACCGGATGCCTTCGGTCTGCGCCCAAAGGGGCACTTTCTTCTCGGCAATCTGCCAGCCGGCTATCTGCACTACAGCCGCCGCCATATCCACCTGCGGATATTTGCGGGCCTGCAAGGCCAAGGTACGCACATCGTCCGTACGATGCGCACGGATAAACTGGAGCATTTCGGGTGAAAGTTCAACCATCTTCTGTGCTTTAAATAATCTGTACTAGCTGTCGTTTTTCCTTTCGTTCAGATAAAGGCATAAAAAAAGGAGTTCCGCTGAACTCCAACCTTTGTTAACCTTAAATCTAATACTATGAAAAACACGATGCAAAGGTACGGAGTTTCTGGAATTACGCAAATATTGTGCGCGTTTACACATGTTTTATAACATAGATTAAGGAATTAACAAACCTTTTTGATCAATCTAAAACATTTCACTTCGTCATTTAACCTTTAATTGCAACATCCCAGCATTAATGCCTGGAGATGTAGCTTTCACCTTAATATATCCTTCCTTTTTGCCAGACTGCACTATTAATGTCAACATTCCATTAAAAACATGCATCTGGGGTAAATGGAATAAATCCAAACAAGTAGGATCTCCATTAGCGGCTGCACGAAATCGTCCTTCACCATCTACTTGAAAATACACGAGTCGCCCATCCTGCGGACATAAACGACCATCCTTATCAACTATTTTAAGAGTCACATAAGCCAAATCTTTCCCGTCCGACACCAAAGACTCTCGCTTTGTAGACAATTCTATATGATGAGGTCTTCCTGCCGTATGTATCATTTTTTCTGCTACGGGCTCTCCGGCTTGATTGTAAGCGACCACTTTGACTTCTCCGGGCTCATAGATAGCATGAGGCCACATCAAGCGGAAACGGTTCTCCGGAGTTTCTCCGTGTTTGGTTTGTTTGCCGAAACTTTTTCCGTTTATGAATAACTCGGCGGAAGGATAGCTGGTATATACAAACACAGGCACTTCGGTTCCTTCATGCCCTTCCCAGTTCCAATGGGGAAGAATATGTAAGGTCTCCACTTTTTTGTTCCATACACTGCGATACAGATAATAGCGGTCTTTGGGAATGGAAGCCAGGTCGATGATGCCGAACATGGAACTGTGGTTGGGCCATGAATCTTTATCATACGGGCTGGGTTCTCCTAAATAATCAAAACCAGTCCAAACAAATTGTCCCAGTGTCCAGTCGTGGTCTTCTGCCAGTGCCAGGTCAATATCGGGGATATTGGACCATACACAAGCTTCCAAATCATAAGAAGAACATTGATGATCATCATAAAGTACACTAAATCCCTTTTGTACGGGTAATTTATATACTCCTCTCGAACTCACAGTGGAAGACGTTTCAGATCCCAAAATAAGATTTTGCGGCAAACGCTGATATGCTTCCTCATAACGAGAAGTACGATAATTCAACCCAGGAATATCAATCATTGTAGCAAATCCATTATCTAAAACACAGCTCACCTGGTCCATTCCGCAGGTGACCGGCCGGGTAGGATCTTCTCTGTGGCATATATCCTGCAGGAACTTAGCCACCTGATAGCCTTCAGGGCTACATTGGGTGGGCACTTCGTTACCGATGCTCCACATAATCACGCTGGGATTGTTGCGGTAGTGCCGGAGCATATTGACCATGTCTTTTTCGGCCCATTCTTGGAAATAGCGGTGATAGCCGTTTTCACATTTGGCTATATCCCATTCGTCAAAAGGTTCAATCATCATCATGAAACCCATTTCATCGCACAGTTCCACCAGTTCCGGAGCAGGCATGTTATGGGCAGTCCGGATAGCGTCGCAGCCCATATCCTTCAGGAGTGAAAGCTGGTGGCGGAGAGCTGATTTGTTGACTGCAGCTCCCAAGGGGCCCAGGTCATGATGGTTGCATACCCCTTGAAACTTCCGGTGCTGTCCGTTCAGGTAAAAACCTTTATCGGCCACAAACTCGATGGAACGGATACCGAAGCGGGTTGTATAGGTATCCGTCAGCTTTCCTTCACAATAGATTTTGGAGACGGCCTGATACAGTGCCGGAGATTCAGGCGACCATAAGGACGGATTCGCTACAAGGAAATTTTGGGTAAAAGGCTGTCCGTGGTTGATGTGACCTTTATTTTCCTTGGATGCGACCACTTTCCCTTCCGGGGAAAGAATGTCCGTAACTACGGTCAGTTCTCTTGTGTCGGTTCCTTCAATCTGAGTGCGCAGGCATACAGAGGCAAAATCCTTGCCTACGTGGGGAGTCGTAATCTGCGTACCCCAGACAGGCACATGTATCTTGTCGGTGGATAGGACGTGCACATTCCGGTACAGTCCGGCTCCCGGATACCAGCGTGAAGACTGGGGCTTGTTCTCCAGTCTTACGGCCAGAATGTTTTCCTTGCCGTCTGCATGGACCACATCGGTCACATCACAGTAAAATGAGTTGTAACCGTAAGGCCAGAAGCAGACTTCTTTTCCATTGACATATACACGTGCTTCGCTCATTGCCCCGTCGAAGACCAAGGTGGTATGCTTTCCCTGGGGAGCCTTGAATGTAGTCCGATACCATCCGGTTCCCACATAAGGCAGCCCTCCGGTGCGTCCGGTTTTTAACGAAGTTTTTTTTTCCAAATTCTGTACGACAGTCACATTTTGCAAATCATTGTTTCTATCAAACGGACCATAAATAGCCCAATCATGAGGGACGGAAACTGTCTCCCATTTTGTATCATCATACGTAACCAACTGAGCTCCAACGACATCTTCTTTTATAAACTTCCAGTGCTCTTCCAATAAACATTCAGTACGCTGAGCATACCCAAATATCCAATTAGCACAGGCCAATATCATGGCCATCCATTTTAACCTCATACTCACAATTTAATCAATTAATTCAATCTTTACTTTTTGATCTTTGACCATAATATAGAAGATACCATTCTCCAGCAAACGTTTCCCATCTTCATTCACAAATCCTAAATCTCGTTCCAGATTTATATCGAACGTAAAGATTCTACTTTCCCCCGCAGGGATTTCTTTTTTCTCAAAATATTTCAACTCCTTTACCGGACGAGTTATCGAAGAAAAAGGATCAGCAACAAACCATAACAGGGTCTCTTTCCCATCATAATTCCCCACATTTTTCACTTCGATTTCTGCCCTCAATGTATCTCCACGTCGTATTTTACTAGACGACAACTTCAAAGTTCCATATTCAAATTTAGTATAGCTTAATCCATGTCCGAATGAATATAATGGTTCGCTTGTAATATTCTGATATTTACCTTGATGTGTTCTTCCACTTTTACGATGATTATAATAAATAGGAATTTGACCTGTTGTATAGGGAAAAGTTATAGGTAATTTCCCTGATGGGTTATATCTGCCGGAAAGAATACCTGCAACAGCAATTCCAGCCGTAATACCTGGTTGCCATATTTCCAACATAGCATCAGCCAAAGGCTCTATACGTGACAAATCCAAAGGACGTCCGCTTGAAAGTAATACGACCAATGGTTTTCTCGTTTTTTTCAAGTTCTCAAGCAACTCCTCTTGTATCTGTGGAAGTGATATAACAGAACGGGATGCATTTTCTCCACTCCAAGTTTTCTTTTCACCCAAACAAGCTATTATTATATCTGCCTGTTCCGCAACTCTAATAGCTTCAGCAAAACCACTCCGATCATTGCCATCAAAACCACATCCATCCGCAAACAATATGTTCTTTTTGATAAATCCTTTTTCTTTTCTAATACCATCAAGAATAGATACCACATCTTTTTCATCTCCATGCGCAGACCATGAACCTAACAAATGCAAGCGATTATTAGCCATTGGTCCAATAAAAGCTATCTTATGTCCTTTTTTCAATGGAAGTACACCCTTATTATTCTTCAATAGCACCATTGACTCTTGGGCGAGTTGTTCAGCCACATTCAAACTTGACGGCAATAAGAAACGCCTGTCATCCGGCAATATCTCGGTATATGGATTTTCGAACAGCCCTAACTCAAATTTCAACCGTAATATTCTCCCAACAGCATCATCAATTGCCTCCATAGAGACTTTTCCTTCCTTAACCAGTTTACCCAAATGTTTTTGATAACAATTGTCTGTCATATCCATCTCTAGTCCAGCAGAAAAAGCATACCATGCAGCTTCTTTTTCATTTGCCGCAAGTCCTTGCGTAATCAACTGTTTTACCGCATCCCAATCAGATACTACAAATCCACGATGTTTCCAACGTTTCTTTAATATTTCTGTCAAAGTATAATAGTTGGCTGAGGCAGGAATTCCACTAATATTATTAAACGCACTCATCACAGTTGCAGCCCCGGCCTTTATTCCTGCTTCAAACGGAGGTAAATACGTATCCCAAAGTGTCTGCTGGGAAATTTCAGTCGGCACATAATCCCGACCTGCTTCTGAAGCTCCGTATCCTACATAATGCTTCAGACAAGCCGCCACTCGGTTTGCGGCAGAAAGAGTGTCTCCCTGATAACCTTTCACCGAAGCGACGGCAAACACACCGTTCACATAGGAATCCTCCCCATAACCTTCAGATACTCTGCCCCAGCGTCCGTCACGCGCTACATCTACCATTGGCGAGAAAGTCCAGTTCACTCCTGTAGAATATGCTTCCTGAGCAGCTACACTACAAGCTTGAGATACTAAATCCGGATTCCAAGAAGCTGCCTGTCCCAATGAAATCGGGTAAATCGTACGGAAACCATGAATCACATCATAGCCGAACAAAATAGGAATGCCCAAACGTGATTCCTCCACTGCTTTCTTCTGTACCGAATTCCTTAATTCCGGGGTAGTCTCAAAATAAATTAAAGAACCAATCTCTGCCGGAATATTTTTTACAGCCTCCCCGATATTATTTTCATTATTATTTCTTCCTAACGTATATTGGTTCAACTGATAAATCTTTTCCTCCAGATTCATGCGCGCCAACAAGTCATCTACTCTCCGGTCAATGGAGAATGCTGGATTTTTATATAAAGAGTGATCTTTTATATCAGATAGGTCTGTCACCTTATCGGGATGCCGTACAGCTTCGTGAGCAGCCCGCTGCGCTATCTCAGCGTACTCTGAAGAAATATTCTTTGGGATAAAGGCATTCCCCAACACACTTTTTCCGGTAAGTACCTCAAACCAGGTACAAGCAGCCGTATAACGTCCTACACCAATATCCAAATGATAACCATCACGATTCATATAATCACCTATAAAAGAAGTACGTGCGTTCTGTATAGCTGTACCCGAAGGAACTACCCGATAAAACTTCACCAACTTTCCGGCTTTCTTTACCGTTTCTACAATAGACCGATACATCTCCATCTGATTGCTGCCATATTTCTTAAATCCTGAATTCCGGCAATTCTGCGCATAAGCCCATGTCTGATGAAAAAGAATTTTACAATGCTTTCCTACCCTTTCTTTCACGTACCCGTACAATTCGGGAAGAAATGTCTCATACGTCTGATAAACTCCAGACAAAGAACTGGCCTGTTGCAGACTGACATAGTCCCATTCTTCCTCAGCCAATGCATTGGAAATACTCATATTTTTATGATGTACTTTTTTCCCGTCCAATCCGATTTTCCGGTAATCATACGCGGAAGCGTCTTTCCGAATATTGTTCACATGACGCTCTAGCGAACATCCTCCAATGAAAAGATTGCCAATCACAATATTATAGCCTTCTTCCATACCCAATTCATGCAGATACTGTTCTACCGCATCTTGTGAGAAACTATTCCCCACGGACAATACTTTAATTACTTTTTCCGGACTTGCCACGTTGCCCGCATACCCGTTTCCTGCAAGCAGCATCCACAAGCCACAAAAAAGTCCCGCTAAATAATTCCAATTCAATCTCATTTCCCTAATTTTTTCTGTTTATAATATTCATGCATCACATACCATGCCTTTTTACGTAACCCCTGATCAGAAAGCAATCCTTTTCTGTTCCATCCACTCTGATTGGTCGGATGAAAACGGAAAGGAGAACGAAAATCAAACAATATCCATGGAGAAACTCCACAAAGATTCGGAATATGATTAAACATCTCAATATTATCTTTATACAACTTAGCCTGATATTCTTCACTCCATGAAGAAGCCACTTCTTCATCTCCATGTTGACCATACAAGGCTTCTCCACCAAATTCCGAAATAATAAGCGGCTTGTCTGGAACAACATCCCATACTGCTTCTTCAGGGCTTAGAGGCCACGGATGATACCATCCCATATATTTATTCACAGCCACCACGTCTAGATTTGCTGTAAAAGGGTCATCCATCTCGAAATGACGGGTATTCTTATTGAAATAAACAAGGTCAAATGCCGCCACATAAAGCCTACTGCAATCCATCGAACGCCCCATTTTCAGTAATGATAACAAAAACGCGTTTCTAGCATCTGAAGGTTTAGTTTCATTCGCCACACCCCAAAAACATACCGCACAGCGATTCTTATCCCTATTTATCATCTCTCTAAGCATGGTCCGAGCCTTATCCAAAGTACCTCTGTCCTCAAAATCTATTCCCTGCCAAATAGGAATCTCCTGCCATAAGATAATCCCCATCTTTTCAGCCATTCGTACTATATACTCATTTTGCGGATAATGTGCCAACCGAATCATATTTACCCCCAAAGCCTTAGCCTCATTCAAAAGCATTGAAGCATCAGCCTCTGAGAAAGCTCTTCCCATACGTTGTGGTATCTCTTCATGAAAAGATACACTACGCATAAAAACAGGATTTCCATTAACCAAAATACTCGTTCCATTCACAGTTATCTGTCTAAATCCTATTTCTTCCTCTATTTTATCTTCTTCAGAAGTTATCACAACCTTATATAGTCGTGCCTTTTCAGGTTCCCATAGCTCCAATTTGCGTACTTTTAACGAGGCCCGACCTACACCTTCCTCATTTGTCTGGAGTGTACGTTCAATATTCAATTCTGGGATTTCAATCCGTACGTCACGAACTCCTTTTGCAGATAAAGTAACAGTAGCATGTATCAAATCTTTTTGCACACTATCCAATCGTACAAAATAATCACGGATAAACAAGCGTGGAGTAGTCACCAGCATAACGTCACGTGTTATTCCTCCGTAATTCCACCAATCAAACGCCATTGCTGGAATAGCATCAACCGAACGGGTATTGTTCACTTCCACAACCAAAAAATTATCACCTTCTAATAATACATCTGTAACCTCCACCTGAAATGGAGTAAATCCTCCCTCATGAGAAGCAACTTCTTTTCCATTCAAATAGACACGACATCGATAACTTACTGCACCAAAATACAAGAACTGTCTCTTATCAGGAGAAAGGTTTGCCACAAAATGACGTCCATACCAAACTGTACCTTCATAATATTTTAGTTCTGATGATTGTGAATTCCAGTCTCCAGGCACATTCAACCTAATCCCGTTTTCAAATGAATATTCATAAAATTCTTCTTTAGTTTGAGGAACTCTATTTTTATAAACTTCCATACGACGTCCCTGATCATATAAATCCACTATGACATTCCATTTTCCATTCAATAAATGGAAATCTCTCCCATAGACATTTATCATAGCTTGTTCTGAAGCTCCCAAGCAAATAGAAAAAGTAATGAAAAACAAGCTAAAGAATATTTTCTTCATTCCCATATCATTTATTATTTACTTTCAACAAATCCATCATCCACTTCCATGCTTTACTTGTCTGTTCAGGATACGCATAATGTCCCGTATTTTGCGCTAAAACCAATGTTTTTGGAGCTTTTATAACGTTGTACGCAGAATATACTGAAGTAGGAGGACAAGTTGTATCATTATATCCAAAGGTATAGAATCCTGGGACTTTTATCTGACGAGCAAAATTCACCACATCATAATAACTTGCGGTGTATATTCGTGCCGAAGTACGGTTCTTTTCATCTTTCAGGAAATGAGGCCATCCCCCTGCTCTTCCATGTAAATATCCGACCATATCACACAATGCCGGATAATAAGACACAAGTCCTTTGATCCGATTATCCAAGGCTGCTGTAATTATAGACAAAGCACCTCCTTGACTTCCCCCGAATGTTCCCAAATTCTCTCCATCAAATTCAGGCAATGAATACAAGAAATCAATAGCTCTCACACACCCCATATAGACACGTTTATAATAATATCTGTCTCTGTCGTCAAGATTAAAAGAATGATAATTTCTCAGAGCACCCATATAAAGATTTGTATATACCGGACCTTCCATATTTACCGGAATACCATGTATCCCAATCTCCAAAATTATAACTCCTTTTTCAGCCCTTTCTACTTCTCCAAGATATGCCCTTACGCCAGCCCCAGGAAGTTTCAATACCGCCGGATATCTGCCTTGCGCCTTTGGGATACACAATATTCCATAAATTCTTGAAGCATAAGAATAATTACCGAAACTTACATGATATACATTAACTTTAGATGTACACCTTTCAGGCATTAATGTCATTTTCGGATTCATTGGTTCTTTTGATGCTTCCATCTTAGCCTTCTCCCAGAATTCCCAAAAGTCTTCAGGATAATTTACAGTTGGAGTTATTTTTTCAGGTTCAAACCCAACAGTAGCCATGCCTTCATACTTACGTCCTTCAACTTCGGCCTGTACCTTACAACGCAAGAAGCCTGAAGTTTTCATAGTACCTAATTCCAATTCTGTTTCACCGGACTTTAAGATTTTCTTTCCCTCGGCTATTGGAGGCATCATGTCTGGTGAAATAGAATAACTTATTTCTGTTTTATCCAAAAGAGAGCCGTTCACAAACACCATAATCTTAACCTTAGCCTTTTCTCCTATTTTATATACCCAAGAATCATGGTTTGGAACAACCTTTATATTTACCATTCTTTCCGCAGGCTGTCCGAAAGCTGTCATAAACAGACTCAATAAGACAAACAGCCATACATCACGTAATTTACTAATCATATTATTTCCTTATTTTATATTTATACATTACAAAAGAGTTTTTTTTAGGCAGTTCTATTTCTAAAACGCCATTATGTTTCACAAGAGAATCTTGTGTTTTGCCATCCCCTAATACAAGAGTGCATTCAATATGTTCGCCCTCTTTTAACCATGTTTCTATTTTACCTATATTGTCCTCATTATTCTCACGAAATAAAAGAAAATACCCCTCACCATTTCCCTTCAACGATTGAAATCCTGTCCATGACGTTCCGGAAGGTTCTTCACCAACTGGTAGGATTATTCCGGAATGAAAATCATAACTGATATCCTTATATGCCTCTACAAGACTACTCAATCCATAGGCTTCTTCAGGAAGATTTGCTGCTTCCATCCAAGCCAAAGGCTGTCCTGCCATAGAAATTGCAAACAGATAATCAAAAGAATAATGAGAAGGTGCAAATATATCATCACCATACTTATCAGAATTTCTCCATTTATTCAGGAATTCTATCTGTAGTTTTTCGGTTGGAACATATTTGGATAGCATCCATAAATTTCTCAAAGTCCAATACGGATAATAATTGCCCCAATCCGTGTAACGGTTTTCCAGGAAAATATTTCCGTATTCATTAAATAAATGATATCCTCCTCTTCTTCCGGCTGTAACATCCAAATTGAATACAACAGCATGATTGGTATCCTCCCATACTTTCTCAAACAAACACCGGAGATTTTCCTCTGCTCTCTTTGTGGGAATATTCACACCGTCAATTTTAAAAACTCTTATCCCGTATTTCCGGTATAATTCGGTTATGGCCTGTGCATCTTTTTCCCATTCGGCAAAATCATTCTGTACACTCGGATTAAACCACAAACAAACTTCTACTCCAAACTTACGTCCCTTTTCAACTATCGGTTTTAATCCGTGAGGATATTTTTTAGGGTCCGGTTTCCAATAATCAGGGTTGTCCCATATATTCTTGAAAGAACCTTTTGCCAAAGCTGAATTAGGACTTTTCCCAACCTGCCATCCGTCATCTATTTGAAAATGCGTAAAGCCTAAACGAGCAGCCTTTTCTATCTCTGACAAACAAAACTCTTCGTTCACCTTGGTGTCCTGGCTTCTGTCCCCCCATGTATTCATCATCACCATCTCATCACGTCCTTTCGTCAAAACCCTTACATTCTTCTGATATTTCCTTAACACTTTCAAGGCATCCAATTCAGTACCGTCATAAACGCCTAAAACACAACTGTATGTACGTGTCCATTTTTCAGGTGAAATATCTTTTTCTGTTATTCCAATACCTGTTACCATAAAATGGCCGAATTCCGCAATAAAATCAGCACCTTTATATGCCAATTGAACTCCCGAACAAGGAGCTTCTTTCAAAACAAAAAATCCCGATTTACTCTCGCCGTTTTCAGCAAACAATATATTTCCACGATATGATAATTTCCTATAAGGAATAAAGTCTCTTGTCCATACTAAATTATTATTCCAGTCTGTCACATCAGTAAACTCAACTGTCTTTGTATGCCAATGCTGTCCTTTGAATGCAAATCGATCAAGAATTGCGGTCACCTGAGACGATTTCATATCTTTAGTAGATTCAATATTCTTATTATCCGCAACGTTTCCTTGCTTTTCACCGAAAACGCTGTTTACAGTTCCACGCAGATAAGTATCACACCCAATGACCGGACAATTATCATAAACCCTGTACACACGTTGCACATCCAACTCACCTAACGAGAAAGAAACCGTCACTTTCAGAAAAGCCGGATTGATTACAGTCTCCTTAACCCATTCAGTAGAAAGTTTTCCATTGCTGGCCGCATCAGTATTACGGGTAATAATCAAATCAGGCTGATTGGAATAAGTATTTTCACACCATCCGGACAGTTTATTCTCCAATCTGAGTGTTTTCAGGTTTCCACCGTTCCAAAGGAAAGTTCTTTCAACACATTGGTTTCCTATATATAGAGTATCATTTTTTAATGAGCCATAACAATTACCAGAAGCAGCAAAAGCAGGTGCGTTACCATATAAAATACCGCAAAACAAAACGACTGAAACTATACCTGTTTTTCGTATCATTATATAATTATATTTACATTTAAAATAACGCTTTTTTTCAATAACTATTTTCCTTGTCCAAATGCCCTCGGTTTTTCCAATAAGCGGTTAGGCAAATTGAATTTTTGATTATCCGGAAGTTCAGATTTAACTCCTGCCCCTTCCTTCATCATTTTCTTCAACTCCGGTAAGTGATGCTGATAGATTTCGCGTGGTAAAACGCCATATTGACGACACAATGCTGCCGCCATACCTACAACTTCCCCCATCATGCCCGTAGTACGCATTACACGAACTGTTCCCAATCCTACATGAGTAGTACTGATGTTACGGCCAGCCATAAACAAATTGTTCACATTACGCGAATACAAACAGCGATAAGGTACTGCATAAGGATGAATAAACAGATGCTTCGTAGCAGCCTTAAACTCCTGTCCCGGGAAAAGTTCCGAGTTCTTCGGGTCAGGGAAATGTAAGTCTATACTCCAGGTAGTTGTAAATGAAGCATCCTCATGGAACACTCCCTTGTCTATATCATCCTGTTTCAAGATATAATCACCCATAAGACGGCGTGATTCACGTTTTCCAGCTATATACGCTACCCATTCAAGAGACCAATTGCGGTATTTTTCCTTCTCTTTCCATTCGTTCTTCAAAAAACTCCAGTTTGAATAGACTACCAACAAACCATAATCCCTTATAAGTTCAGCTTCATCTATCTGGTTTTTATTCATACCTGTTTCCCAAGTCCACTCACCCATTTTTACCTTTTCACAATTATTTTCGTTAAACTCCAACCCGTAATTGAATTTAGGAAAAACAGTTTTCTTACCATTATCCTTTGAATACCACTGTATCGAAGCCCCCATAGTCAGACTATCTGCCTTTTCAGGAGCCAATGATTCTCCGAATTCACTTCTTGATTCCCTGCCCATGCGGAAATCAGCTCCAGCTAAATAACCAATAGTACCGTCTCCTGTACAATCTGAAAACAAAGCAGCCTTTAAACAAATTTCTTCTCCCGTTTCTATATGTTTGATTACAACAGATGAAATCTTAGTCCCATTCATCTGTACAGACACAGCCCTATAGTTGGCATATAACATAACATTCTTCTCCGCTTCTATAAAATTCTGCTTTTTATCATCTTCATAATACTCTGCGGGCTGGGCATTGCCTTTGCGCGAGTGTCCAAACTCACGCAGCATTCGCCCAAGCCCTTTGTTCGGTTCCATTTCGGCATAACCGCCCAAATGTACGCGTACCTCGGCACTGTTGTTTCCTCCCAGCACCGGACGGTCATTCACCAGCGCTACCTTACAGCCCATACGAGCCGCCGTAACCGCAGCGCACATACCTGCCACGCCTCCGCCCACGACCACTAAGTCATATGATGCTTTCTTTTCCGGAAAAGCCGGAAGTTGACACATGTTTCTCCGGAAGTTCTCCAATTCCTTTCCTCCGGCAGGCGGCACGTCTTCCGCCCTGATCGTAAAATAAATGGCATCCACACGCCCGTCGAGGCCCGTCAAATCTTTCAGAGAGACTTCTTCCTCCCCTTCCTTCACAGCGACTTTCCCGGCATATTGCCATTCCCAGTTTTTTCCTTCACAACCCAATGTAGCCGGCAATGTCTTTCTGCCCACCTTTATTTTAAAGCGCCCAGGACCTTTCCCGTCACACCAGGGAGCCGTCCAGTTATACGTCCGCACATACACATGATAAGTACCTTTTTGAGGAAAACAGACTTTTGTACTCGCCTCCTTCACCGGCACCCCCATCCCGTGCGCCAACAAGTAAGAAGATCCCATCTGATCTATAAACTGCTGGTCGACCGACCAACCACCTTTCTGCCTGAAACTTTCGGCCTCAACCCAAAGAACGGATGCCCAAGTAACATGAACCACGCACGACAAGAAAAGACACGACAATAGCTTTTCTATATTTCTCATAGGATATTATCAGGTTATATTCATCAGCTCGTCTGCCACACCAGCAACAGACGGCTGATGAATATATTCACAAACTATTATTTATAGCCCTCATTCTGAGGAAATTCAGCACCGACATTTGAATCTATCATACTTTGAGGAATAGGCCAAAGTACGTGATAGTCACGAATTGCATCTCCCGATTCTTCATTGTATTTACGAGTTCTTTCAACCAATTTCCCGGTACGACACAACGTAAAGCGTCTGGATTCTTCCCCTACCAGCTCGCGAATACGCTCATCCAACAAGAAATCCAAAGTCATCTGACTGTCATCTGTCAGCTCAGAAGCATGTGCCCTGCGACGCACATTATTTATCGCATCACGTGCACCCGGCAAATCTCCCTTCATCAATCTCGCCTCACACAAATACAAATAAGTTTCCGCCAAACGGAATTTCATTCTGTCGCGGTAAGAGCCGGTTAATGACAAGTTATCTTCTTTTCCATAAAAGAATTTAGTAAGTGCCGGATACAACCGATAATAGGTAAACCATGTTTCATCCGTTATGGGACAAGGTTTCCCATAAGTTTCAGGTTTCTTTTCATCATTATAATACCAACGACGCTTGATGTTGTATTCTGAATTACGAATGTCAGCAGTCTCAAAGAATCCGGCATCTTCACCAATCCACCATTTCATTGGAATCAACTGAGACAAGCCACGACCTCCCAATGAATCAGCCAAAACGAAACCAGGAATTTCAAAATATTTAGGTTCCCAAGCTCTACGAGTCCAATCATCAGAGTTTGTACCGCCACCCGTTGTTTGATACTCAAACTGCATAACCCAAATACTCTCTCTATTCCCACTAGTCCGATTTTGGTTATTTTCTACAAACAAGTCAGAATAGACATCACCTTTATCCTTGGCTTTCGCCCCAAAACGTTCTTCCATCAAGGAAAAATATCCGCAATCTATCACATCCTCAGCACAAGTTTCTGCATTCACATAATCACCTGCCATCAGATAAACCTCACTCAGCAAATGTTCAGCTGCCCATGTGGTCAACTTTCCTACCTGTACTTTATCAGGATCAGACGGCAGATTCTGCATAGCAAACTTCAAGTCAGCAATCATCTTATCCAGTACCTCTTTTTTAGGAGTTCTCGTAAAATCAATACGAAACTTATCTTCTACAGTTTCTACATACGGTACATCCCCATACAGATAAACCAAAGTTCGATAAGCATAAGCTCTAAAGAAACGAGCCTCGGCCTGAAATAACAATTTATCATTAGGGGAATTCCAATTGGTATTCTTTTCTGAATATTCCAATATTTCATTGGCTGCTCCAATCAGACTGTACGCCCATTTCCAAAATGACTCTACAAAACCCGTATTAGAAGTCATCGTCAAATACCCAAAAGGTTGGATAGATCCATCTTTTGTTCCCATCGTAGCTATATCTGTTGAAATCTGGAGGGCTTCATAAGGACAAGCGCCATTATGCATGAACGCACCGTTCTCTCCCCACGTATTATATTCACTACGAGCTATAGCATACAATCCAGCAGAACCGACTTCGAAACCATAAGTACTTGTATAAGTATTATCCGGAGCTAGTTCTCCTTTCAATTCTTCATCCAAAAAATCAGAACAACTCCAACAAGGAGCCGCCAATAAAAAGCAAGCTACTATTTTTGATATATGATTCATAAAACACTTTATTTAGAAATTGACATTTAAACCAAACACAAATGAACGGGCAGTTGGATAAGAAGCGAACCAACTATTATCATAGTTCAACACGCTTCTCACATCACAGAATGTATAAGGATTCTCTACACTAAAGTTCACTTGCAGTCCACTCACTCCCAACTTATGAGCCCAAGAAGATTTCAAATTGTAGCCCAACATAATATTCTTTATCTGAATATAAGTAAAATCTTTATAATAGCTATGACCGTCAAAATTACTGTATGCAGGAGAAGAATATTTGGCTGTCGGGTTTTCCGGTGTCCAATAATCAGCATCATGCAAATAATTATATATATTATAACTCCAGCTACCTACATTGGCTTCATTTAACTCACGGGTTACCTTGAATGTTCCATTCAGCAAGAATGAGAGAACAAAATCCTTATAAGTCAACGTATTACCCAAAGACATCAGAAAACTGGGCTGCTTTGAACCTATAATCATTTTATCCGATGAGTTGATATAGCCGTTTCCATCTACATCGCGCAACTTGGCCGCTCCCGGTTTCGCACCTGGTTGGATTTCTTTCTCAGAGCCATCCTCTGCTATATAAGTAAATTTATCACCTTCTTGCCACAATCCAACTACATCATAATCATAATAAACTCTCAAAGGTTCTCCAATAAACCATTTATTGGTTATATCATCCTTTTTATCACCTCTTAAATCTACAATCTCATCACGGTTCAAAGAGAAATTAAAGTTCGTTCTCCATTCAAAGTCTGCTTTTTGTATATTTACAGTATTCAACGACAACTCAACTCCTTTGTTGCGAGTCTTTCCCACATTATCCATAATGCTATTGTAGCCATTAACAATCGGCACCGTACGCTTCATCAACAAATCCTTAGTATTAGCTACATAAGTATCCAAGCTACCACTGATTCTTCCGTTCAGAAAAGAAAAATCAATACCTAAGTTAAATGTATGAGTAGTTTCCCACTTCAAGTTTGGGTTACCCACTCCATTATTAGGCAAGTATGCACCATTCACACCCAAAGCTCCATCGCCCCAAATATAATTGGTCATAACCAAACGATCCAGTGTCTGATACGGAGTAATCGCCTGGTTACCATTTGAACCGTATGAAAGACGAAGTTTAAAGATATCCAACCAGTCGTGAGTATTTTCCATAAATTCTTCTGAACCCAAATTCCATGCCACCGCTACAGACGGGAAGAATGCATACTTGTTATTGGCTCCAAATGCAGAATATCCGTCAGAACGTCCTGTCAAAGTTAACATATACCGACTTGCAAAAGAATAATTTAGACGCAACATATATGACAACATGGACGTTTCCTGCAAACTTGATTTTGTAGTTTTCTGCTTTTCACCGGCATTGAGGTTATAATAACTGGAATCATCATTCACAAAACTTTCAGCAGATTCCGACATGCCTTTCTTCTGAGTCTGCTGTACACTGAAAAGTCCGGTTACATCAACATGATGCTTTCCAAAATCTCTCGTATATTTAAGCAAGTTCTCCCAAGTATAGTCCCAATAATTTTCACTTGATATACTACCTTTTCCATCCACTTTCTTACCATCCAGCGTATTCCGACCATAATAAGTTCCAGTAAAATTATTACGATAATTATAGCCGAACGTTGTACGGAAAGACAAACCTTTCACAGGCAACAATATATCAGCAAAAGTATTTAAGAAAAAATTACGAGTATTAGAGTCCTGATCGGCATTTACATTAGCAAACGGATTCACAATTAAAGATTGGTCCATTGGTTCATCTTGATAGTTACCGTTTTCATCCTTAAATATTCCGTAAGGACTCTGTTTTACTGCATGTTCAATATTCGGAGTGATTCCACCTCCATCCCGTTGAACAAACTGAGCCTGAAGACCTATTGTCAACCATTTATTCAGCACCTGATTCACACTAAAATTCATGTTATAACGTTCCATTGCTGAATTTTCTACTACACCTTGTTGCGAAAGATAAGAAACCGCAGCCATATACGTGGTACTTTCTGTTCCTCCTGATATACTCACCTGATGTTCATGAGACAATGCGTTTCTGAAAATCAAGTCCTGCCAATCATTTGTTATACCCCTTTCATAATTATAAAGCTCACTCACACTCAACAATTTTTCAGGAGCCAACTGATCTCCGCTCAATCCGTCTTTTAAACGAGCAATGTCCTGCTTAAACACAATGTATTCATCTGGAGTCATCACATCAATCGTCTGCTGAGGCTGAGACAAGCGAACCTGCCCTTTGTAAGAAACTTTTGCCGCCCCTTTTTGGCCTTTCTTGGTCTGAATCAAGATTACACCGTTTGAACCACGGGAACCATAAATAGCCGCAGCAGAAGCATCTTTCAAAACACTCAAATTTTCAATTATATTCGGGTCAATATCACTTAACGAACCATTATAAGGAATACCATCCAACACCACAAGAGGAGAGTTGTCCGCGCTCAATGAATTTACTCCACGAATCAATAAAGTCTGATTTGCTCCAGGTGTTGCATCTCCTGTCGTTACATTCAAGCCCGGAATCTGTCCGGCCAAACGGTCCATCAGGTTACTGCTCTGCACCATATTCAATTCTTCTTTTCCTACACTAACAAGTCCTCCTGTCAGGTCAGACTTTCTTTGAGTACCATAACCTATCACTACCACTTCTTCCAGCGCCTGGGTATCTTCTTTCAGAACCACATTGATTGTCTTTCTACCCTTCACGCTCAGTTCCTGAGATAAATATCCGATATAAGATACAACTACCGTAGAGTTGGAAGGCACGTCCAACATGAAATTACCATCAATATCTGTAATGGTACCTATAGCGGAACCTTTCACCGCCACGGAGGCACCTATAAGTCCTTCTCCATTCACATCTTTCACCGAACCCTTGATTGTTACCGTAGATTCCTGCTGCACGCCCTGTACGTTCTTAGCCTCTGTAATGGTGATTTGACGTCCATTCTTCGTATAGTCAAGGTCTGTCTTTGAGAAAAGTTCATCCAATACGGTATCAATTTTCTTGTCCGACACTGAAATAGATACTTTCCCGCCCAGAGAACCTTGCACATCTTCAGAATAAACAAAGATATAGTCACTGTTCGCTTCAATGTAATCCAATACATCCTTTACGGTAGAATTTGTGGACTGCACTGTAAACAAATTACTCTCAGCATTCCATGTAACCACCGGAACACCAAAACCTGAAAAAGGTATCAAAAGACAAGCGCCCACCATACAGTAACGATGGAAATGGGTTGTCAAATGTGATAAAACTGTTTTCCTTACCATAATTTCTTATTGGCTGATTAATTAATTCTATTTATTTATGTAATCTTTCAACAAGGCACAAGAATAGCCTAAACACTATTAAATAGCGTTTAAACCTACACTTGAATACCTTTAATTGCTTATAAGACGGTGGTTTTTCCTAACTTAGCCCAACCGCTTTGAGTGAGATTGCCCTGAAGGGCTATCTGAAGACCGATGCGGTTTCCCTGTGTGGTGTCGACAATTCCGATTGCCCACATATATTCGCCCGGCTCCACATCTTCCAGTATCACTTTCTGCTCGTAAGTAACCGGCTTTCCCTTGATAATTTGTGACAAATCTGATTCTGTATCCACAAACACCTGCTCCACTTCTTCATCCGCGTCCAGTAATGCGACGGCTACTTTATAGCGCTGGTTCCATTGTGGAATGTTGGTAGGGCAATAACCCCATCCGATATTATTCCAGCGGTGAGTCAGTGTCGCTTGTTCATGATTGCGCAGTTCGGAAGGATATGACACTTCATCGGGATACAGACGGTAGCCTCCTTCTTTCACAAAACGCTTCACCAAATCAAAGCACTTGTGGAACCAGGATGCGGTCTCATCGCCAATCCGGAAATCCATCATGTTGACATGCGCCTCGGCCGAAGCCTGATACTCTCCTTTCCGCACGTCTTCAGAATGCCCCTCGCGGTAATTACCAGTCGGGTCAATCCAGTAACGGTGATGGGCACCGGTTATCCATCCGCCTTCCATAATGACCGGACGCTTGAAGTTCCATTTCGCCACGAACTCCTTTTCCCACTCCTGATAATAGCCGTTCATACCGAAAGCGTCATGGCGCAGGCTATAACCTTTCTGTATGGCACTGTTCAGCAAGTCTTCCGAATCAGGAGCCACATCACCCCAGCCTGTCACATTATTGGCCCCTACCAGACGATGGTAATTAATAACCAACGGAACTTTGGTGAAACAGCGGGCATACAAATCCGTCACCCATTCAAACACACGCGCCTTGTTGGCATAGTCCTTGTAAACCATGCTGTGAGCTTCACCCCATTTTCCCAATCCGTAACCGTCAATGAAATCCACTTTGTAAGAGTCATCGAACTTTTCGGCAAAGGCTTCGATAAAGCGTGAATACTTGGCCTGGAATACGGAATCGTCCGGATAAGGAGACTTCCGGCTCTCGTCGTTCGGGTCGGTATAATAAGAAGCCCCCGCATCAAACACGTACAAAGGAGTGTTCTGCCCTTGGTCTCTACCATCCACCACAATACGGAAAGCCAGACGCATGTTTCTGTCTGTAGCGCTTTTCAGCAACTTGGTGAGACGGGCAGTGGAATCATTCCATGTGTATTTGCCTTCTTCCGGTTCGAGCGAGCTCCAACTGGTGCGGATATAACACGTGCTTGCATAATCGGAAACCTTTACAGTTTCAGTGTCCGACACACGCATGGTATCATACCCCTGGGTCTGCCAGAAGTTTTCATCCCAGTTACGCCCCAGATACATCACCCATCCATTCAGCGGATTACGAAGTACGGTCGTAGTGTCGGGAATGAAATGCACTGTAGTCTGCTTTCCTCCTCCGCAGGAAGCCAGCAAGCCACTTCCGAAAAGAAGAACAAACGAAGGTGCCGCACACCTAAAAAATGTATTTGTCCGATAAAAAAAATTAAATAACTTTTCTTTTAGAAGAAAAAGAGTTTTCTTTAGCATAAATTTCTTTTTAAGGTTCAACGTGATAAAATCTTTCTAAGAAAAAATTGTCCCTGAAACGAGTAAATACGGCCATATTTGCTCGTTTCTTTTTTGTCAAGTGTCTACATGCATAGTATTCAAAGGTTTTTAATCCATAATTTTAAATTAATTATCTCTCAGTTCCACATTCTTCCCGTCATAATGCACCTCTAAAGGTACAATTTGCCGGATGCAGTCCAATACGTCCTTGTAATCTTCTTTCAACTCCAGCTTCCCGTACATCTTCTTACTCCCAGCTGATGTCTTGCACGTGATACCCACACCATAATGGATGCTCAGACGCTTTACAATCTCAGTCAAAAGTTCCCCTTTCAGGTAAAGCCATCCTTTTGTCCAACTTATATAGTCTGATGCGTCCACCTGACGGCAATCCGTGATACGGCCTTTTTCTAAGCTTAGCAGTTCGTCCGGTTTCAGCACAGCCTTCGTCCGTCCGCTGCTTTCCGTCACTTCCACGGAGCCTTCTACCAATACGATTTGAGTTTCCTTCAGTTCCTTGTAAGTGGATATATTGAACTTAGTACCCAGCACACGCAAATCGAAATCCGAAGATTCTACGATGAAAGGATGGGCCTTGTTTGGTGCCACTTCCAAATACACTTCGCCTTCCGCATAAATCCGCCGTTCCGCACCTTCAAACTTCTGAGGATAAACGACCCTTGACATGGCGTTTAGCGTCAGGAGGGTTCCGTCGGCAAGTTGCAGACGGGCACGTTTGCCTGCCGGCACAACCAACTGGCAGTACACCTCATCAGGGGTATCACTCTTCAACGCGTCCTTCCCGTTAACTTGCGCCGTGCCTTGCGCATCATACTGTACCAAGGCATTTTCCGAAAGCCACAACTGCTTGTCTGGAGTAATCAGCATCACATGTTCTGTATTGCATACGCCTTCGGACATGCAACCGGCCAGTTGCCGCAAATCGGCATGTTCCACCTTTTCCGGCATGACGGCAAGGTAGTAGGCAGCCAGACCTATAAAGACCGAAGCCGCAACAGACAAGGAAGACACCCAGCCTATCCGGGCACGCCGACGAACCCGCTCACGGCGAATTTTTGCCAGCGTTTTTTCCACAATAGCCTTGCTGTCAACCTCGGAATCCATCTGGCTCTTGAATAAGGCATCCAGCCTGCTTTCCAAGGAATCCGGTGATTTCTGATAATCTTGCTTCATATTGTTTCTTTGGCTTTCTATTAACATAGACGCAAGAGACGGGAAAAATCCCTATTGAATTTTCTCTTTTTTTCAAGAAAAATTCGCCAGGGATACAATATTAGCTACTAATCACTGATTTTCAAACGACTACAAAAAGAAATAATTCTTATTTTTTCCCGATGTAACGCATTAACTGTTCTCCAGCAAGCATCATCGCTCCTGCACCATATACTTCCGTCATGTCGGCCGTCACAGTCTCCGGACTGGCCCCCACGGGCTGTACCCATCCCAACATGCCATCTTCACGGATGGCTTCCGTCAAGGCTTTCCACCCTTTCATGGCATGCCCAATGTAAGCATCTTCCGGCAAAAGCCCGTGATTGACAGCCCACAGAAGAGCAAACGTAAAGAAGCCTGTCGAACTGGTCTCGGGATTCGGGTAGGCCTCCGGATCCAGCATACTTGCAGACCAATAACCGCTCTCCCGCTGCAAAGGAGCTACACGCTTCAAAAGAGTAACAAGCAACGACTCATAACGTGGTTTTGACGGATAATCCGCAGGCATCTGTTCCAACAGCAGGCACAGCCCTCCAGCCACCCATGCGTTTCCTCTTCCCCAGAACACCTTCTTTCCATTCTTCTCTCTCTTGCCAAAATAAGTATGGTCGCGGTAAAACAGCTGTTCTTCCTTGTCGAAAAGATAATCATACGTAGCCTGATACTCCTTGTCCATAAAGCGGAGATAAGAATCGTCCCCGGTAATACGTGAAAAGGCCGCATAAACAGGAGGAGCCATGTAAAGCGCGTCACACCAAGTCCAGCGGTCGAACTTGCGGGAAGTCGTGTCCCCAAACTGTATGTCCGAAGGATAATGAAGGGTATAGTCAAGTCTTGCCCGCGTATGCTGAAGAATGCGGGGATCTTTCTTCTTGTCGTATAAAGTCACGTACATCATGCAAACGGCAAAGTCATCGGCATGATAGATGGAAAGCCATTTCTGGCTCGTCCCGTAATAGTTGCGGGCGCATACCTTCTCGTACCATTCCGTCAGCCGGACATCCTTCGTATATTCCGCCCATCGTGAAAGGGCTGAAAGGAACACACCGTTTTCCCAACTCAGGTCACCGGCCGATTTCCACACTCTCTTTTCGTCCATTCGAGGATAAGCCTCCAATTGCCAGTCACACACCCTGTCCACCAAACGTTCCACTCCAGAAGAAGTAAGCACCTGTTCCGGCTCCGCCGCATACGACACATTCAGATTCCAGACAGCCAAGCTCACCACGGCTGCCGCAAAAAACAGTTTTCTCATACCTGATACATTATTTATTATAAAACATGAACCAGAAAGCCAGCAAGTGAAACCACCAAAAAACCGGTCGAAAGATACTCAGAAAATCCCATACGCACAAGAGAATACATAAAAACGGACTGAATATTTCTTTATCCGGAAGTTCCGTACAAAGTTATCAACAAGATGTTCATAACTATTCTCCGGCAGAAAAGTGACATTCCTTTTAACCCTGATTCCTTTGTACTTTCTTTTCTATTCCCTATTTTTGTTTCCGGACAATTTTTTTAAACTAATGCACATGAAAATTAAAAAGGAAATAGCCCTATGGCTATTATGCTGTTGCGCCTTTGGCCAGGCTGCAGCACAAGACAGGGGAGATATTTCCCTCAATGACAAACAGTCATTTATCAGCCACCTGCTGGAACAGATGACGCTGGATGAAAAAATCGGACAACTGCACCAGTGCAGCGGAAGAGGAAACTTTACCGGACCTGACACCCTGCACCTGCCGCTTGAAGAGTACGTGCGGCAAGGAAAGGTAGGCACGATGCTCAACATCATCGGCATAAAGGAAATCCGAAAATACCAGTCGCTGGCCCTTCAGTCGCGCCTGCACATTCCTCTTATTTTCGGGCTGGACATCATCCATGGCTACCGCACCGGATTTCCCATCCCGCTGGCGGAGGCGGCCAGCTTCGACCTCGCCATGATGGAGGAAGCTGCACGCTGCAATGCCCTGGAGGGCGCGGCCGACGGACAGAACTGGACTTTCGCCCCGATGGTAGACATCTCGTGGGACGCACGCTGGGGAAGAGTGATGGAAGGTGCCGGTGAAGACCCTTATCTGGGAAGCAAAGTGGCCGAAGCACGGGTGAAAGGACTGCAAGGCGAACAACTGGGAGACACCTGCAATATGATGGCCTGCGCCAAGCATTTTGCCGGATATGGTGCCCCCATGAGCGGCAAAGATTACAACAGTGTGGACATGTCAATGGGACAATTCGCAAATTTCTACATGCCCCCGTATCAGGCAGCGGTTGAAGCAGGTGCGGCCACTGTAATGAGCGCATTCAACGACTTTCAAAGCATTCCATGTACCAGCAACCGATTCCTTTTGACAGAACTGCTCAGAGAGCGGTGGGGATTCAAGGGAATCGTAGTTTCTGACTACAACTCCGTAGAAGAACTGATCAACCACCGGGTAGCGGAAAACCGAAAAGACGCAGCAGCACAAGCCTTCCAAGCCGGACTGGACATTGAAATGGTGAGCCAATGCTACCTGAGACACCTGAAAGAACTGGTACAGGAAGGAAAGGTGAAAGAAGAAGTAATCGACCAAACCGTAGGACGGATTCTCGAAAAAAAATACGAATTGGGACTGTTTCACGACCCTTACCGTTTCTGCAATGAAGCGCGTAGCAACCGTACTATAAATTCCTCCCGCATCCGGAACAGTTCACTACGGATGGCCGAACGTTCGGTGGTCCTGCTCAAGAATGAACGCCAGACTTTGCCTTTTTCTGACATGATACGAACAGTGGCCCTTATCGGCAGTTTAGGAAAGTCTCAGTTCGACATGGCCGGTGCGTGGGCTGGAAGTGTAGACCGCAGTAAGATTGTCACCCTCTACGACGCGCTGATTCAGCGGGGCATCAAGGTGATTTATCAGGAAGGATATGACATACGAAGTGGAAAGATTTCCTCCCTGAACGCCTCGCTTCAAGCGGCACAGCAGGCGGATGCCGTCATCGTATGTTTGGGAGAACGTGCGGAACAGAGCGGGGAAAGCAAGTCAAAGGCCAATCTCAATCTGCCCGAAGGGCAACAACTGTTAGTGGAAGAACTAGCAAAGACCGGAAAGCCCATCGTGAGCCTTCTCATGTGTGGCCGCCCGCTCATATTCAATGAAGTCCGCCGACATTCACCGGCCATTCTGTGTACCTGGTGGTTAGGAAGCGAAGCCGGAAACGCCATCTGCAATGTACTGTGGGGAAAATACAATCCTTCCGGCAAGCTCCCGATGACATTCCCGGCCAATATGGGACAAGTGCCCATCTTCTACCAGTACAAAAGTACCGGACGCCCTACCCGCCCCCACGTACATTACTGTACCTCTTATATAGATTCTTCCACGGAACCAGCCTACCCGTTCGGCTTCGGACTATCATTCACCTCTTTCCGATATGGCAAACCTGAAATAATTCCGTCAGACCGTCCAGACCATGCGCATGCCTTCCTTCGGATAAACATATCTAACACGGGAAGCCGTGACGGAGAAGAAGTCGTCCAACTGTATGTGCAAGACAAAGTGGCCCGCATTACACGCCCGGTTAAGGAACTGAAAGGTTTCCAGAAGGTCTTTTTAAAAGCCGGTGAAAGCAAGACGGTAACCTTTCCCATCACAGACGAAACGTTGGGGTACTATGACAACGACATGCACTTCACCGTGGAGAAAGGAGAATTTATCTTCATGACCGGAGGGAGTAGCCACGACACTCAGGAAGTAACTTATTTCCATCCTTTCTCAAAAATTTAAACGAAAAACCGGAGACTTACGATTTTTTATCTTATTTTTGCTATCGGACAATTTTTATTAATCACGTAAATCTAACAAAAAATGAAATTCAAACAAAAAGTAGCCTGCGGGCTGCTCTTCTGCTGTGCCTTTGGCCAGGCGGCAGCACAAATGGAAATTACTCCCCAAACGGAGCAAAGGGCAAAAGCGTTAGTCGAAAAAATGACACTAGAGGAGAAAATTGATTACATCTCCGGAGTTCGGTCATTCTATATCAGAGCAATACCCCGATTAGGTATTCCTGAAATCAGAATGGCAGATGGACCACAAGGTATACGCAACAATACTAAAAGTACATTGTATCCTTCTGGCATTTTATCCGCTGCCACATGGAATAGAGAATTGGTGCGCCAACTAGGAAATGGTCTAGGCAGAGATGCCAAAGCAAGAGGTGTAAGTATCCTGTTAGGACCAGGTGTAAACATTTACCGTTCACCTTTATGCGGACGAAATTTTGAGTATTTTGGTGAAGATCCTTATTTAAGCAGTGAAACAGCCAAGCAATATATCCTTGGAGTACAAGAGAAAGGTGTCATTGCTACAATTAAGCATTTTGCCGCAAACAATCAAGAATGGAGCAGACATCATGCTAGTTCAGATGTGGACGAACGCACCCTACAAGAGATTTACTTCCCAACATTCCGCAAAGCAGTACAAGAAGCAGGAGTCGGAGCCGTAATGGACAGTTATAACCCCGTCAACGGGGTACATGCAACCGAGAATGCATGGATGAATATAGAAATACTTAGAAAACAATGGGGATTCAAAGGTATTCTAATGTCAGACTGGACTTCCGTATATTCTACTGTAGGCGCAGCCAATGGAGGACTTGATTTGGAAATGCCTGTAGGAAAGTTTATGGTAAAAGAAAAACTGATTCCAGTTATTGAAAATGGAATAGTTAAAGAAAAAACCATAGACGAAAAAGTACAGCATATACTGCAAACCTTAATAACATTCGGCCTATTTGACAATCCGCTAGAGGATAAATCCATAGAAAGAGATAACGCAGAATCAAAAGCAACCGCATTAAATTTAGCAAGAGAAGGTATTGTCATGCTAAAAAATGATGATAATGTACTTCCACTCAGAAAGGGACATACACTTATTATCGGCCCAAACGCAGACATGATTCCTACAGGAGGAGGCAGCGGATTTGTAACTCCTTATTCTACCGTATCAGTTTATGAAGGTATGACACAAATAAAAGGTAATAAGAAAATAACCCTTTTATCAGACAGCTTACTGTATAAAGATATTTCAAAGAATATTTTTACTGACATCAGTTTAAAGAAACAAGGATTTACAGGATATTATTTTAAAGACAAAAAATTATCCGGTGAACCATGCCATCAGGGAATTACTACAAGAATAAACTATGCATGGAAATACGGTTCTCCATATCCAGACATTCAGGATGACCATTTCTCCGTTCAATGGAAAGGAATCTATAAGGCTGATCAAAGCGGAACTATACGTTTCCAGATCTCAGGAGATGACGGATACAGAATATTAGTCAACGGAAAAACAATTTCAGGAGACTGGGGAAATCATGCACTAAGTTCAAGAAATGCCTTCATGCAGGTGGAAAAAGACAGTCTTTACCAGTTACAGATAGATTATTTTGAAAATGTAGGTGAAGCTACTATCAAATTTGAAGCAGGTATGTTGGATAAAAATCTGCTGAATTATGAATTGAAAAAAGCAGACAATGTAGTTATGTGCTTAGGATTTGACAGCAATACAGAATCTGAAGGATTTGACAGACCATTTGCATTACCATACGGCCAGGAGTTCCTCATTGATGAAGTAACAAAAGTACATAAAAATGTTATAACAGTGATAAATTCAGGAGGAGGCATAGACTTCCGTAACTGGGGAAATAAAGTCAAAGCTATTCTTATGGCATGGTATCCTGGACAGGAAGGTGGAAAAGCAATAGCAGAAATACTAACAGGCAAAATATCTCCAAGTGGGAAATTACCTATTTCTATAGAAGAAAAATGGGAAGACAATCCTACATTCAACAACTACTATGACAAGCGTAATGTTCCGCACAAGAGAGTTCAATACGCTGAAGGCATATTTGTAGGCTACAGAGGTTACGACCGTACAGGAAAACAGCCACTTTATCCATTTGGTTTCGGATTATCATACAGTCAATTCACGTATGAAAATTTGCAACTTAGAAAAAAACAAAAGAACCAAGTAGAAGTGAGTTTTGAACTTAAAAACACGGGAAAAATGAATGCAGCAGAAGTTGCACAGATTTATGTAAAAGACTGTCAAGCTTCTGTTCCTCGTCCCCTAAAAGAACTAAAAGGTTACGAAAAAGTGTTCTTAAAAAAAGGCGAAACGAAACGTATAACAATTCTACTTAATGAAGACGCTTTTAGTTTTTATGATACTGATAAAAAGAATTTTGTCATAGAAAAAGGAGATTTTGAGATTTTAGTAGGCCCATCTTCCTCTGAACTACCTCTAAAAGGAATTATCAATTTATAAATATGCATACTAATTAATCATTTAGCCTGGCCTCTGGCCAGGCTTTTTTGCACACTCCTTATTGAAAAAACAGAAGTAGAAAAAGCCACAATACCACTTCATCTTTTAAGGTTTCCATCAATTTTTTCATTGCATACGTCAAATGATTACTCACAGTTTTCACTGAAATATGCAATAAATCTGCGACCTCTGCATAGGAAAGACGTTCTATCTTTACCAAATATAACACATGACGACTTTTAGATGGTAAAGAAGCGATAGCCGCATTTAAAATAGACAATTTTTCTTCCCCTATTAACTTCTCTTCTTGAGATGGGACTAACTCAAAAGTAAAGTCTTCGACCTCATCAAAAGACAGATTGGTATATTCAACGCTATCTTTACGAAGAAATGATATTGATTTGTTATATAAAATACGATATAACCACCCTTTTATATTCTCTATTTTTCCTAATTTTTTCCGATGTCTCCATACCTCTAGAAAAACATCACTTACCACTTCCTCTGCACACTCCTTTTGATGAAGAATATTAAAAGCATAATGATATAAAGCAGAAGAATGATATTCAATAAACGCGATGAAAGCACGTTCATCACCCGCTACTAATTTGCCAATATTTATCTCCTTTTGCTCCACGATCTTATTCTGATTACATAATATTTTATCCTAGTCAATACAAACAAGAATTCCCTACCTTTTCAGATACAAAGAAAGAAAAATCTTTTTTAAGCAAAAATTTTATTCTTAGTTTTTTATCTGAACAAAGCTCTTACAAAAACATTTATTTCCCAAAGCTACAGATAACCATGTTAAAAAGACATAGGTTTCACCCGTAACTCCCCCGTATTCCAACAAAATGTTATATCTTTGTCCCAATTATAGACTTTGACGTAACATGATAACCCTGAAAGATTTCTTTTCCTTTAAGAAGAACCGCTTTTTCTGGCTGAACGTGATAGCCATGATCGTGGTCGTTATCGGTGCATGCTGGGGCACACTGCTCTGGCTCGACCACTATACACACCACGGAGAAGCCTACGTGGTACCCAATGTCAAGAACAAGTCACTGGCAGAAGCCCAACTGGCACTTCATAACCAAAAGTTAGAGGGACTGGTGGTGGATTCCAGCTATGTGAAAGGACTTCCCGACGGCATGGTACTGGACCAGAACCCGGCTGGAGGAGCACGGGTGAAAGAAGGACGTACCATTTACCTGACCGTCACCACTTCGAAGGTGCCGCTGGTGAAATTGCCCGACCTGATTGACAACAGTTCTTTGCGCCAGGCAGAAGCCAAACTGAAAGCCATGGGCTTCCGCTTGACGGAACCGGAATACGTTTCGGGAGAGCAAGACTGGATTTACGGCATCAAATACCGCGGCAGAAGTCTGATGAGCGGCGACAAGGTACCCCACGAGGCCATACTGACCTTGTGCGTGGGCAACACGGCCATCCGCGATTCACTGGCCATGGATTCTACACAAGTAATGATAAGTGAAGGAGCATCTGAAAACAGCGAGGCTGAGGTGGATGACTCCTGGTTCTAACCTCCACAGACTAAGAAATGGCAGAAGATTTGATTGATTACGAACTGGACGACGAAACGCCAGACGACATCGAACCGATTGGAGGTGAACCGGAACTGTACGAACATTTCCGTACAGTGGTAGACAAGGGACAGGCTCCTGTCCGCATCGACAAATACTTATTCGAACGCATCGTCAATGCGTCGCGCAACCGTATCCAGACGGCAGCCGACAACGGCTTTGTCATGGCCAACGGGAAACCGGTGAAGAGCAGCTACAAGGTAAAGCCGCTGGATGTGCTGACCGTGATGATGGACCGTCCACGCTACGAGAACGATATCATTCCGGAAGATATTCCCTTGGACATCGTGTATGAGGATGACGACCTGATGGTCATCAACAAGCCGGCGGGGCTGGTGGTGCATCCGGGCTGCGGCAATTACCACGGCACCCTGGTCAATGCCATCGCCTGGCATCTGCGCGATGTGCCGACCTATAATCCGAACGACCCGCAAGTGGGACTGGTGCACCGCATCGACAAGGATACGTCGGGCTTGCTCGTCGTAGCCAAGACACCGGACGCCAAGACCAACCTGGGACTTCAGTTTTACCACAAGACCACCAAGCGTGAATACAATGCCTTGGTGTGGGGTATCGTGGAACAGGATGAAGGCACCATCGTGGGCAACATCGGGCGCAATCCGCGCGACCGGATGCAGATGACCGTCATGGCCGACCCGACTCAGGGAAAACATGCCGTCACCCACTATCAGGTGCTGGAACGGCTGGGCTACGTCACACTGGTGAAATGCGTGCTTGAGACCGGACGCACCCACCAGATTCGCGTACACATGAAATACATCGGCCACACCTTGTTCAATGACGAACGCTACGGCGGCCATGAAATCTTGAAAGGAACTCATTTCAGCAAATACAAACAATTTGTAAACAACTGTTTCGAAATCTGTCCCCGTCAGGCCTTGCATGCCAAGACACTGGGGTTTGTACATCCCCGCACGGGAGAGGAAATGTTTTTCACTTCCGAACTGCCCGAAGACATGACCTGTCTGCTGGAAAGATGGAGAACGTATATCAGTAACAGAGAATAATTATGAAACGTACAATTGCGATTGTAGCAGGAGGAGACTCTTCCGAACACGGAGTCTCCATGAAAAGTGCAGAGGGTATCTACTCTTTTATCGACCAGGAAAAATATACCCTTTATATTGTAGAACTGACTAAAGCACACTGGGAAGCCATTCTTTCCGACGGAAGCCGTGCCAAAGTGGACAAGAACGACTTCAGCTTTATGGACCACGGAAAGAAAATCATCCCCGACTTCGCCTATATCACCATCCACGGAACTCCGGGAGAAAACGGTATCCTGCAAGGGTATTTCGAACTGATCGGCATCCCTTACTCCACCTGCGACGTACTGGTATCGGCCATGACTTTCAGCAAGTTCACCCTGAACCAGTACCTGAAAGGTTTCGGCGTACGGGTAGCTGAGTCCATGCTGGTGAACAAACGCCATGGCATCAGCGACGAGGAGGTCATCAGCAAAATCGGACTGCCTTGCTTCATCAAGCCCAATGCCAGTGGTTCCAGCTTCGGCGTGACCAAGGTAAAGACTAAGGAACAAATCCAACCGGCCTTGCAAGAAGCCTTCAAGGAATCGGACGATGTGATGATTGAAGCCTTTATGGACGGTATCGAACTGGCCAACGGATGCTACAAGACTAAAAAGAACTCCGTAGTATTCCCTATTACCGAGGTGGTCAGCAAGAACGAATTCTTCGACTATAACGCCAAATACAAAGGAGAAGTGACGGAAATCACACCGGCACGCCTCAGCCCGGAACTGACCAGCCGCGTACGGCAGCTCACTTCCGCCATCTACGACATCCTGGGCTGCAAGGGTATCGTCCGCGTGGATTACATCATCACGGAAGGCGAGAAAATCAACATGCTTGAAATCAATACCACTCCAGGTATGACAGCTACCAGCTTCATTCCGCAACAGGTGCGTGCCGCCGGACTGGATATAAAAGATGTAATGACCGATATTATTGAAGACCATTTCAATTAATTTTGTATCTTTGGAAAGAACAAGCCATTCTATATCATGAACATACCTGCTGAATTTGACGATATTCGTCCGTACACCCCCGAAGAGCTACCGCAAATCTGCGAGGAATTGCTGGCCGACAAGGACTTTCAGGCTGTCATCCAGTCGGTCATGCCGGGTGTTCCCATGGAAATGATTGCGGCACAACTGCGTCACTGCAAAACGAACCTGGACGTGCAGAAAGCTTTCTTTCACAAGCTGCTCCACGACATCATGCAACAGCACAGCGACGGATTCGATCTGGATGCCTCTTCCTTGCCCGACAAACAGAAGAGTTATACGTTTATCTCCAATCACCGGGATATCGTACTCGATCCGGGATTTCTATCTGTCGGCCTGCTCGACAACGGCTTCCCCACTACCGTGGAAATTGCCATCGGCGACAACCTGCTGATTTACCCTTGGATAAAGAAACTGGTGCGGGTGAACAAGTCGTTTATCGTGCAACGTGCCCTGAGCATGCGGCAGATGCTGGAATCGTCGGCCCGCATGTCGCGCTACATCCACTTTGCCGTGACCCAGAAAAAGGAAAATGTGTGGATTGCCCAGCGTGAAGGAAGAGCCAAGGATTCCAACGACCGCACCCAGGAAAGCGTGTTGAAAATGCTGGCCATGGGAGGAGAAGGCGATATTGTAGACCGGTTGAAGGAACTGAACCTCGTACCTGTGGCCCTGTCGTACGAGTATGACCCGTGTGACTTCCTGAAGGCAAAGGAGATGCAGCAGAAACGGGATTCGGAAGACTTCAAGAAGAGTCAGGCCGACGACCTGACCAACATGCAGACCGGTATCTTCGGCTACAAAGGACGCGTACATTTCCAGACGGCTCCCTGCCTCAACGAAGAGTTGGAAACACTACGGGGATTGCCCAAGACGGAAATCTTCAACCGCCTGGCTACGCTGATCGACCGGCACATCCATCGCAGCTACCGGATATATCCGGGAAACTACGTAGCCTGCGACCTGCTGAACGGCACCGATACCTTCGCCGGCAAATATACACCGGAAGAAAAGCAACGTTTCGAAACCTATCTACAACAGAAACTGGATTTGATTCAGTTGCCGAATAAAGACGAGGCGTTCCTCCGTCGGTGCATCCTGCAAATGTATGCCAACCCGGCCATCAACTACCTGAAAGCCACCGAAGCATGAAACAGGTCCGCCTCCTTTTAAGCACATTCTTCTGCCTGCTCTCTCTGGGAGCATGCAAGGAGGATGAGTACGTCTATCCCAACGTGATAAGCACTTTCATCGACGTAACCACAGACACAGACGGGAGGCTTCAAGACCTTATCACCGACAAGGGAGAAACGTTGCAGATTCTCAACCGGGAAGGGCTGAACGGACTGACACCCGATTCGACCTACCGGACGGTATCCATCTATGAGCCCAAGGAGACAGACACCCAAGGAAATGCAACAGCCCTGCTGTATTCCTGCCAGCTGATTATCGCCGTGAAGCCGGTAACGGCCAACAAGCTGCCAGACGGCATTGCCAAAACCGATCCGCTGAACGTTCAGAGCGTATGGAAATCCGGAAGCTACCTCAACCTGATTCTGCTGCCTATGGCCAAGGAGAAAAGCCATATCTTCCACTTTATCGAAGACGGAATCACCGACAACGAGGACGGCAGCCGGACACTTCACCTGACGCTCTATCACAACCAGAACGGTGACTATGAAGCGTTCACCCGCAAGAGTTTTCTTTCCGTACCCTTGTGGACTTACGAAGGACGGCTTGCACAAGGCGACCGGGTAATTCTCCGCATCAACACATACGAGAAAGGCTTTGTAAGCTACGAATTTACTTACTAACACTCTACTTTATGATTAAGACGATTTATTTCATGTTCTTTATATGCATGTTCGCCGTAGCCATGGTGGCATGCAAAGGAAAATCAGGCGATGACTTCAAAAACCTGTCGGCCGACGAGTTTGAACGCTTCATCAGTGACGACCAAGTGCAACTGGTAGACGTGCGCACCGTGGCTGAATACAGTGAAGGCCATATTCCGGGCAGTATCAACATCAACGTGCTGGATGAGAAATTCCCGGCCAACGCCGACGAACTGCTGAACCCGGAACAGCCGGTAGCCGTGTATTGCAAGAGCGGCCGCCGCAGCCGGAACGCCGCCAAACTGCTGGTCAAGAAAGGTTTCAAGGTGTACAACCTCGACAAGGGTTTTGAGAACTGGAAAGAACTGGGAAAAGACATTGAGCAATAAAACAAGTACCGGACAATTCACACCGATAAAGCAGATAAGATAAAAAAGAATGCCGTGACCGACAAGAGGGAATATCCCTCCGCCCGTCACGGCATTTATTTTAGTGCTGATTATTACAAACTCTGAAGCATACGCTTCAATACCACCGTAGCTGAAATCTCCCGGTTGGCAGCTTCCGGAATGACCAGTGAAGTCGGAGCCTCAATCACGTCATCCGACACAATCATGTTACGGCGTACCGGGAGACAGTGCATGAAGAACGCATTGTTGGTCCACGACATGTGCTCCGTATCTACCGTCCAGCTCATGTCCTTACTCAGAATCTTTCCGTAGTCTTCCGGACAGGTTACCCCCGGACAAGCCCAGTTCTTGGCATAAATGAATTCCGCTCCTTCGAACGCCTTCTTCTGGTCGTATTCCACCTTCGCGCCCCGCACAAACTTCGGGTCGAGTTCATAACCGTGCGGATGTGTAATTACGAAATCCACATTGGCCTCGTTCATAAAGTCCGCAAAAGAGTTCGGAACGGCCTGCGGAAGTGCCCGCGGATGCGGAGCCCATGTCAGAACTACCTTCGGACGTTCGGTCCGCTTGTACTCCTCAATCGTAATCAAATCGGCAAAAGCCTGCAGGGGATGTCCCGTAGCTGCTTCCATGGAAAATACCGGCTTGCCGGAATACTGGATAAACTGGTTCAGAATCTTCTCGGTATAGTCGTCCTCCCGGCTTTCGAAACGGGCAAACGAACGCACGCCGATAATGTCGCAATAAGAAGCCATCACCGGAATAGCCTCCAGCAGATGCTCACTCTTGTCGCCATCCATCACCACGCCACGCTCGGTTTCCAGTTTCCAGGCACCCTGGTTCACATCCAATACAATGACATCCATTCCCAGGTTGCGGGCTGCCTTCTGCGTGCTCAGTCGCGTACGCAAACTATTATTAAAGAATATCAGCAGACAAGTTTTATGCTTGCCCAACGCTTCGTATTTATAACGGTCTTTCTTAATCTCGAACGCTTCAGCCAAGGCGGTCTTCAAGTCGCCCAAATCGAATACATTGGTATAAGTCTTCATACGTAAAAGTGTATATAAATTTATTTTTCCTCGCAAATATACTATAAAAATACAATACTATCTCTCTTTTATTCATTTTTTTCGAATCTGTCCGTCGCCTTCCACAATCCATTTATAGGTAGTCATCTCCCGTAAACCCATCGGACCACGGGCATGCAGTTTCTGCGTACTGATTCCGATTTCGGCCCCCAGACCGAACTGAGCCCCATCGGTAAAGGAAGTCGGTGCATTGACATACACACAGGCCGCATCCACTGCCCGCGTAAAGAAGTCGGCTGCTTCTTTATCTTCCGTCACGATACATTCACTGTGTCCGGAGCCGTATGCATAAATATGCGATACCGCTTCCGTAATATCCTCCACCGTCTTGATGGCCATCTTGTAGTCCAAGAACTCCGTACCGTAACTCTCCGGCGTGGCAGGCCGCAGCCATTCCACCGGATACCGCCCCGACAAAGCCTCATAAGCCGGTTCATCGGCATACAGTATCACCCGGCTTTCCTGCAACGGTGCACACAAAGCCGGCAGATCAGACAGACGTCCCCGATGAATGAGCAAACAGTCAAGGGCATTGCAGACACTTACCCGGCGCGTCTTGGCATTATTGACAATGGCCGCTCCCTTGACCAGGTCGCCCGCCTGGTCAAAATACGTGTGACAGATACCGGCTCCCGTTTCAATGACCGGCACGGTAGCTTCCTCACGCACATAGCGAATCAGGCTACTACTTCCGCGGGGAATAATCAAGTCCACCCATCCTTCGGCATGCAACAGTGCCGCCGTCGCCTCCCGACTCGAAGGAAGCAGTTCCACCACGTGCGGGTCTACTCCAGATTCTTCCAGCACCTCATGAATCAACTCCACAATGGCCCGGTTGGAAGCATCCGCATCACTTCCTCCTTTCAGGATGGCGGCGTTTCCACTTTTCAGGCACAATGCAAACACATCGAAACTCACATTCGGACGGGCTTCATAAATCACTCCGATTACACCGAAAGGCACACTCACCTTTTTCAGCCGCAGCCCGCTCGGCACCGTATAGCTCTCCAGGACACGTCCCAGCGGAGAAGGAAGCGCCGCCACCTGACGCATGTCGGCCGCAATCCCCGACAAACGTTCCTTTGTCAACTTCAGACGGTCGTACTTCGGATTGGAAACTTCCATCCGCTGCAAGTCCTCCTGATTGGCCTCCAAGAGGCTGTCTGCTCTCTCCTCTATCTTATCGGCCACCGCACGCAAAAGTGTATTCACCGTTTCCACATCCCACATTGCCAGTTTACGGGATGCTGCCCGAACGGATTGAAATATTTCATTCAGATTCATTTTCGCCATTTTCAGATTACAGTTTATCGCAAAATTACAACTTCAAGCAGATATTCAAAATATTCTGAAAGAAATAATCAACCCTGCCAAAGAAATATATGCCCGAAAGCATGTTTATTTCCGAAAGTTTGTTATCTTTGACATAAGAATAGATGAGAGAAACAAACTTCTAATTATTAACCCTTAAAACAAAAGACTATGGAAGCGAAAGATTACGATTCATTGATTGAAGTTTTCAGAGGAGACCTCTGGGAAGCTGAATTGGTAAAGGGCTTGTTGAAATCAGCCGGTGTGGACGCCATGCTAAAAGACGAGACATTGTCTGCTGTCACTTCTCCTTATGCCAACATGGGAGGACACGTATGCGTTTTGGTTAATAAGGAAGAAGAAGTTTACGCACGAAAAGTAGTAGCAGAACGAAAAGCATGAAACAGTTATTCTTTATCCTGATTACATTCTTTACTGTAGCCGTTCCGGCAGTCGCACAACAGTTGAAAATCACCCGATGGGATTCGTATGGAGTATCCTTCAAGGCTCCGTCCGACCTCACCGTAGAAGATGATTCCTCCGAAGGCTATACTGCCGGAAACGACACTTACTACCTCACCATCCAGCTGCTGGAAGGAGATGGCATGAAAAAAGAAGAATTGGGACAGGAACTGAAAGCCATCGCCACAGACGATGAAGTGACCTCACAAAGCGAAGTGCAACCTTTTGAGCTGCCACAGTTTCACGGCGTGCAGCTCAAAGGGAATTGCGAAGAAGAAAAATGCGTCTATTGCTACCTGCTGGCTAAAGACGGAAGCTGCGGCTTCTACATCTCGATTATCTACCACCAGGCCAACGACAAAGTGCCGGAAACCATCCTCCACAGCTTTCATTTAGACGACTAAACAAGCTGAAAAACTCATTTTGTGAAATAAATTAAAAAGGTAGCGTTTCCCAAAAGTTTATTTCGTATTTTAGAGCGATTTTTTAACAAAGAGCTGTTGATTTTTTGTGCCCTAAAGGCTCAAAATAGCCCAACATATGCATAGCCAAGTGGGGAATTAAGTCAACTCGAACCAGTTTTGAACGATTTTTACTTGACTTTTGCCTAAATTATACCCCTGACTTTCATAAATAAGTCCTTATTTTGCCACAGATTCACAAAAGACCGACAGTTACAAGAAAGCCTTGAATATGAAATTGACAAAACGCTTATACACTTTATCACTTACAACCGCTCTATTTGTAACCGGTTTTTTGTTACCCGGGTTCTCCACCTCCTGCACTGCACAGACAGAAACAGCCTCGTCCCCTACTTACAGCTGCATCGAAGTTCCCAAAAGCATCAGTTTCTGCGGCATCGACATCGACCTGACACGCTATGACCGGCGTGAACGCATGGACCGGGAGCTAATGGCGTTCACTTACATGCACAGCACTTCGCTGCAAATCATCAAGCGGGCCAACCGCTATTTCCCTATCATCGAACCTATCCTGAAGGAACAAGGGGTTCCCGACGACTTCAAATACCTGATGGTCATTGAAAGCAACGTCAATCCGCTGGCCCGTTCGGGAGCCGGAGCTGCCGGACTATGGCAGTTCATGAGCGGTACCGCCCGCGACTTCGACCTGGAAGTGAACCACCATGTGGACGAACGTTACGACGTGGAGAAATCGACCGTAGCCGCCTGCAAGTACCTGAAACAAGCTTACCGCAAGTTCGGTAACTGGGAAACCGTGGCTGCGTCCTACAACGCCGGACAGGGAAGAATCAGCCAGCAACAGGACAGACAATATGTTGACAACGCCCTCGACCTTTACCTCGTGGAGGAAACCTCGCGCTACGTGTACCGCATCCTGGCTGCCAAGATGCTGCTGACCGACCCGAAACAATTCGGTTTCTACCTCCGCTCCAGCGATTTGTATCCTCCAATTCCTTATCGGACCATCAAAGTGACCGAAGACATCGACGACCTGGCCCGCTTTGCCAAGGGACAAGGCATCAACTTCAGCCTGCTGAAAAGCATGAACCCGTGGCTACGGGGTACTTCCCTCCCCAACCACAACGGAAAAGAATACCTCATCCGTATCCCCGACCAGACGGAAATGCATTACAATCCAAGAGTCACTCTTCCGCACAATCCGGCTTGGGTGGTGAAATAAAAAATCATTATCATTCTAATAAATATAATTATCCATGAAAAAACAATTCGTGTTAGGAATCTTAGGTGCCTGTGTGCTCTCGGCCAGCGCACAGACGTTCAAAGAATGGCAAGACCCCGAGGTCAACGCCATCAACCGGGCACCGATGCACGCAAACTTCTTTGCGTATGAAAATGCAGAAATGGCTGCCAAGGCCGTCAAGGAAGACTCCAAGAACTTCATGAGCCTGAACGGCACCTGGAAGTTCTTCTGGGTACGCAATGCCGATGCCCGCCCCACCGACTTCTGGAAAGTCGGCTTCAACGACAAAGGCTGGGACAACCTGCAAGTGCCGGGTGTATGGGAAACACAAGGATATGGCGACCCGATTTATGTGAATACCGGCTACCCGTGGCGAAGCCGTTTTGAAAACAACCCTCCTTATGTGCCGACCGAACAAAACCATGTAGGCTCTTACCGCCGGGAGATTATGGTGCCGGCCGACTGGAGCGGAAAAGACATCATTGCCCACTTCGGGGCTGTCAGCTCCAACATGTACCTGTGGGTAAACGGCAAGTTCGTGGGCTACAGTGAAGACAGCAAGCTGGAAGCCGAATTCAACCTGACACCGTACCTGAAACCGGGACAGAAAAACCTGATTGCCTTCCAGGTGTTCCGCTGGTGCGACGGCTCGTATCTGGAAGACCAGGACTTCTTCCGCTACACCGGTGTGGCACGCGACTGCTACCTCTATGCCCGCAACAAGAAACGCATCGACGACATCCGCGTCACTCCCGACCTGGACAGCGAATACAAGAACGGTTCACTGGCCATCACCCTGAACCTGAAAGGAAGCGGCAATGTCAGTCTGGAACTGCTGGATGCCAAGAACCAGACCGTGGCTTCTACCGACGTGAAAGGATCCGGCAAGGTATCTGCCACAATGCAGGTCAACAATCCGCAGAAGTGGAGTGCAGAAACACCCTACCTGTACACCTTGCGTGCAACCCTGAAAGACGGCAGCAAGACCAGTGAGGTGGTACCGGTGAAAGTAGGTTTCCGCAAGATTGAACTCAAGAACGCACAGATTCTGGTCAACGGCCAGCCGGTACTCTTCAAAGGAGCTGACCGCCATGAAATCGACCCCGACGGCGGATACGTGGTTTCACGGGCCCGCATGATTCAGGACATCCAGATTATGAAGCAGCTCAACATCAACGCCGTGAGAACCTGCCACTATCCGGACGACAATTTCTGGTATGACCTCTGCGACAAATACGGTATTTATGTGGTAGCCGAAGCCAACATCGAATCCCACGGAATGGGCTACGGCGAAGAGACACTGGCCAAAGAACCCAGCTACAAGAAAGCCCATCTGGAACGCAACCAGCGCAACGTGCAGCGTGGTTTCAACCACCCGAGCATCATCTTCTGGTCATTGGGTAACGAAGCCGGCTACGGTCCGAACTTCGAAGCCGCTTACGACTGGATCAAGGCAGAAGACCCCAGCCGCGCCGTACAATACGAACAGGCCCGCATCGACGGAAAGACCGATATCTACTGCCCGATGTATGCCGGCTACAAGTGGTGTGAAGAATACAGCAAGAACGACAAATACCAGAAGCCGCTGATTCAGTGTGAATATGCACATGCCATGGGTAACTCCGAAGGTGGCTTCAAGGAATACTGGGATTTGATTCGCAAATATCCGAAATACCAGGGAGGATTCATCTGGGACTTCGTCGACCAGTCTATCCGCTGGACCGGCAAGAACGGCAAGATGATTTATGCCTATGCCGGCGACTTCAACCGCATGGATGATTCCGAAGACAAGAACTTCTGCGACAACGGCCTCATCAGCCCCGACCGCAAACCGAACCCGCACGCCTACGAAGTGCAATACTTCTACCAGAACATCTGGACCACTCCGGGCGACCTGTCCAAGGGAGAGATCAAGGTGTACAACGAGAACTTCTTCCGCGACCTGTCGGCCTACGCCCTGGAATGGGAAGTGCTGAAAGATGGAAAAACCATCCGCAGCGGACGTGTAGACAACCTGAACGTAGCTCCTCACCAGACTGCAACCGTGAAACTTGACCTGGGCAAAACCTGCCAGTACGGAGAATGGCTGCTCAACGTGAAATACATCCAGAAGAACCGCGAAGGCTTGCTCCCGGCAGGCTCCGTAGTGGCCAAAGACCAGCTGGTACTCAACCCGTACAAGGCTCCTGCCATGGACTTGAAGAACGTAGCGGAAACTAACCAGCAGGTGGTTGAACCGCAAATCAACCCGAACTATCCGGACTACATCGCCGTGGAAGGCAACGGATTCCATCTGGAATTCAGCAAACGCAACGGTTATCTGGACAGATACGATGTGAACGGAGTAAGCATGCTCAAAGAAGGTGAAGCCTTGACGCCGAACTTCTGGCGTGCCCCGACCGACAACGACTTCGGTGCCGGCCTGCAGAAAAAATATGCCGCATGGAAGAACCCGGGCATCAAGCTGACCGACTTCAACTACAAGGTAGAAAACGGACTGGCCGTGGTCAATTCCACTTACGACCTCACAGAGGTATCGGCCAAACTGTATCTCACCTACCAGATTAACAACGAAGGTGCCGTGAAAGTCACCCAGAAGATGGTGGCCGACAAGAGTGCCAAGGTATCGCCGATGTTCCGCTTCGGTATGCAGATGGTCATGCCGAAATCCTTTGAAAAGATTTCCTACTATGGCCGCGGCCCGATAGAAAACTACGTAGACCGCAACCACTGCACCGACCTGGGCATCTACAACCAGAGCGTAAGCGACCAGTTCTATCCGTACATCCGTCCGCAGGAGACCGGTACCAAAACCGACATCCGCTGGTGGAGACAGCTGAACGTAGCCGGCAACGGACTGATGTTCGTGGCTGAAGCCCCGTTCTCCGCTTCTGCCCTCCACTACACCATCGCTTCTTTGGACGACGGGCTGGAAAAGAAACAGAGCCACTCCTTCGAAGTAGAAGAAGCCGACCTGACCAACCTGCTGATTGACAAGGCACAGATGGGTCTGGGCTGTGTCAACAGCTGGGGTGCCCTGCCGGAAGACAAATACATGCTGCCTTACGGAGACTATGAATTTACTTTCATCATGACTCCGGTGAAAGGCTACATTGCGTGTGAATAAACCCTGAACCTTATAGTTTATGACTGTAACGCTCCGACCCTTCCCGGTCGGGGCGTTTTTTTTGCTTCATTTCTAACAGTTACACCAGCTCAGCCTGCACAAGAAGTCCCAAATGTCCTAGAAATCATGTGGAAACCCCTCACCGTTTCCTACGTTTCCCTGCCCGGAAACATACGTTTCCGCATCGGGAGCCGTATGTTTCCGGGCGGAGAAACGTACGGCTCGGCCCTGCGAAACGTAAAAAACAAAAAGATATGTACCCCAAACCGGACTAATCTTTCCCTCTCTTTTTATTTAGAAAACAAAATGCCCCCTTCCTCCATTCTAAAAGAAGCACAAAAAAATGGTCCATGAACGGATTCTCTCCTCCATGAACCATTTTCTTCATTTATACACCCTCAGCGGTCAGCTGATTTATCAGTTTTGTTCTTCCATTGATTTGGCGATACCCATTTCCAGTCCTCTCAGTTCGGCCAGTCCTCTCAGGCGGCCCAGGCAAGAGTAGCCCGGATTGGTTTTCTTCTTCAAGTCGTCAATCATCTGATGGCCATGGTCCGGACGCATCGGGATTGAGACCTTGCGGCGCTGCTGCATGAGCAGGAAGTTCTTCATCACGTGATACATGTCTACATCACCCTCCAGGTGGTTGGCTTCGAAGAAGTTGCCTTCGGCATCACGCTGTGTGCTGCGCAAGTGTACGAAATTGATGCGGTCGCCCCAGCGCTCCATCATGCCGGCCAGGTCGTTCTTGGCACTGACGCCCAGCGAGCCCGTGCAAAGGCACAAACCGTTGGATTCGTTTGGCACGGCTTCCACCAGCTTGCGGAAATCTTCTTCCGTACTCATGATACGCGGCAAGCCCAAAATTGTCTGTGGCGGATCGTCCGGATGGATCACCAGTTTCACACCTACCTCATCGGCTACCGGGCAGATTTGTTTCAGGAAGAAAATCAGGTTGGAGCGCAGCTTTTCGGCATCGATGTCCTTGTAGCGGTCCAGTTCATGCTGGAACTGTTCCAGCGTGAAGCTCTCTTCCGAACCCGGCAGTCCGGCAATCATGTTGCGGGTCAGACGGTGGATTTCTTCTTCGTCCATCTGTTCGTAGCGAGCCTTGGCCTTGGCTTTTTCTTCCTCGGTGTAATCCTTTTCTGCTCCCGGACGTTTCAGGATGAAGAGGTCGAAAGCCACGAAGGCAGCCCGTTCAAAGCGCAAAGCCTTGGAACCGTCGGGCATGGTATAAGCCAAGTCCGTACGGGTCCAGTCGAGCACCGGCATGAAGTTGTAGGTCACAATGTAAATGCCACACTTCGCCAGATTGCGCAGACTTTCCTTGTAGTTCTCGATATATTTCATGAAATCGCCGGTCTGCGTCTTGATATGTTCGTGTACCGGCACACTTTCTACCACACTCCACTTCAAGCCGACTTCCTCAATCATCTGCTTGCGTTTCATGATTTCTTCTACCGTCCACACTTCTCCGTTCGGAATGTGATGCAAGGCATTGACGATACCTGTGGCACCGGCCTGCTTGATGTCCCACAAAGACACCGGGTCGTTCGGGCCATACCAGCGCCAGGTTTGTTCACATAAATACATAACGTTTCTTGTTTTAAGGTTCGTACTCGATTAAATAGAGAAAGCATCAAATCCACCGTCGATGACAGCTACCGTACCTGTTACGAAGCTGGATGCATCGCTGATGAGGTAGTGGATGGTACCATACAAATCTTCCGGTTCGCCGAAACGTCCAAACGGAGTGTGAGCCAGAATCGTTCTGGAACGGTCGGTCAGTGAGCCATCCGGATTGGTCAGCAACGTACGGTTCTGTTCAGTCAGGAAGAAGCCCGGAGCAATGGCGTTCACACGCAAGCCGTCGCCGAACTTGATAGCCAGTTCGCCAGCCATGTATTTGGTGAAGTTGGCAATGGCAGCCTTTGCAGCCCCATAACCTACCACACGAGTCAACGGACGGAGGGCAGATTCAGAACAAAAGTTCACGATGGCTCCTTTTTTCTGTTTTACCATGACATCGGCAAAGACCATGGTCGGCAATACCGTACCGAAGAGGTTCAGGTCGACCACCTTCTTGAACGCATCAATCTGCAAATCGAAGAAAGTCTTGTCCGGAGCGATGGTAGCACCTGCCATGTTTCCGCCTGCAGCGTTCAGCAAAACGTCTATGCGGCCATACTTTTCCAGAATGTCTTTCTTGTTCTGTTCCAGCACTTCTTTCTGCATCACATCAGTGTACCAGAAAGTAGCTTCGTGACCCTGTGCCACAATTTCTGCGACCAATGCTTTTCCTGCTTCTTCACTACGGTCAAGAATGACCATTTTTGCACCTTGTGCAGCCAAATACTTGGAAATACCTTTTCCCAACACACCGGCTCCCCCGGTCATGACGACTACCTTGCCGTCTACATTAAATAATTCGTTTGCCATAATAATTAGATTAGCAATAAATTCGATACTTTATTATAAAACTGATAATTCTCTTTCAACAAAATGTCTATCGGCAACAGGTTCACCACGGGCGGGCGTTCATCGAAAAGGAGCAGCCTGCTCAGCGCCTTCACCCCGTTGTAGCCCTGCAACTCCGGACGCTGGGCAATCAACGCCTGCACATAACCTTCGTTCAGCAGCCTCACGTTCGGGTCAATCAAGTCATACCCCACCAGCCGGATGTCTTTCCTTCTCTGCTTTTCCAGGTATTCACCGAGAATGTAGCAGGAAGAATTGAAAGTCACCGCCCCACGGATTCCCGGATGATGCCGGAAAGCCTCGTCGAGCACCTGCCTGTTGTGTGCCTCATCCCCTATCCACAGTTCCACCTCCACCAGTTGCATGGTGCAACGTTGCTGCGCCAGGTAACGGCGGAAACCGAGGTAGCGTTTCTCTCCCTGTGTGGAAAGCCCGCCTTTTCCGTGCTGAATCCGGGCCACCAGGATATCACCCTGAAAGGCCATGGAAGCCAACAGCATCCGGGCTCCGATTTCACCGCCAGCCACGGAATCCGTTCCGTAATATGCCAGCCGATGCTGTTCCTCGATGTCCGAATCCACATACACATACGGGACCTCACGTGCATCGAGCAAAGCCGACAGACGGATGACCGCCTCCTTGAACAGGGTTCCCACCACCACGCCGTCCACCGCCTCCGGCAAGTTCAGCAAACGGGAGGCCGTCTCCTCGAAACTGCTTTCACTGTATTGGTCGAAAGTCAGTACCGTGACCTTCACTCCATAACTCTCCAACTCTTCCTCGGCCCGGCGGATGCCATATTCCATGGCACTCCAGTAGTCGCCCGCACGGAAATCCGGAATCAAGGCTACCAGGTGGCAAGGCTTCTTGACGGCCAACGAACGGGCAATCAGATTAGGCTTGTATCCCACCTGCTCCATGATTTCCTTCACCCGACGGATATTCTCTTCCGAAACACGTCCCCGATTGTGAATCACACGGTCGACTGTACCCACCGACACATTGGCCAGACGGGCAATGTCGGTCAGCCGCATGTTTTTGTTCTTCTGCATAGATAGGTTCTCAAAAAAATGTGTGTGCGAGCACGCATTTACTCTAAAAGAAAACGCGTTACCGCGCACACTTTCTATAAAAACATTTTGATTTCCTTGCAAAGAAGGGATTTATTCATGAAAAACACAAACAGATTCAATCTTTTAACAGATTTTTCAGCCGCAATCTTACACTTTTTCGTTCCTTTGCCGTGTTTACACAAATGCAGAAATATGAACCCTGAAAACTACTACCACGGACGACTGGCCTCGGCAGAAGGTCGGTTGCGCAAAGTCAAACGACAAATCGCACGCGTCAGCGCCCTCCGCGTAATCCTGTTCGCAGCCGGGCTGGCCGGAATCTATTGTTTTTTCCACCAGCCTGCATTGCTGACAACCAGCATCTGCCTCACCTTTCTCCCGTTTTTCATCTTCGTGAAACTGCACAGCCGGCTCTTCTACCGGAAGAAATGGCTGGAAACCGAGGTACGTGTCCAAAAGGAAGAATTACAGGCACTCTCCGGCGACTACAGCAGCTTCGACGACGGAAAAGCCTACGTCAATCCGTCACATCCTTATACCTTCGACCTCGACGTGTTCGGACGCCACTCCCTGTTTCAGGCCATGAACCGCACTTGTACCATTTTCGGGAAAGACTGTCTGGCCCACTGGCTGCAACACCACCTTTGTGAGCCTGCAGCCATCCGCGTACGCCAACAAATGGTACAGGACCTGAGTCGGCGTCCTCTGTTCAGGGAACAGTTCCGGGTAACGGGACTCATCCATCAGGGCACAGCGTCCGATGGAGAGAAACTACGCGCGTGGAGCCAGAGTCCGTCGCAATACCTGCATGCCGGATGGGTAAAAGCCTTTACGTGGGGAGTCCCCCTTATCAACGGGCTGCTCCTAATTACTTCGCTGGCCGGATGGACTTCCTTCACCTGGCTGGGACTCTCGTTCGGCCTTTTTCTGATTCTCAGTTTCGGCATCGTCAAACGGGCTACTTACGTGCAGGAAACCTACGGCAAACAGCTGAAAAGCCTCAACGGCTATGCCCAGCTCATCGCGCTGGCCAAGAAGGAGCAGTGGGAAGCTCCCGGCCTGCAACAACTGATGAACCGGTTGGACATGGACGGCAAGTCACCCGTTGACGCCTTGCAACAGCTTTCCAAGGAACTCGACCGGCTGGACTTACGCAACAACCAGTTTTTATATGTATTGCTGGAGGGAAGCCTTTTCTTCCAGCTACAGGAGATTGTCCGCATCGAGCGCTGGAAAGCCCGCTACGGACAGCACATCACCGGCTGGCTGGAAACCATCGGAGAACTGGATGCACTCTGCTCGCTGGGCACCTTTGCCTATAATCACCCCGCTTACACCTATCCCGAACTGGCCGAAAAACCGTTCTGTTTCCTGGCTACCCGGATGGGACATCCGCTCATGCCCCCTGCCCAATGTGTAAAAAACGACGCCACTCTCCCGTCGCGCCCGTTTTTCCTCATCATCACCGGTGCCAACATGGCCGGGAAAAGTACCTACCTGCGCACCATCGGGGTGAACTACCTGCTGGCCTGCATCGGCGCTCCCGTGTGCTGCGACAAGCTGGTGCTCTATCCCCATCAGCTGATTACCAGCCTCCGCACGTCCGACTCACTGTCCGACAACGAGTCGTATTTCTTCGCCGAACTGAAACGCCTGAAACGCATCATCGACCTGCTGAACCAAGGACAACAGCTCTTCATCATTCTGGACGAGATTCTGAAAGGCACCAACTCGCTCGACAAGCAAAAAGGCTCCTTCGAGCTGATCCGCCAGTTCCTGCGCCTGAAAGCCAACGGCATCATCGCCACCCACGACCTCCTGCTGGGCAGCCTCATCGAACAGTTCCCCGATGAAATCCGGAATTACTGCTTCGAGGCCGACATCAAGGACAACGAGCTCACCTTCTCCTACCAACTGCGGGAAGGCGTGGCACAGAACATGAATGCCTGTTTCCTGATGCGGAAGATGGGCATCACCCTGCCGGAATAGGACAAAAAGAAAACGGCCTTCCAAAAGTATATGGCATACTTTTTAGAAGGCCGTCCTTATCAAGAAAAGTTTATTAATCTTCTACTACCTGGAAATCTTCTTTTCCTACTCCGCAAACCGGGCAAACCCAGTCTTCTGGAAGATCTTCAAAAGCTGTACCCGGAGCAATACCTCCATCTGGATCACCCACTTCTGGATCGTAAACCCAATCACATACTGTGCAAATGTACTTTTTCATAATCAGTCAATTCTTAATTAGTTAGTATTTGTTCTTAGTTTAAAATGATAACAAATATAGAAAGAATTTGTTTACTTTGCTTCATTCAATAACATTTTTTTTAATTCTTCCATTCCTTCGGAAGCTCCCTTGCGGATGACGTGCACCGGACGACCGGAGGCGATACGCACTTCTTTCGGGTCAATCAGGTAAACCGGCACCCCGTCGCACACGTAATTCAGCAGGCCTGCCGCCGGATAAACATTCAGGGAGGTCCCGATAATGGCAAAGATATCGGCCTTCTCCACATACTCAATGGCCTTTTCAATCATGGGCACCGCCTCGCCGAACCAGACGATGAACGGACGCAGCTGGGAACCGTCGCCCGCCTTGTCGCCCATCTTCACTTCATATTCATCCGGACGGAGTTCCTTGATATAACGCGGGTCATTGGGATTGTAACTGGAAGTCACCTTGGTCAGCTCACCGTGCAGGTGAATCACCTCATGGCTTCCGGCACGCTCATGCAGGTTGTCCACATTCTGCGTAATGATGGTCACATGGAAGTTCTTCTCCAGTTCCGCCAGCAGCTCGTGCCCGCGGTTCGGTTTCACCTCCAGCAACTGCTTGCGGCGGTCGTTGTAGAAATTGATGACCAGTTCCGGATTGGCCGCATACCCTTCGGGAGTGGCTACCTGTTCCACCGGATACTGGTCCCACAATCCTCCTGCATCGCGAAACGTACTGATACCGCTTTCCGCACTCATGCCGGCCCCTGTCAATACAACCAGATTTTTCATATTCTTCTCCTCCTTATTTTAGATACATGATTTAGAAACGTGTTCACCCGCCAAAAATAAGAAAATTTATCAATCAAAATTCCTCATATTCACAGAAAAAAGATACCTTTGCTCCCCGTTAATTCACATTTTAATACAAGATTCATTTATGGATAAATTTAGTTACGCCATTGGTCTGGGGATTGGCCAAAACCTGTTCAGCATGGGCGCCCGCTCTATCGATGTAAATGACTTTGCACAGGCTATCAAAGACGTATTGGAAGGAAATCAGACTGCTATTTCTCATACAGAAGCACGTGAAATCGTGAACAAGTTCTTCATGGAACTGGAGGAGAAGACCAACGCAGAAAACATAGCAAAAGGAAAAGCATTCCTGGAAGAAAACAAGAAAAACCCGAATGTAGTAACCCTGCCTAGCGGATTGCAGTATGAAGTAATCAAGGAAGGTAACGGCAAGAAGCCGAAAGCTACCGACCGTGTACGCTGCCACTATGAAGGTACGCTGATTGACGGAACCCTGTTCGACAGCTCCATCAAGCGTGGCGAACCGGCTGTATTCGGTGTAAACCAGGTCATCAAAGGCTGGGTAGAAGCACTGCAGCTGATGTCGGAAGGTGCCAAGTGGAAACTCTACATCCCGTCGGAACTGGCTTACGGTGCGCAGGGAGCCGGCGAAATGATTCCGCCCCACAGCACACTTATTTTCGAAGTTGAATTAATTGAAGTATTATAAATAACGAAGCAAATGAAAAAAGGTACATTTTTTATGATGCTTGCCGCTGCAGCCAGCCTGGCATCATGTACAGCACAAGGCCCGAAAGCCAACCTGAAAAGCGACGTAGACTCTTTGTCTTATATGATGGGTGTAACCAACACTCAGGGATTGATGGAATATGTACAAGGCCGTCTGGGCGTTGATTCAGCATACGTAGCCGACTTCATCAAAGGTCTGGAACAGGGCTGCAAGGAAACAGATGCCAAACAGAAAGCTTACCTGGCAGGTATGCAGATTGGCCAGCAAATCAGCGGTGACATGTTCGACTACAACAACCGCCAGATTTTCGGACAGGACTCTACTCAGTCACTGAGCAAGGAAAACTTCCTGGCTGGATTTATCGCTACTGTAAAGAAACAAGGTCTGGTACCGGTAGATTCTGCAGCTGTTTACGTACGTCTGAAAGCAGACTTAATCAAATCAAAAGCTCTGGAAGCCAAATATGCAGACTACAAGAAACAGAACGAAGAATTCCTGACCAAGAACAAGACAAAAGAAGGTGTTCAGACTACAGCCAGCGGTTTGCAATATAAAATCATCACCAAAGGTACAGGTGCTATTCCGGCCGACACTTCACGCGTGAAAGTAAACTACAAAGGTACCCTGATTGACGGTACGGAATTCGACAGCTCCAAAGAACCTATCACATTGGCTGTTGGCCGTGTGATTCCAGGATGGACAGAAGCCCTGAAGATGATGCCGGTAGGTTCTAAATGGGAATTGTACATTCCGCAGGAACTGGGATACGGTGCACAGGAAGCTGGCAAAATCAAACCGTTCTCTACACTGATTTTCGAAGTAGAACTGGTGGAAATTGAGAAATAACCTTTTCCCGATTCTCTAAAAATAACAATCCCCAGTACTCTATATATGAAGTACCGGGGATTTTTTATGTCTTCCCCAATAAATATTCTTTTTCTAATTTGTCCAAAAACACAAAAAACCAAATATATATTCATTAATTATAAAATATATATGCTTTTATCGAAGTAAATAATAATTTTTTATTGTAATTACAACGGCATATTTAAAAATTACATATATTTGCACCAGTTTAAAATAAACCTTTAACCTATTCGTTATGACAAAACATTTCAAGTCTGTGGGCGCCATGCTATTTGTCATGAGTGTAGCTTCCGGATTAGGAAGTACCACACTGGCCGCTGAAGCGACCCACTTGCAAATTACTCAACAAACTTCAGTTTGTAAAGGTGTAGTAAAAGATGCCACAGGAGAACCTGTAATCGGTGCTTCTGTAATGGTGAAAGGTACCACAAATGGAGTTATCACCAATCTGGACGGAGAATTCTCTTTAAACAATGTGGCCAAAGGAGCTACCATCGTCATCTCTTACATCGGATATGCCACACAAACCATTCAGTGGGAAGGACAGCCTATCACTGTAACCCTGAAAGAAGATACAGAAGTATTGGATGAAGTAGTGGTAGTGGGCTACGGCACACAGAAGAAAGTCAACCTGACCGGCTCGGTTGCCTCTGTCAGCACAGACGAAATCAAAGACCGTGTACAAAGCAACGTATTGTCGGCCGTACAAGGTACTGTACCTGGTGTTACAGTCATCTCCCGCCCAGGTTCAAGCCCGAGCATCAACTTTCGTGGACGCGGTAACTTGGGAACTTCAGAACCGTTGTATGTCATCGACGGAGCCATTGCCGATGCCACGTTCTTCTCCAACCTCGACCCGAACAGCATCGAATCCATCTCATTTTTAAAAGATGCCGCTTCCTCTTCTATTTACGGTTCACGTGCCGCATACGGTGTGGTACTGGTAACTACCAAGCAGGGAAAGAAAGAGAAAATGAATGTATCCTACAGCGGACTGGTCGGTATGAAAATGCCTACCTACCTGCCAGACGTATTGGATTCTTGGGACTATGCTACCTTGTTGAACGAATCCCGATATAACGCCAACCCAGAAGGAGGTAAGAACCAGGCTTATAGCGACGAGGAAATTCAATGGTTCAGAGATGGAAGCAAACCAGATTATTACCCTAATACCAACTGGGCAGACCTAGTGCTGGACAAACATATTCTTACCACCCAACACTCACTGAATTTCAGTGGAGGTAGCGATAAAGTACGTTTTTTCAGCAGTGTAGGCTATTTATATAATGACGACTTCATGCCAGGTGTCAGCAGCGACCGCTATAACTTGGATTTGAATGTACAGGCCGACATCACGAAATGGCTGACCTTGAAAAGCGGAGTCAAATACATCCGTAATTCATCGGACACTAAACATGGTACCGCTTCCATCGGTAACTTCGTCATGGTACCTTCTATCATGGTAGCCCAACAGTCCAACGGAGAGTGGGGAAGTATTGCGGGAGGTAAAGATGCCACCCAGTCGTTCATGAACGGTAACCCGTTACGTGCACTAAGCTACAAGAACTGGGGAAAAAGCACCACTGAAAACTCCATGTATGATGTAGGATTCGACATAAAACCCATCAAAAATCTGGTTATATCCGGACAATTGGACTACAGACGTTATGAATACAAAACTAAAAATTACACAGCCAATCATCCGGCCATCAACCAATTTGAGACAGGCAATCCAATTCCAGGAACAGAAAGCAGCAGCCCGAACTCCATGGCAATGCACTGGATCAGTAACAGTACCTTGCTGACTACCCTGACTGCTAAATATGACATGAATTTCGGAAAACATGCCATCGACTTGCTGGCAGGTACTTCTTATGAACATTATCAATATGAACGCCTCTACAGCAAACGTACCGATTATGCCAGCGACGGTTTACAGGACATTGAACAAGGAAACGAAGTATCCAAAGAAGTGCCAAGCGGAAATTCCATTGTAGAAAGTAAAATGTTATCTTACTTTGGCCGTCTAAACTATTCATACAATGATCGCTACCTTCTGGAAGTGAATGTACGTGCCGATGGCTCTTCTCGTTTCTACAAAGACAACCGCTGGGGCGTATTCCCTTCTGTTTCTGCCGGCTGGCGTATCAGCGAAGAATCATTCATGAAACCGGTAAAATGGATTAACAACATGAAACTTCGTGCTTCTTATGGTACATTGGGAAATATCAATAACGTAGGATATTACGATTATTTCCAGTTACTTTCAAGTGGAGCCAATTACAACTTCAGCGACACAGCCGTAAAAGGGGTACTGGAAGCACAAATTCCGAACACCTCACTGGGATGGGAAACTGTAGCACTGGCCGATGTCGGTTTCGACTTGGACATCTTGAACAATAAATTAAGCTTATCAGCCGACTATTATATCAAGAACACCAGCGATATCCTCTTAGGATACAACGTAGCCCGTGAAACAGGTATCTGGTCCAGCCCAAGTATGAATCTGGCCAAAGTACGCAACAAAGGTTTTGAACTGGCCGTCACTCATCGAAACCAGATTGGAGATTTCTCTTATTCTATCAGTGCCAACATTGCCACCAACAACAATAAGATTACTAACCTGGCAGGTTCTGACAATATGATTCAAAATGGCGGTGACAACATACGCTACATTTTGAAGGAAGGTGAATCCATCGGTTCATTCTACGGATTGAAAACAGACGGACTGTACACACAAGAAGAAATCGATGCCGGACGTTACTACGTATACGGTCGCCATCCTCAAGCAGGTGACCTGAAATACGTGCCTCAACGTGAAGGTGTGAAATACTATTGCGACCTCGAAGAAGGAGAAGATGAAGTAGATGCCTCCATCACTGATGACGACCGTACCATCATTGGAAAAGATGTACCCGACTTCACGTATGGTATTAATATCAGCTTGCAATGGAAAAACTGGGAACTGAGTGCCTTTGGACAAGGTGTGTCAGGTACCAGCGTAGCCTTTGAATCAGAACAGGTGTTTGCCTTTATGTTGAACTCCAACCCGAGAAAATATCACCTGCAACGCTGGACAGAAGAAAATCCGAACTCACATGCACCGGTTCCACGCCTGTATGGAGGAACTTCCATGGATGAATACAACAAGCACTTCTCGGACAACCAACTGTTTGATTCTGATTACTTCCGTATCAAGACATTGTCCTTGGGGTATATGATTCCTCACAACGTAACAGCCAAATGGGGCATTTCCTCCCTTAAGCTGTTCCTGACAGGAGAAAACCTGTTTACCATGCGTGCAGATAAGATCATGAAGGACTTTGATCCTGAATCATCTACCGGTCGTGGTATCTCTGCTTTAGGTTCAAAATCTATCGCCTTTGGTGTAAATCTGTCATTCTAAAAACTCACAACGATTATGAAACTTAAATATATTACCTTCTCCGCACTTTTATGTGCTACATTAGCCACTTCCTGTGATTTGGAAGTCATACCTCCCTCAGGAATTTCCAAAGAGAACTTCTGGACTGACGAAGCGGATGCCTGGACAGCCCTCAACGGATTATATGCCCAACTTCCCGGCTTCGATATATGGGATGAAATGTACACCGACAACGCCCACAGCCACAAGCCGTGGGAAGGTCCTTATGAGTTGCTTCAGATGAACGGTATCACAGCTGGAGACGACTTTGGTTACGATTATAGCACTGTGCGTATCGCAAATACCTTCCTACAGAATGTAGAGCAATGCAATATGGACCAAGCCTTAAAAGACCGGATGAAAGCAGAAGCTCGCTTCTTCCGCGCTTGGAACTATCTGCAATTGGTTACTCGTTTCGGTAAGGCTTACCTCTTTGAGGATGTACCCGAATACAACATGCCTAAAGTACGCTGCAACTCCAAGGAAGAAGTGCAGGCTTATGTATTGAAGGAATTGGGTGAAATAGCCGACCTGCTACCCGATGAATACAACGGCAACAAGTATTACGAATATGGACGTATCACACGCGCTGCCGCTCTGGCTCTTCGTGCACGTGCCGCCCTTTATTTCGGTAATTATGCAGAAGCTGAAAAGTCAGCCGGATTAGTCATCAGCGAAGGACATCACGATTTGTTCCGGGTTACCAGCCTGAATGCCGCCCAACAGAAAGAAGCACAGGAAATGGAAAAATACATTGACTTTGACCAGCATCCGGAGATTGATAAAGATGCATTCATCAAAGGTCTTTTCAGCTATGAAACTCTGTGGCATGCAGAAAACGCCAATCCTCAAAATCCGGAATACATTTTGACCAGAGAGTACATGGCCGATGATAACAATAACGACTGGACACGGTATACCTATATCCGTCCAAGTCAAATGGGATCCGGCTACTGTTCTTACGAGCCGATGCAGGATCTGGTCAGCAGCTACTGGACTATTGACGGTAAAACCCTTCCGACAGAAATTTCGGCTGATGAAAGATTGCAACGTTACTCCAATATGTGGACTACTTATTTCTCTAAAAAAGATGCAGAAAACGGTACATATAAATCCATTTCACAAACCGACTATCTGGCTTTAGTACCGACATTGGATATCAAATCCATTCCTTACATGCAGGAATTCCGTAACCGTGACAGTCGTCTGTATGCATCTATCCAGTTCCCGCTGAAAGGCTGGCAAGAAACGGACTTCTCACAAGGTGACTATTATTTCATGTGGGATCCTTTGAAAGCCGGTTCCGACGGAAATGAATCATGGACAGGTTTCTGCTACCGGAAAATGGTGTCACTGACTCCTTACAAGGGACAAAACAGTGCGGAAGACTATCCGATGATCCGCTATGCAGAAGTCTTGCTGACCTATGCAGAAGCTCACATCATAAATACCGGATGGGATGATAAAGTGACCACTGAACTGAACAAGTTACGTGACCGTTGCGGTATGCCACACGTACCCGCTTCCTTATCCAAAAATGAAGCCATCGACTTTGTACGCAATGAACGCCGTATCGAACTGGCAGGTGAAGGTCACCGCTATGAAGATATCCGTCGTTACGGCACAGACTACTGTGCAAAAGTCATGAATGGTCCTACATACGCTCCTTGTGGAGGCTTTGACTCAAAGACTCAAACTTGGACAAAATACAAGGTAGTAGAAAAAACTTGGAACGACCGCTTGATGTGGATGCCGATTCCAACTGCCGCCATTGATGTGAACCCGCTTTTAAAAGAAGACCAGAATCCTGGATATTAATTCATTCCATACAGATAAATAAATAATGAAGAAAGGTTGACAAGTGATACGATTAACGCACTGCTTGGCAACCTTTCTTATTTTAAAAAAGTGTAACTTTATACCCAAAAACCATAAACTATGAGAATAAAACTAGGATGTCTGCTGCTGGCCACGGCCCTCTGCCTGCCCCTATCTGCCCAGCAAGTGTATAACATGGCCCGGTTCGGCATTACCCCCGGGAAGAAAAGCAACATGTCGGCCCGCATGGAAAGAGCGTTGGCCAAAATCAAAAAAGAGGCCAAGAAAGGCGAGACACTGATATTACGCTTCCAAAGTGGAACGTATCACTTCTATCCGGAAGAAGCGGCAGAACGTACATATTATATTTCCAACCACGACCAAGCCAACCCCAAGAAGGTAGGTCTGGCATTGGAAGACCTGCAATCCGTCACACTGGAAGGAAACGGAGCAAAATTCATCTTCCACGGACAGATGATTCCGCTTTCCTTGCTGCGCAGCACAAACTGTACGTTGAAAGACTTCAGCATCGATTTTGAAAACCCGCACATTGCCCAAGTACAGATTGTAAAGAATGAAGGCGACAAAGGCATCACCTTCCGCCCCGCTTCGTGGGTGAAATACCGCCTGACCAAGGACTCCATCTTTGAGACCTACGGCGACGGATGGACCTTGCGCCCGATGTCGGGTATCGCCTTTGAAGCGAAAAGCCACCACATTGTATATAATACCAGCGACATAGGCTGCCCCACCAAAGGCTGCGTCAAGGAGAGTGAGGGACTGGTGTATGCACCCCGATGGAAGGACAAACGCCTTCCCGAAGGTACGGTGGTAGCCATGCGTTCCTGGGACCGTCCTACTCCGGGCATCTTCTTGTCGCATAACACGCACACCACCCTGAAAAACATCCAGGTACACTACGCACAGGGCATGGGACTGCTGGCACAACTTTGCGACAGCATCTACATGGACGGTTTCAGTGTCTGCCTGAAAGGAGACAATGACCCGCGCTACTTTACGACACAGGCAGACGCCACTCATTTCTCGCAATGCAAAGGCGAAATCGTATCGGTAAACGGAGTATATGAGGGGATGATGGACGATGCCATCAACGTGCACGGCACCTACCTGAAAGTGACGAAACGGATTGACGACCATACCCTCCTGGCACGTTACATGCACGAACAGGCCTGGGGATTCGACTGGGGATTTGCCGGCGACGAGGTACAGTTCATCCGCTCACAAACCATGGAACTGCTGGACGGGACCAACCGCATCGAAAGCATCACGGCCCAGGACCAGCCGACTGCTCATGGCGCCAAGGAGTTCCGTATCCGTTTCCAGCAACCGTTGCCCGAGGAACTGAACGACCAGGAAGCCTTCGGCATTGAAAACCTGACCTGGACACCCGAAGTGTATTTTGCCCACAACACCATTCGGAACAACCGTGCCAGAGGTTCTCTGTTCAGCACGCCCCGAAAGACTGTAGTGGAACACAATCTGTTTGACCATACCTCCGGAACTGCTATCCTGCTGTGCGGCGACTGCAACGGCTGGTATGAGACAGGAGCCTGCCGCGAAGTGATTATCCGCCACAACCGGTTTGTGAACGCCCTGACCAACATGTTCCAGTTTACCAATGCCGTGATTTCCATTTATCCGGAAATCCCCGATTTGGAACATCAGGTGAAGTATTTCCACGGAGGAAAACCGGGAGCCATCCAGATTACGGACAACGAATTTGAGACCTTCGACCTGCCCATCCTCTATGCCAAGTCGGTAGACGGACTGGTCTTCAAACGCAACCGCATCCACACCAATACCGACTACAAGCCCTTCCACTGGAACCAGAACCGCTTCCTGCTGGAGAAAGTGAACCGGGTGGAAATCGCCGAATAATATCCCAAACAACAATCCCCGCCACGGACGGTGTACGTCTATAGCGGGGATTACTGTTGTTATTCTATTAAGCCTCTTTCTCAGGCCTTCTTTTCCTTCACGTCCCGATGGGCCTCTACCACATTCACCACATAGTCGCCCAGTTTCTCACATTCGGCTATGATGTCCATGTAGTGTACTCCCATCTGATAATCATATTTCTTTTCGTTGACATCAATCACATTCTGGTTCTTCAGCTGGTTCCGGTAGTTGTTGATTTCCGTCTCGATGTTGAACGACTTGTTGACATCCACCTGCTGATGGGTATCTCTCACCAGATCCAGCATCTGCGTCAAGGCATTGTCCGTCAGCTGGAACATCTGCGCGATGTGCTCATACTGCGCTTTCGTGAAATCCTCATTTCCCCGGCGCTTCCGGTTAATCGTACGGGCCAGGTTGTAACAGCTGTCACCGATGCTTTCTATCTCTGTCACCTCACGGAGCATCCCCCGGATTTGCAGTTTACTTTCCGAACTCAAGCGGCCTTCGGACACCTGTGTCAGGTAGTTGGCAATCTCCAGCTCCATATTGTCACTGATGTTTTCGTATTTCTCCACCCGGCTGAACAGCTTGTTGAAATCATTCTCATTCTCGGTATGAAGCAAGTCGCGTACCATACGGAACATGCGCTGAATACGTTCGGCAAACAAGTTGATTTCTTTCCGAGCCTGCAGGATGGACAATTCTGCCGTAGAAAGCATACCGCCGGTGATGAACTGCAAGCGATATTCTTCCTCCTGTTCCTTCTGCGGGATAATCTTGCACACCGTCTTTTCGATAAAGTGTACGAACCATATCAGAATCAAGACGTTGCACACATTGAAACAAGTATGGAACGCCGAGAGCTTGAAGGAAACAGCCACTCCGTCTGCCTCACTCACATTCATGAAATCGGAAATAATCCAGTCTACCATTGCCAGGAAAGGCTTGAACAGAATCAATACCCAGATAACCCCAAACACGTTGAACATCAAGTGCGCCATAGCCGCCCGCCGCGCCTGCGTATTGGCCGTCAGGGCCGCCAGGTTGGCCGTAATTGTGGTTCCGATATTTTCACCCAGCACCAAGGCCGCTCCCAGTTCAAAACTGATCCAGCCGTTGGCACACATAATCAGCGTAATCGCCATCGTGGCCGCCGAAGCCTGCACAATCATGGTCAATATCGTACCAATGAAGACAAACAGCAACACAGAAATAAAGCCCATGTCTGTATAATTTTGCACAAAGGCCAGCATATCCGGATTCTGGCTCAAGTCGGGCGCATTGGTTTTCAACAAGTTCAGCCCCATGAACAAGAAAGCGAAACCGAAGATAAATTCCCCGATGGATTTACGGGTACTTTTCTGCGAAAAAAGCAAAGGGATACCGAAAGCCAGAAGCGGCAAAGAAAAAGCAGAGATGTCTACCTTAAAACCGAGAGCCGAAATAATCCACGCTGTAACGGTGGTTCCGATATTGGCTCCCATAATCACCCCGATAGACTGAGAGAGTGTCAACAAACCGGCGTTTACGAAACTGACCACCATCACGGTAGTGGCAGACGACGACTGAATCAAGGCAGTGATCAGCATTCCGGTCAGAACTCCAGTGACACGGTTCGTAGTCATTGCGGTTAAAATACTGCGAAGTCGGTCGCCCGCAAACTTCTGAAGTCCCTCACTCATGATTTTCATTCCATAAAGGAAGAGCGCCAACGAGCCGAGAAGCGCTAAAAAATCATAAAAAGAATATTCCATTTGTAATTAGTTAAATAGGAAAGAGGCTTTTAATTGTTTAATGAGTAAATTAACTGCCTATTCACAAGGTTAGTAACACATATTACATTTATGCTACAAATATATTGCAAAAATAATAATTTAACAAAAGATTTCCCTGAGGGATGCTCACTTTTGGATATTTATAACGGTTTTAATCTGTCCATGCCTTACGGTCCGGTCAGTGCCAAAGTCAATAATAAAGTTGAAAGTCTCGACTTCCGGGTGTACTACAACAAAGACGTGGAATTTTTGGACATCACCAGTCCGTCGGGCATGCGGACCTACGTCCGTTCGCTGTTTTTCATCCTGGTCAAAGCAGTGGAAGAACTTTATCCTCAGGGAAGTATTTCCTTGGAGCACCCCATTTCGAAAGGCTATTTCTGCAAGCTCCACATCGACCGCACCATCGGACTGGACGACGTGCAGCGCATCAAGCAGAAGATGCAGGAAATCATTGCGGCCGACATTCCCTACGTACGTACGGAAAGTCACACCGACGAAGTGGTCCGCCTGTTTGAAGAACGGGGCATGGAAGACAAGGCCCGCCTGCTCGACACCTACGGACAACTCTACTCTTACTACTACCGCCTGGGCGATACCGTGGACTGTTACTACAGCAGTCTGGTCCCCAGCACCGGATACATCCGCCTGTTCGACATCGTGAAATACTACGACGGACTGCTGCTTCGGATTCCCAACCGTACCAACCCGACCAAACTGGAAGAGGTGGTGAAACAGGAAAAGATGCTGGAGGTCTTTCAGGAATATCACCGCTGGAACCAGATTCTGGGCATCAGTACGGTGGGCGACCTGAATGTGGCCTGCAACGAAGGACATGCCACCGACCTGATTAACGTGTCGGAAGCCTTGCAGGAAAAGAAAATCGCACAGATAGCCGATGAAATCACCCATCGCAACCAAGACGGCAAACGGGTGAAACTGGTTCTGATATCCGGCCCCTCTTCTTCCGGGAAAACCACTTTCAGCAAGCGGTTGAGCATCCAGCTCATGACCAACGGCCTCAAGCCCTACCCCATCTCTTTGGACGATTATTTCGTGAACCGTGAAGATACTCCGCTGGACGAGAACGGGAAGCACGACTTTGAATCCCTCCATGCCGTAGACCTGCCTTTCTTTGAGAAACAGCTCACCGCCTTGCTCCACGAAGAGGAGGTGGAATTGCCCCGTTACAACTTCACGACCGGCAAACGGGAGATGAGCGGCAAGAAGCTCCGGATAGACGAACACATGATTCTGGTGATTGAAGGTATTCATGCCTTAAACCCGGCCTTGACCTCACACATCCCGGCAGAAAACAAATACAAAATCTACGTGTCGGCCCTGACCACCATCCTGCTCGACAACCACAACTACATTCCGACCACCGACAACCGGTTGCTGCGGCGCATCATCCGCGACTACAAATACCGCAACTACTCAGCGGAAGAGACCATCGCCCGCTGGCCGAGTGTAAGAGCCGGAGAAGAAAAATGGATATTCCCCTATCAGGAAAATGCCGACGCCATGTTCAACTCGGCCCTGCTCTTTGAACTGGCCGTACTGAAAGACTATGTGGAACCTGTCTTACGGAAAGTGCCTAACCGCTGTCCGGAATACTCCGAAGCCTACCGCCTGCTACGGTTCCTGAACTATTTCGTATCGGTGCAGGACAAGGAACTTCCGCCCACTTCCCTGTTGAGAGAGTTCCTGGGAGGCAGCAGCTTCCAGTATTAAAAAATTTTCCTTTTGCTGTGTTGTTCATTTAAATTATTATTTTTGCACGCAGTTCATTAGATTTAAATAGAAAAATGGTACAAGGTTCACGTCAAGTACAAACACAAGCGCAACAACAGGTACAGACCCTGTCTCCGCAACAGATACTGGCTGTCAAGTTGTTGGAACTCCCTACGCTGGAGTTGGAAGAACGGATTCACGCAGAGTTGCTGGACAATCCGGCACTGGAAGAAGGGAAAGAAACGCCCGAAAATTCCGACGACCTCAACGAGGATTACAACACCACCGACGAAGACGGAGAACCGAATACCGACATGGGAGAGGACATCTCACTGGGCGATTACCGCACGGAAGACGACATCCCTGACTATAAACTGCAGGAAAACAATCGCTCGAAAGAAGACCAGGCAGAAGACATTCCGTTTTCGGACAACGTGTCTTTCTACGAAACGCTGAAAGAGCAGCTCGACATGCAGCACCTCACGCCGGAAGAGAAACAGCTGGGAGAATACCTCATCGGCTCGCTCGATGACGATGGTCTGCTCCGCAAATCGACCGACACCTTGCTCGATGAACTGGCCATCTACCAGGGCATCTACACCACCGCCGAACAACTGGAGCACGTGCTTTCCATCATCCAAGACTTCGACCCCGCCGGCATCGGCGCCAGAAGCCTGCAGGAATGCCTGCTCATCCAGATTCGCCGGAAAGAAGACTCCCCCCTGAAACAGATTGAGCTGGACATCATAGGGAAATGCTGTGACGACTTCACACGCAAGAACAAGGAGAAAATCATTCAGAAACTGAATATTACTGAAGAACAATATAATGCGGCTACGGCCGAACTGACCAAGCTGAACCCGCGTCCGGGCAGCTCCATGGGAGAAGCTATCGGGAAAAACCTGCAACAGATTATACCCGACTTCCTGGTGGAGACGGAAGACGACGGCACCATCCACCTGAGCCTCAACAACCGGAACGTGCCGGAACTGCGGCTGAGCCGGGAATTTACGGAACTGCTCGACGAGCATACCCGCAACAAGCAGAACCAGAGCAAGGAATCGAAAGATGCCCTGATGTTCCTCAAGCAGAAAGTAGACGCCGCACAGGGATTCATCAACGCGGTAAAACAACGCCAGCAAACCTTACTGAGCACCATGCAAGCCATCATCGACCTGCAACGTCCGTTCTTTGAGGAAGGCGACGAATCCTTACTCCGCCCGATGATTCTGAAAGATGTGGCCGAACGTACCAAACTGGACATCTCCACCATTTCACGTGTGAGCAACAGCAAGTACGTGCAGACCAACTACGGCATCTATCCGCTGAAATTCTTCTTCAGCGACGGCTATACCACCGAGAACGGGGAAGAGCTTTCCGTCCGCGAAATCAAGCGCATCCTGAAAGAATGTGTGGATAGCGAAAACAAGGAAAAGCCCTACACCGACGATGAACTGGCCGACATGCTGAAAGAAAAAGGCTACCCCATCGCCCGGCGTACCGTAGCCAAGTACCGTCAGCAACTGAACATTCCCGTAGCACGATTAAGAAGATAACTGATTTATATGGAAGAAACCAGCATCCCTGATGAACTGACTTACCATGACCCGGTTCCCCGCGACCCGGAAAGACCGAAGGGTGCCCTGTTCACCACAGCCCGCATCATTTCGATGGTCTTTACTCCGTTCATGGTACCCTTTGTGGCATTCTGCCTGCTCTTTTTCTTTACGTATCTGAGCATCATGCCCTTCCAATACAAGCTCACCATACTGGGACTTGTGTATTGCTTTACCATCCTGATGCCGATGCTCGGCATCTACCTGTTCCAGAAAATCAACGGATGGACCCTCCGCGAACTGGGACACCGGGAAAAACGCTTCATCCCCTATGGCATGACCATCCTGAGCTACATGGCCTGCCTGATTACCATGTACCATATCCACCTGCCCCGCTACATGAGCGGCATCATCGTGGCCACCCTGATTTGCATGGTCATCTGCACCGTCATCAACACCCGGGTCAAAATCAGCACCCACATGGCCAGCGGAGGACTGATGGTAGGCGGCCTGCTGTCCTACAGCTTCATCTTCCAGTTCAATCCGGTGGAATGGCTCTGCGTGTTCATCCTGCTGTCCGGCATGCTCGGTTCGGCCCGGATTATCGTCAAACAACATACTTTAAAAGAAGTGGGCGGCGGGTTTTTGGTCGGTTTATTTTGTGGTATCATCGGAATTTTGTTTATTTGAAGACTGATTATCTTAAACTTTAAATTTATTCAATATGGAATTCCCAACTAACATCAAGTACACCAACGAACACGAATGGATTCGATTGGAAGGCGACACTGCCTACGTAGGTATCACAGACTATGCACAGCAGCAGCTGGGCGACATCGTATTCATCGACGTGACCACCGAAGGTGAGACTTTGGACAAAGGTGAAGTGTTCGGTACGGTCGAAGTGGTAAAGACTGTTTCCGATTTGTTCCTCCCCATCGGAGGCGAGATTCTGGAAGTCAACCCACAGCTGGAAGAACACCCGGAACTGGTAAACCAGGACCCCTACGGCGAAGGCTGGATTATCAAACTGAAACCGACGGATGCCGGCGAAATGGACGAACTGCTGGATGCCGCAGCCTACAAAGAGATTATTAACGAATAACTAAAATAAAAACAACGAATGAAACCAATTGTAAGTATCATTATGGGCAGTACTTCCGACCTTCCCGTCATGGAAAAGGCCGCCAAACTGCTCGATGAAATGCAAGTCCCGTTTGAAATGAACGCCCTGTCGGCTCACCGCACTCCGGCTGAAGTGGAGAAATTTGCGAAAGAAGCTGCCGGACGCGGCCTCAAAGTCATCATCGCAGCTGCCGGAATGGCTGCCGCACTGCCGGGAGTCATTGCAGCCAACACCACCCTTCCGGTCATCGGAGTTCCCGTAAAAGGTTCTGTACTCGACGGCGTAGACGCACTCTACTCCATCATCCAGATGCCTCCCGGAATCCCCGTGGCTACAGTCGCCATCAACGGTGCCATGAATGCGGCTATCCTGGCCGTACAGATGCTGGCCCTGAGCGATGCGGAACTGGCCCAGAAGTTTGCAGCTTACAAGGAAGGTTTGAAAAACAAAATCGTAAAAGCCAACGAAGAGCTGAAAGAAGTCAAATACGCTTATAAGACCAACTAACTGAATGAATTACTTCAACTATTCTCGCCGACAGGCGAACGAGGTATATGTGGGCGCCACTCCTATGGGTGGCGCTTATCCTATCCGTATACAGAGTATGACGAACACCGTCACCATGGATACCGAGGCATGCGTGGAGCAGGCCAAGCGTATCATCGAGGCGGGAGGTGAATACGTGCGGCTCACCACACAAGGTGTGCGTGAGGCGGAAAACCTGAAGAACATCAACGCCGCCCTGCGTGCCCAGGGATACCAGACCCCGCTGATTGCCGACGTGCATTTCAACCCGAAAGTGGCTGAAGTAGCGGCCCTGTATGCCGAAAAGGTACGCATCAATCCGGGCAACTACGTAGATGCCGCCCGCACCTTCAAGCAACTGGAATATACGGACGAAGAGTATGCAAAAGAAATCCAGAAGATACGCGACCGCTTCATTCCCTTCCTGAACATCTGCAAGGAGAACCACACGGCCATCCGTATCGGTGTGAACCACGGTTCGTTGTCCGACCGCATCATGTCGCGCTACGGGGACACCCCGGAAGGCATGGTAGAATCGTGCATGGAGTTCCTGCGTATCTGCGTGGAACAGAATTTCACGAACGTGGTCATCTCCATCAAGGCTTCGAACACGGTCATCATGGTACGTACCGTCCGCCTGCTGGTGGAACAGATGGAAAAAGAGGGCATGGCCTTCCCGCTCCACCTAGGAGTAACAGAAGCCGGTGACGGAGAAGACGGACGCATCAAATCGGCCCTGGGCATCGGTGCCCTGCTGTGCGACGGACTGGGCGACACCATCCGCGTATCCCTGAGCGAAGCCCCCGAAGCCGAAATTCCGGTGGCCCGCAAGCTGGTGGATTACGTGCTGAAACGCGAAGGACACCCTTACATTCCGGCCACAGAAGCTCCGGAGTTCAACTACACGCATCCCAGCCGCAGACAAACCGTAGCCGTAGGTAACATCGGAGGCGACCAGCTTCCCGTGGTCATCTCCGCCCGTCTGAACAACGACCTGGAAGTGAGCGAACAGTTCAAACCCGACTACCTATACTGCGGACAGCGCTTGCCGGAAAACCGGAGAGCCGACATCGGCTACATCGTGGATGCCTGTGCCTGGGACGGCAGCGAACATACCTATCCGGCTTTCAACTACCAGCAGCTCATCGAACTGCATCACCATCCGGCCAAGATGAAATTCCTCTTCACTTCCTACCTCGGATTGAACGAAGAGGTGATGGCGTGTCTGCGCCTGCATCCGGAAGTAGTTATCGTGGCCCAAAGCAACCATTACAACCGTCTCGGTGAGTTCCGTGCATTGGCCCATCAGCTGATGAACCAGGGACTGAAAAACCCGCTGGTATTCTTCCAACTTTATCAGGAAAGTGAAACGGAAGACTTGCAAATCAAGTCGGCCGCCGACATGGGCGCCCTGATTATCGACGGGCCGTGCGACGGTATCCTGCTCTACAACCACGGCAACCAAATCAGCAACCTGAAAGTGGACGAAACTGCCTTCGGTATCCTGCAAGCAGGACGTATCCGTACTTCCAAGACCGAATACATCTCTTGTCCGGGCTGCGGACGTACCCTGTACGACCTGGAATCGACCATCGCCCGTATCAAGGCAGCCACTTCCCATCTCAAGGGACTGAAAATCGGTATCATGGGCTGTATCGTCAACGGCCCGGGAGAAATGGCCGATGCCGACTATGGCTATGTAGGTGCCGGAAGAGGCAAAATCAGCCTGTACAAAAAGAAGGAATGTATTGAAAAAAACATTCCGGAAGAACAGGCCGTGGAAAAACTGATTGAACTGATTAAGGCAAACGGAGATTATAGAGACTGATTCTCCCTAGCCTACACATCACAACCGTCTGCATGCATCGTGACGATTTTCTTCAAGGCATGCAGACGGTTTTGTTTTAGGCAGAATAAAAATAGAATATGTGCTTCCTTTGAAAAAATATCCTACTTACTCTCAGGCATCATTACCAGAACCCTATAGTTATTCTGCTTCATTACTTCATTCACATAGCCGGAGATTTCTTTCGGGGTGATGGACTGGATGACCTGTTCCGCCTTCACACAGACTTCAGAAGGCAGAAGCTCGTTGCCGGCCATCATGGAGCACCAGTAGCTGTTGGTTTGTTCGTCTCCAGTAATTTGCTTCACCATAAACTCCTTCACCTTGTCAAGTTCTTCCACGGGCGTTTCCTTTGCCAAATTCTCAAACTCGCTGCGGATGATTTCAAGCGCACGGTCTTTCTTTTCAGGCTTCACCTGGAATATGGTCTGATAGACAACTGACACTTCAGACAACCGGTCCTGAGAGCCCTGCGTATATATACTGTAAACAGCTCCCTCTTTCTCGCGGACTTCACTCAAAAGACGGGCAGAGATAATCTGTGCCGACATGGAAGCCATCAGCCTGTTCTTGAACGAGTAAGGCATCTTTCCGCTAATGATAACTGCCGCACTACCCTGAGGCACTTCCATCTTCAGGGAAAATTCCTTTTCCTCGTTGCCCGACTTGATTTCAACCGCAGGGTTATACTTCAATTCCTGTTTCTTTCCCTTCACCGACGGCAAGGTGGCGATGTACTGCTCAACCAGTGTCTTTAATTCCGCTTCATCAAAGTTTCCACTGAATACGAAGGTAAACTCAGCTGCATTGGCAAGCTGCTCACGGATGATGGAAAGGATATTCTCACGGTTTGCCTTCTCAATGTCACTCACACCGAACACCTGCTTGTTGGGCGAAGCGTAAAGGAACTCCTGCACCTTCTTCTGGAATACGAAGCTCGGATTCTGTTCCTGATTCTGAATAACTCCTTTATAAAGATTCTGCATGGCGGTAAATTCATCCGGTGTTACTGTCAGTCCGGTGAAAGTCATGTAAATCATCTCCATGTAAGTCTTCAGGTCCTTAGGAGTCGTATTTCCCGACAGTCTGCGTACATAATCATCCAGACTTACTTTGAGCGAAACCTGCTTGCCGGCCATCAGCTTGGTCAGCTCCGAATTAGTGAAACTGCCCAGACCATGCTGTTCCAATACAGCAGGCATAAACATCAAGTCCGCAGTCTTGTCGTTTCCATAAACCGAAGTACCGCCTTTTGCCACGGCCATCATATTGATTTCATCCGCCTTGAAGTCGGTCTTTTTCAATATCACCTTGGCACCGTTTGAAAGAATCCATTCCTTGGCCCCGAAATCAGAAAGCATGTTTTCCTTCACCACCTTTCCGGCTGCCGGCAACTCGCTTACCAGAGGCTCATCCTTCACATTATCCACGTAAGGAGCAATGTTTTCGGCTTTCACCTGAGAAAGCAATGCGAGTATATCTTCATCCTTGGGACAGGCCTCACCTTCGCGTGCAGGCATCATACCGAGAACCACCAGATTCTTGTCCGAAACAATCTGCGAAAACACCTGATTGACAGCTTCCACAGGAATCTGGTTCACAATCATGCTCATCATCTGATATTCCGTCTCGATACCCGGTATCGGCTTCTTGTCGATGAAATTACGCACATACGATTCTGCCAGCGTCTTGTTCTCCTGCTGGTTGCGGTTATTATATGCCTTTTCAAGCTGAGACAGGTATTCCGTGCGGCAACGCGCATATTCAGTGGCGGTAAATCCTCCCCTCTTTGCACGGAGAGCTTCACGATAGACCGCCTTCAGCCCTTCGTCGAAACTGTTACCTTTTGGAAGCATAGCAAATTGGAAAGCCTGTTTCGTCTTTGCCATAATAAACTCACCGTAAAATGCAGAAGCCGCCGCAAACGGAGCATCAGCTTTCTGTCCCAGTTCGTTCAGTCTTATCTGAAGCATCATCTGGGCCATATCGAGCAGATAAGCAGTTGTGATATCCGCCATTGTGCCCTTCAATGAATCAGGCAAGGCATCATACTTGAACATAATCTGAGCCACATATTTATCCTGCTCCTTATCCGAGCCGAAAGCTACAATCGGCTTTTCATTGTCGGCCACAGGGTAGTAAACCCTCTCTGCCGGATTGACAGGCTTCTCAATCTTTGAGAACAGTTCCTTGATCTTGCCTTCTATGCGGTCCACATCAATGTCACCCACTACGACTATTCCCTGAAGGTCCGGGCGATACCACTTTTCATAATAGTCGCGCAAAGCCTGATGCGGAAAATGGTCCACCACTTCCATGGTTCCTATAGGAAGACGGTGTCCGTATCTGCTGTCCGGATAAAGCTCCGGAAGCAGTTTCTCCAAGATTCTCATATTTGGAGGCAGCTGGCTTCTCCATTCCTCATGGATAACAGCCCTTTCCTCGTCAATGTCCTTGCCATTCAGCAACAGGCCGTCAGCCCAGTCGGACAGAATCATCAGACAGGAGTCCTGCACCCCGATACGTTCCGTAGGTACACTGGAGATACGATATACAGTTTCATCAATGCTGGTATAGGCATTCAGGTTATAACCGAACTTCACACCTACAGACTCCAGCCACTTGACCATAGAGTTTCCCGGAAAGTTCTTGGTCCCGTTGAAACACATGTGTTCAAGAAAATGCGCCAATCCGCGCTGGTCGTCCTCTTCCAGGATACTACCCACCTTCTGGGCGATATAGAAGTCCACCTGGTTCTTCGGATATTCATTGTGACGGATATAGTATGTAAGTCCGTTATCCAGTTTACCGATTCTCACTTCCTTATCTACCGGTACCGGAGGCATCTGCTGTGCCCTTACAACTGCCGGCATGCAGGCAAAACCTGCAATGGCTACAAAAGCCAGTCTCATTATTCTTCTCATAATTGAAATGTTTTATGTTATTTCGTTATTCTTATGCTGCAAAGGTAGGCGCAAAGCACAAAAGTTTATGTTATCGCTACGTTATCTTTAGGTTAAGAAGTTTTCAGCAGGAACTTTGATTATATATACTTAATGTTGTTAACTTTGCAATAAAACAGCTAAATGAAAACATATTATATCAGATTTATTACAATATTAGGTCTATCAATTGTATTATTAGTTCAACTTGTATGGTTAGTTAATTCTTATAATTTTGTTAAGGATGAACTGAGGATTAAATCTACAAATATGCTGGAACAGGCCATTATGGAAGAAACATTCTCCAGATTACAAAATTTACCAGTTGGAACTAAGGTTCAAAGTAGAACAGAGGAAGATAAAAATAGGAATCTTCCAGAGTTTGTTTATATGCAAGAATCTTTAGAACAACTAAAAAGCCCAATAATCCTTGACTCTATTAATCATATATACAAACAGTTATTATTGAAGAATAACTATCCAAGCGAATGTATGATATCTATTTCAAAAAATGATACCATCATACAATATATCGGGAATAAACCTTCCTCATTATTTTCTTTACAAACAGATAAAGTACCTCTAAGAAAAGATTATTCCATAGTTATACAGGCGCAATTCGTAAACCCCAATAACCTTTTTTTCGGAAAGATGGGGATACTCCTTGTATCTACAACATTACTTCTCATTTTTGTAGTATTCTGCATAATATACCAAGTAAGAATAATATCAAAGATAAATAAGATCTCCCAAATCCGTGAAGACTTCTCATACGCCATGGTACATGACATGAAAACACCTCTAAGTACTATTATGATGGTGCAGGATATGTTGAAAAGCGGAAGACTGGAAGGCAAACCGGAGATAAAGAACAAATACATGAACATAGCAGAAAGCGAAACAGAACATCTGTTTGCTCTCACTAACAAGATACTTACCATCTCAAAGTTGGAGAACCATAAACTGGAGATGAACAAGACAGAAGTTGAGCTTACTCCTATAATAGAGAAACTGACCGAAAAATTCAAGGCGAAATCGCAAAAGGCAGTGAATTTCATTACAGATATAAAAGCCGAAACTGCCTATGCCGATGCTGAATATCTGGGTGAAGTATTAAGCAATCTGATTGATAATGCCATCAAATACTCAAAGGAGAGTGTGGAAATACACATCACGACGGAAGAAAGCGAACGCTACACCATCCTGAAAGTGCGTGACAATGGGCTGGGCATATCCGAAGCCGACCAGAAAGTCATTTTCCAGAAGTATGAACGTGCTGCGGCAGCAAAGCGCAGTCGCCGAAACGGAGCTTCAGGCTTCGGACTGGGCCTGAACTTTGTTGACCAGGTAATAAAAGCGCATGAGGGAAGAATATTCGTCAACAGCACAGAAGGAGAGTTCACGGAATTTACCATCTATCTGCCGCTTGAAACTCCAAACAACAGACATAATCAGTAAAACACAAAAATATTTAAGTGTAATTGCTGCTTTCCAGATAAGCCGTGTGTCAATGTAACGAGAACGATTGACACACGGCTTACCTTATTCTGAATTCATCAGACTTACTCTAATTTTAACAACAAATACTCTATCGAACCTTTCTAATATGTTTAAGTAAAAAAATCACTATCAATGAGATAAATGAACCTGCTGAAATCCAAGCGATAGCAGCTAACGCTTTTTCCGGGTTAAAGAAATACCATAGGAAGGAATATAAAACAGCAAAAATTGTTGAAATCAACCATCCCCTGTAAATATTTCGTTTTTCAAAAATCATTCCTAGTAATAAAATAACAGGAACGAAAACAATATAACTTATATTAGATATATTGATATTCTTTAATAGGATTCCAATAACTATCAACATAAAAATTGATGCAATTATTTTCCAGATTTTAGTCTTATCCATTGTATAACTTATATTTTTAGGTATATTGATAGAACATGCTAAACTTTTATATATCCCTGATATCCAGCATAAACCATACAGAATACCAGAGATTATAGAGTTAAACTTTTATAAGAGAGAAGTTGAAGGATTTTATTTGGAAAACTTCTCAGTATCCTTCAATATATAACCGGAATTTCTTTCATCCCACTGATAAGTATTCTTATTTGTAACCTCACCCTCTGCATTATAAATAAAGTTTATCTTATACAGACGCTTAAGATATTTACCTTCACTTACCGAATAGGCCTCAATATTTGTCACTTTCTTATCATCTGAGGATACATTATAAACGACCTTTGGTGTTAACAAAGACACTGATGCTACTGCTGAAACGATTAATTCTGCTATCATAATAATTTAATTTTCAAATTATACTTGATTTGTTATTTCTTATGCTGCAAAGGTAGGCGCAAAGCACAAGAGTTTATGTTATCGCTACGTTATCTTTAGGTTAAATACTATAGTGTCTATTTACTCCGTGAAAACAATGCTGTCCAATAATTATATGTCAATTTTCAAATATCTCTATATTTGCAATAAGCAAATACAATATATATGAAATACAAGAATATTAGCGTCTTCGTTTTTATCGGAGCATTTGCAATAATAATACTTCAAATATTATGGCTGTATAATACATACGTAGCTCTGGAAAATAATTTATATAAAGAGAGTAATTCCATACTGATAAAAGCGATAAGAAGAGAAATATCAATTAGATTTAAAGAAGCACCTAAGGGTACTGAGATTGTGGGTGTAAGTATTCCAGCAGATGCTAAAAAAAATGATTTGGCACCTGAAATAGTCAGTCTCAACGAAGGCTTGTCTAATATAGGCTTAAAGATGTCTTTATCAAAAATAGACTCTATAGCATCTGATATGTTTAATGACATTGATTTGCCATGTTCGATTTCCGTACATAAAATAAGAATTTCCGATAATAAAATATTATCTTCAAGCAATCCCAATCCAAGTGCTTTACCATGGAGGGAAATAAAATCTGAGATCATAAATATTACAGCAGACTCATCACAAGGTGTTCAACTTGTAATCCTAAATCCATACAAGTTTCTTTTCGGGAAAATAAATTTACTTATTATAATCACCATCATTGTACTAAGCTTTATAATAGCGTGTATTATTTTCCAAATAAAAATCATCTCAAGGCTGCAAGTTATTTTACAAATCCGCGAAGACTTCTCATACGCTATGATACACGATATGAAAACACCTCTAAGCACAATTATGATGGTGCAGGATATGTTGAAAAGCGGAAGACTGGAAGGCAAACCGGAGATAAAGAACAAATACATGAACATAGCGGAAAGCGAAGCAGAACATCTGTTTGCTCTCACCAACAAGATACTGACCATTTCAAAACTGGAGAACCATAAACTGGAGATGAACAAAACAGAAGTTGAGCTTACTCCAATAATAGAGAAACTGACAGAAAAATTCAAGGCCAAAGCACAGAAACCCGTAAACTTTATAATCAGCTTGCAGGCCAAAACAGCTTATGCCGACAACGATTATCTGGGTGAAGCATTAAGCAATCTGATTGACAATGCCATCAAATACTCAAAGGAGAGTGTAGAAATAAGCATCACCACTGAAGAAAGCGAGCGCTACACCATCCTGAAAGTACGCGACAATGGTCTGGGCATATCCGAAGCCGACCAGAAAGTCATTTTCCAGAAGTATGAACGTGCAGCGGCGGCAAGGCGCAGCCGAAGAAACGGAGCTTCAGGTTTCGGACTGGGCCTGAACTTTGTTGACCAGGTAATAAAAGCGCATGAGGGAAGAATATTCGTCAACAGCACAGAAGGAGAGTTCACGGAATTTACCATCTATCTGCCGCTTGAAACTCCAAATAACAAGCATATCCGATAAAACACAAGGCTGCTTATTATTATGGCAATAATATCATATACATCGAAGGTACCATGTATATGAAAAAGACCGAGAAACTCGTATGCAATATAGACTACTGCAGCCCCAATTGTGTATTGCTTTATCGAATATCTGTTATCAATGCCATAGACGCATAATACCGCAGCCGGTACGCAAACGATACTGCCTATCACATCTGCCAGATGATAATCATTGATATGGTTCTCATATACATACGGACGATATGTGTGCGACAGTACCAGTCCGATAGCAGCAATCAGAATGCCTGAAATTATAAACTTCATTTTCATAACCATCGTGAATCTTTATAATGATGTATTATAGCATATAAGGAAATACGACATTATAAGTATTCCAATTACAGCACCCACCACTAATCCATAATAAAATATACGACCATATTTATAAGAACTTTTCTTCATAGGCTATAAATAATATTACATTATACTTATGCTGCAAAGGTATGCGCAAAGAATAAGAGTTTATGTTATCACTACATTATCTTTAGGTTAATGTTTCCTGTTAAGAATATCCTGCTCTATCTCATCAATTGATGCATGAATATATCTTTTCCGAATGGTATGATCATCCAGAAAATCAATCTCATCACAAAGTTCATGCAACGTATTGATAAGATGCGATGAGATTATGACAGTCTTCCCTTTTTCCTTCAGCTCGCGTATGATTCTTTTAAGTTGGATACACCCATAAAGATCTACCCCGTTGAAAGGTTCGTCAAGGATGTACAGGTCATTATCCTGAAGGAGCAGGGACATAAGTGCAAGCTTTTTCTTCATTCCTGTGGAATAGTCCGAAGCGAATCTTTCCAGTGGCAGTTGAAAGACTTTATTCAATGAATCTATGGCTTTAGCATCCATCTTCTTCCCTTTAGCTTTGATACAGAATTCAAGATATTCTTTTCCGGTAATAAGGGAATAGAAGAAGTTTTCAGCCGACATATAACCAACAGTCATTGGTGATGACTTCCTTATCTCGCCTTCATAATCAGTTACTCCCATGATGCAGTTGAAAAGTGTTGTTTTTCCGGCTCCGTTTTCTCCCACCAGTCCGTAGATTTTCCCGGATTCGTAAGAAACGGAAAGGTTATCAAGCACTCTCGTCTTACCGTATGCCTTGCTCAATTCTTTTATATATATCAGTTCCATATATGTTTATATTTTTTCTTTAGAGAAAGTGTAAGGCCTATATTCAAAGCCAAATAAGGAATCAATACAACTGGGTTCATAATCGAAACTAAAAACAGCGGCAACGGGAAAAGCAGCCAGTATATTCCCATTACTGTTTGTGTCTCAAAGGAGAATCTTGCCATGCCCATATTCCACTGGTATAACAATGTCGAAGAGAACAATGCAAGACAGAAAAGTATAGCTTCTGAGTCGTGTATCAGCATAAGCATAAGTACTATGAACGGGAACATGGTGATAAAGATATTCCTCAGCCCTGATTTGACCAGTATCAGCTGATACATTCCGAAACTGTTATAGACAGAGAGTTCATGCTTCTGTGGCGTCACCATATATGCCGTTCCCTGAATTGCTCCCCACAATATCAGGCATACTTTACAGAGATTGACATTATCATGCAGTACTCCCATGAAAGCCAGAAAGAGCAATACCGCATACAGGGATACTTGTTTCCGGAACATCCTTCTATACAACAAATCCCCATTGTATAATAAGGGTATAGGCAGAACTATAGAATGAAACCTGACAGGGTGAATCCACGGCATAACTACCGCAATCAGTATGATAACCGGTAAAGAAATGTAATTTGCAGCAATTATCCCCGAAATAATAAACGGTAAAGCGAGGAATAAATATTCTGCCGTAAACAATCCTTTGATTCCTTGCACCTGTAAAGACAGAAACTCCTTGTCTTTTCTACTGTTATGATACAGCCAAAGTATGAGCAGATAACACACTGGCAATATCCATACGCTTGTTACTTTCGCAAAAGCATAAAACAGGATGGCAGCGATACCGATAAGAAACAGACACCGGAACGGTCCGATGCCTGCAAATAGACGCACAATCTGTTTTGAGCGTAGTGCCAGATAAATTGAAATATTGTCTGTCATACCCCATAAAGTTATGCTTCATCTGTCTTATATCTGCACAAAGCCTGCCCGCTGTAACGACGCAGTCTCCATACAAGGCTGGTCTCATCAAAGAAGAACATCATTGATAGAAGGCCAAAGTAACATACGGAAACGTCCCCTATGATAAAACCTGACAGTAATGGGATATATCCACAGATACAGTGAGCAAGTATATTCGCTATACGGAAATGAATGACCTTCAAATTTCCTTCACAAAAGAAGCGTAAGGTATTATAATGTTTGAAGAATCTTGTCGCAAATTTTCTATCTGACTTAGGACTGACAATAACATAAACGACAGCCTGTATTAACCAGTTCAACAAGACACCACAAAGCACACTGGAGAGTATTACATACCTGCCTTTACTGAAATAGTTCGCCGAAGTGACATTCAGGCTGTCAACTCCATAAATGGCAGAAAACAGCCACATCATCACTGGCAGGATAATAACGAAGGCCACAATGGTTTTTACATTTATCCGTTTAGGTTCCGTGATGTTTATCATCACTTCTTCCCCTTCGGGCCCTCTTCCGTATGAAATCAATGCCTTTTGCCGATTCGTTTTCCTTGTAAATATTTTCATTGTTACATACTTTTTAATTTGACTATTGCAAAGGTAAGGTGGAATCTTTAGCCTTTAGGTTATCCTTACGTTATCTTTATGTTAATACTTCGGCGTTTCAATTTAGGTTGGTAATCCCAATATTATATTTGCAAAGACTGACGATATACACAAAATCTGTTTCTGAGATGCCGTATATTCCACATATTTCCATACATTTGTTTCATAATTGCAAAAACAATGATAAAACTGTTATTGGTAGAAGACGACAAGAATCTGTCATACATCGTACAGTCCGGCCTCCAGGACATCATCGGGGGATATGAGGTGATTACCGCTTGTAATGGGGAAGAGGGATTGGAAGCCTGGAAGGCACATCGCCCCGACATCATCATCTCCGACATTGATATGCCGGTGATGGATGGCTTTGAAATGGTGCGGCGCATACGGGCAACCGACGTGGATACCCCCATTCTTTTTGCTTCCGCACTTACCTCTCCCAAGGATGTCAGAAAAGGATATGATATCGGCGTCAATAATTACGTGAAGAAACCGTTCATCCCCGATGAACTGGATGCACATCTGCACGCCATCCTGAAAATGAAGGAAGGAAGCAAGACCCGCAACGAAGAAGGATTGTGCAGGTTCGGCCATTATACGCTGGATGCCGAACATGCCACACTCTATAATCACGAATCGGGCGATAAAACGGATCTTACCGTAAGAGAAGCTCAGATTTTACAGTTGCTCGCGCAAAATAAAGGTGATGTGGTAACAAGAGAGACCATTTTGGGCCGTTTCTGGAATACTGACAAGGATTATTTTGCCTCACGCAGCCTCGATGTGTTCATCACCAAATTAAGAAAGCTGTTTGCGGAAGACCCTCATATAGAGATTGTCACCAAAAGAGGTACAGGGCTTATACTTATGGTCAATAACTGAGTTTATATCCTTTTCAGAGATTACCGTTCACTGGGAAATTGGCTAACTCTACTTATAAACTGAAAGAGATAAAATTGTCTTGTAACCATAAAAAAAGGACTACCCTATAGGGCAGTCCCTTATCAGTTCCTTTTATAGTGCAGTATGAAAGCCTATAGCTGACAAGTGCACTTTATCTGGGACAAAGATAAAAAGAATTTCTTTTCCCACCAAAAATTAACTTATAAATCATTTGGCCTGAATCCAGAGTTGTTATATATGATATCCTTCACAGTTGGATATGTAACACGATTAAATGCCTTTAACAACTCCGATTTCATCTCTGTAACTCTATTTTGTGATATTCTGCCCAAGAAGTAACAAAATACCTTATAGGCACCAACCAATATGTTCTTTTGATTACCTAAATACCCCAGAGGTCCATTGCTGATTGCTTCGGGAAGTGTCATGTCAAAAAGAACTTTTCCATGAGCACAATAATTCCTGAGTCTACGCACTGTATTGATATAATTTGAAAACTGAGATGGAGACTGCATTCCATAAGCAACTGAAATACCATGTTTCAAACCACCATCCAGTAGATTATCATATATGGAAATGACAACACCAAAACTCATATATTCAATAGCTTTCCATGCAGGAGCATATTTTCTTTTATGCGTTTTTAAATCCTGTTTTATCACAGGCTCGCTATTCACATCTTTAATGGACTTCTGAAAAAGGTCACTATCAATAAAGTCCTGCTTTAATACCTTTGGATTGATGTACCAGAATGAATCGTCCTTGTACTTATTCGAAATCATATAAATTAAAGTAGTCCTGAAATTTATTTCAATTCTACTTATATAACGCAAGAAAAGGTTTCTCAAATCAAAATCAAAGTAATAAAGCTTTATGACATAATCAAAATTTGTTCCCTCTTTGAATGTATGATCTCTTTGTTCCTTTCGTGGATATGTTTTCTCAAAGGGAAACCAATAAAAACCTAACCGATAATAACCGATGTCAGAAAGATTCTCAATGGCTTTCCCTTCATCGTCAATACTCATACCTCTTTCCCTTAAAGTCTCAATCTGTTCTTGTATAGTTGTGGCTGTTTTCGAACTTTCCATACGTCATATATTTTCTACAAAAATACAACAAATCTTCTTTGATAAACTAATGTGAGTTTTTTTTAAAAATTTAGTATGGAACAAACTGTACATGAGACAAATAAAAACGCCGAAGCGTTTCAACTCAAACGCCTTTACGTTTTCTCCAAAACGCAAGGACGTTTCAATCAAAACGTAAGGACGTTTTACTCCAAATGCACTTGCGTTTGAAACAAAACGTCCTTGCGTTTTCCGGGCCTTACCTGAAGGCCCTCCAGAAGCCCTTCTGAGGCCTTATTTCTTCGGTTCTTCCTTCTTGGCCGGTTCGTCTGTCTTTACCGGTGCCGAAAGAATCTCCCGGTAACGGACGGGATTTTGCAATACTTCGATGGCTTTCTCCAGGTCAGTATCATCTTTCAACCGTTCCATCACGGCTCCACGCTGGTAGAAATAGCGGGTCACGATTTCCTGTGAAAGATATTCCTTAATCGGTTTGGCGAAATAGTCCAGGTCGCGGTCCAGGTTGTGGTTGAGTTTCTTCTCCAAGGCCTTGAATTCTTCGGACGCTTCGGTCATGTAACCCTCAAACTCGGCCACTTCCTTCAGGCTCTTCAACAGCTTCTCGCTCTGGCGGTCGTAGGTGAAATTACGCGACTTCACCAGTTTCTTGAACGCCTCGTAGTCGGCATCGGTCAACTTGAAATCGTCTACCGAAGCCAGTGTGGGATGGTCCCAGCAATATTGGGTAGCATAATCGAAAATCAAGTCATCGTTCATCAGGTAGAACACGATGTTCGGAATCTTGTCGCCCTTCACTTCGATGTCGGGACGGATACCTCCCCCGTCGCGTACCTCACGTCCGGCGGCAGTGTGGAATACGGTGGTCAGACTGTCGGGCGTACGGGCTACGGAACCGTCGGCGTTCTTCTTGGCATAGTCGATGGCCTGGATGCAACGTCCGCTGGGAATATAATATTTGGAGGTAGTCACTTTCAGCGTACCGTTGTAGGGCAACGGACGGATGGTCTGTACCAGTCCTTTTCCGAAGGTGCGCGCACCGATAATCACCGCACGGTCCAAATCCTGCAACGAACCGCTCACGATTTCAGAAGCCGAAGCCGTGGAACCGTTCACCAGGATGGCCAGCGGAATCTGGGTGTCGACCGGCTCGTTCTGGGTCTTGTAGGAACCCTGTGCCTGACGCAACTTGCCTTTGGTCACCACAATCTCCTGTCCCTTCGGCACGTAAAGATTGACGATGTCTACCGCTTCCGACAAGGAACCTCCTCCGTTGTCGCGCAGGTCGATAATCAGCGACTTGGCGCCTTTCTGTTTCAGTTCGATGAAGGCTTTCTTGAAGTCCTTGGCAGAATTTTCGGTGAAGCTGGACAGGGCCAGATAGCCGATGCTGTCTTTCACCATGCCGTAATAGGGCACGGGATTGGTACGGATGTTCTTACGGGTGAGCTTGAACTCCATCACCGTGCTGTCGTTCTTCAACGGGCGCAGCACTTTCAGCACGAACGAAGTGCCCGGCTCTCCACGCAGGGCTTCGCTCACTTTCGAAGAAAACTCCTGGGGCTTCATGTTGCCGCGCACCATCTCCTTTCCTCCCACCGAGAGGATGATGTCGCCCGCCTTCACGCCAGCCTCAGCTGCCGGCATGCCCTCGGTAGGCTCTACCACCGCGATGCGGTCTTTGGCTTCATAGTAGCGGATGGCCGCTCCGATGCCCCCGTATTTTCCGGTCGTCATCTCCTTGAGGCTGCTCACCTCTTCTTCAGGATAGTATTCCGTATAGGGGTCGGTCAGCGAAAGCATGCCTTCCACCCCGGTCTGAATCATTTTCTCGGCATTCACGGTATCGACATAGAACATGTCCAGTTCCTTGAAAATGGAGTTGAAGATGTCCAGATTTTTCGATATCTGAAAATTGCGGTCGTCTTCCTTGAAACTGGTCATCCCCATGCCCAGCATCACAATGAAGGCTCCGGCCAGCATTTTTCTTGCATTCATACGTCGTTTGTTTTCAATTTATTTCTTCCTGCAAATAAACACATTATTCCGGTCAGACTTGCAGAAGTGCGTCAATATTTAACTTAATTTCGTCCCATTTCTTTCCGGGCAGGGTGGTGCCCACCTCCTGAATCACAGCCGTGGCCAGGATGGTGCTGATTTGCACGCATTTTTCCAGCGAATAGCCGCAGGTCAGGCCGTACATGAAACCGGCGGCATAGAAATCGCCGGCACCGGTGGTATCCACCACGCCCTCAATCGGACACGACAGCAGCTGGATGACTTCGGTACCTTTCTTCACGAGAGAGCCTTCTTTTCCGGTCTTCACCACGGCAATGCTGCACTTGGAGGCGATTTCTTCCAAGGCTTCGTGGGGTTCCTTGCCTGTATAGGCCCGTGCCTCGCTCTCATTGGCAAACACGATGTCTACGTATTTCACAATCAGATGGTCAAAGAAGTCGCGTTCGGCTTCCACCACATTGTAGCTGGCCATGTCGAGACACACCTGAAGGCCTTCTTCCTTGGCCAGCTGCATGGCCCGCAGCATCAGGTCGTGGTCTTGCAGCAGATAGCCTTCGATATAGAGATAATCATAACCGGTAAACATATCGCGCGACAGGTCGTCGGCATGCAGGGTGGCAGCTGCTCCCAGATAGGTGCCGAACGTGCGTTCCCCGTCGGACGAAATGAACGTGGAGGCAATGCCGGAAGGCAGGTCGCAGGTTTTCAGCGCGGTTTTCACTCCCCGCTGCCGGAGGGTGTCGTCGAAGAACTGCCCGGTCTCGTCCTTTCCGATTTTCCCGATAAATCCGGGAGTGGCCCCCAGGGCGGCCAAGGCACTTACCGTGTTGCTGGCCGAACCGCCCGTGGCCCGGTGTATCTTCATGCCGGCAGTGGATTTACGTATCTCGGCCAGCGTATCTTCCTGTATCAACTGCATGCTTCCTTTGGGCAGATGGAGCTTCTCCAATAAAGAATCGTCATCAATTCTCACCAAAACATCTACCAACGCATTGCCCATTCCTAATATTTTATCCATTTTGCTTTATTTTTTTTGCAAAGATATTGCATAATTCAAAATATCCTACTACCTTTGCAGCGCAATTAAGGAAAAACCTTCTTCAGTAGCTCAGTCGGTTAGAGCATCTGACTGTTAATCAGAGGGTCGTTGG